>CAIYDX010000390.1 GCA_903925005.1 uncultured Geobacteraceae bacterium
AACTTCAGCTTGCCATTCTCGCGGAGCCAGCCCCCCTTGAATATGTCCTGGTTCTCCCATTTTTTAGGATACCCGACCCCCGGCTTGGTCTCGACGTTGTTCCACCACATGTACTCGGCACCCTTGCGGTCGGTCCAGATATTCTTGCAGGAGATACTGCAGGTGTGGCAGCCGATGCACTTGTCCAGATTGAATACCATTACCAGTTGTGCTCGTACGTTCATTGCCTCACCCCCTCAACTTTCTAACTACCACGTAGCTGTCACGGTTTACGCCGGTCGGCCCCCAGTAGTTGAAGTAATAACTGAATTGTGCATAACCGCCCAGCATCAGGGTCGGCTTCAGGCGGATGCGGGAGAGGCTGTTGTGTACTCCGCCCCGCTTGCCGCTTTTCTTGGACTTCTTGACATTGAGTGTCCGCTCCGGCGCGTGGTACATGATCGCCGCGCCGCGTGGAATGCGTGACGAAACAACGGCCCGGCTGGTCACCACGCCATTGGCGTTAAAGACCTCAATCTCCTCATTGTCCTCGATCCCGGCAGTTGCCGCGTCTTCGTGGTTGATCCAGACCACAGGGCCGCCGCGCGACAGGGTCAGCATTCTCATGTTGTCGCTGTAGGTGGAGTGGATGCTCCACTTGCCGTGCGGGGTCAGGAAGTTCAGGATCAGTCCTGTTTCTCCCTCGGTCTCGTCCAGAATAGCCGGGTTGAGTTTCCCCTTGAAGGTCGGCAGTCCCTCGTCGAACTCGCCGTAATAGGGGTGATCCAGATAGAGTGACTGTCGGCCGGTGAGGGTGCGCCACGGGACGCCATGCTCCACGTTAATTGTGAATGGCGCATAAGGACGGTTCTCATTTACCAGTCCGCTCCAGACCGGGCTGCTTAAGTGGCGGCGCGGTTTCTGGGTGACACCCTCCCAGGTGATGCGGAAGTTGCGGTCACCGGCTGAAATTTGGGCCAGCGGTTTACCGACGCGTTTTTCCAGGGTCTGGTAGGCGCGATGGGCCAGTTCGCCGTTGGTCTCCGGGGCCAGGGCCATGATCACGTCGGCGACGTTGCGCACATCCTCCATATCGATGAAGGTTTTGTCTCCCCATGAGCGGGTCGGCATGGTTTTGAGGAGCTGTTCGTGGACGTCGTCCGCTTCCCAGCTCACTCCGTGGGCATGCAGGTGGCCGATGTGGGGCCCGAGCGACATGAAACGGTTGTAGAGGTTGACGTAGTCACGCTCGATGATCGGGAGGTTCGGCATGGTCTTCCCCGGAATCGCTTCGCATTCACCCAGTTTCCAGTCCTTCACGCTCCGCTGGGCGATTTCACCCGGTGTGTCGTGCTGCAGTGGCGCGGCAATAATATCCTTGAACGGTACCGGGAAATGCTTCGGCGCCAGTTCGCTGACCTTCTTGGCCACCCCGGCGAAAATGTCCCAATCGGATTTGGATTCCCAGGCCGGATCGACAGCGGCATCCATGCAGTTGACAAAGGAGTGCATATCGGTGGTGTTCAGGTCTGATTTCTCATACCAGGTGGCAGCCGGCAAGACGATATCCGAATAGAGGGTCGAGGTGTCCATGCGGAAGTTCAGGTCCACCACCAGGTCTATCTTGCCGGTGGGGGCCTTCTCGTGCCAGACGATATCCTTAACCTGCCCCTTGGCGACCTCTTTCGCGGTAAAGCTGCTGTTCGGCGCGCCGATGACATGCTTGAGGAAAAATTCGTGCCCCTTGGCGCTGGAGGAGATCGCGTTGCCGCGCCAGATGAACCAGACCTTGGGAGAGTTGCCTTCGCCGTCCGGGTCTTCGACTGCAAACCGGGTTGCGCCGCTCTTCAGGCGGTCGACCAGCCAGGCGCGGACCTCGTCGTCGGTAGTCGCACCGGCCGCCTCTGCCTGCTCCATCAGGCGGATCGGGTTCTCGTTGAAATGGGGGGAGAAGGGGAGCCAGCCGAGCCGGACCGCTTTGGCGTTGAAGTCGGCGGTGTGCATCGGCATATTCTCGCCGGTCTCCGGCTTGAAGTAATCGACGAAGTTGCGGTCATAGCGCCACTGGTCGGAATGCATGTACCAGAAACTCGGCGTATTCTGCAACCGTGACGCCTTGGTCCAGTCCTGGGCCATAGCGATGGAGGTCCAGGGGGCGAGCGGCACCACCTTCTCCTGGCCGACATAGTGGGCCAGGCCGGCGCCGTTCCGACCGACACTCCCGGTCAAAATCAGGGCAGTTATGGCGGCCCGGTAGATCAGGTCGTTGTGGTACCAGTGGTTGACGCCGGCGCCGATGATGATCATGTTGCGACCGGTGCTCTGCTCACCGTTCACGGCCCATTCGCGGGCGATCGTTATCACGGAATCGGCGGCTATGCCGGTATATTTCTCCTGCCATGCGGGGGTGAAGGGCTTGTCATCCTGGTAGTTTGTCGGATAGTCGCCCCCGAGGCCGCGCGAAACACCGAACTGGGCCATCAGAAGGTCGAAAACCGTGGCAACCGTCACCTCGCCATTTTTCGTCATGACACGCCTGACCGGGACGTCACGAAGCACGTCACCGTCGGCTTCGAAGGAAAATTTGACCGAACGGGTCTCCTGGCCGAGGAAGGTCAGGCTGCAGTCTATTTCGCCGCCGTCCACCATGTCGACCATATCGAGGTTCCAGTTCCCCTCCTGCTTGCTCCAGCGGGAGCCGACGCTGCCGTGCGGGAAACGGACATCTCCGGCGCCGTCGCCGACGCAGAGGGTCCAATCGGCATTTTCGATCCCTTCGCCCCGCACCAGTTCGGATGCCCGCAGGAATTCTCCCTGCTTTAATGCGCCTTCCTTCTCTCCCAGCTTGACCAGGAACGGGAGATCGGTGTACTTGCGCACATATTCGTCAAAGAAGGGGACCTGGCGGTTGGCGTAGAATTCGGTCAGGATCACATGGTTGACGGCCATCCAGAAAGCGCCGTCGTGCCCCTGTTCCACCGGCAGCCAGGCATCGGCAAACTTGCTCGCCATGCTGTAGTCGGGAGACATGACCACTACCTTGGTGCCGCGGTAGCGAGCCTCGGTCATGAAGTGGGCATCCGGGGTGCGGGTCATCGGTACGTTGGAACCGCACAAAACGATGTAGGAGGCGTTATACCAGTCGGCCGACTCGTTGACATCGGTCTGTTCGCCCCAGACCTGGGGAGATGCCGGGGGGAGGTCGCAGTACCAGTCGTAGAAGCTCATCGCTACGCCGCCAAGGAGCTGAAGGAAACGGGTGCCGGCCGCATAGCTGATCATCGACATGGCCGGGATGGGCGAAAATCCGATAACCCGGTCCGGGCCATGTTTTTTGGCCGTGTAGAGAGAGGAAGCGGCGATCAGTTCGGTTGCCTCTTCCCATGAAGAACGGCGGAACCCACCCATGCCGCGCTTGCTGGTATAACTTTCGCGAGACTCGGGGTTCTCGACGATACTCTTCCACGCTTCGACCGGGTCGTTATGGACTAAACGAGCCTGACGCCAGAGATCGACCAGTATCCCACGCATATAGGGGTGTTTGACCCGCAACGGACTGTAGAGATACCAGGAAAAGCTGGCCCCGCGTGGACAGCCGCGCGGTTCGTGGTTGGGGAGATCGCCGTTGAACTGCGGATAGTCGTTGGCCTGCAGCTCCCAGCCGACGATGCCGTCCTTGACATGCACCATCCAGCTGCAACCGCCGGTACAGTTTACCCCGTGAGTGCTCCGGACCACCTTGTCGTACTGCCACCGGTTCCGGTAGAACTCCTCCCACCCCCGGTCGCATGGAGTATGGTCGTCTTTTATCCGCTCGTTTGCCATTATCTGATCCTCCTTTTATAAAGAGCCAATGTCAGTAGTAACACCACAAACAGGATTCCCCCCGTCAGCGGGAAAGCAGCTGAACCGCCGCCACCTTTCTGTGTGGCAGAATCCTTGAACAGAGCCATCAACGCCGTGATCTCATCATCGGTCAACGGCCGGTCGGCATAAATTTTCTTCATGATCGGGAATTTGAGCGCTTTGAGCGCTCCTTTCATCCCCGAATCACCCATCTTCTTGTAGGATGCGCTTAAATCGGCATTGGAAAGGTTCCCACCGGCAATGCCCGGATAAGTGAAAGGGTGGCAGGAGAGACAGGGCGCGCCCCCTTTGGCAAAACGGCTGCTCCCGGTGAAAAGCGCTTTCCCTTGGGCAATCAGTTCCGGTGTCACCGCCGTTTCGGATTTTTCCGCTGCCGGCGTGGAGCTTGTCGAAGCGGCTGCGCCGCCGGCTCCAGCTAGATAGGCAATGACCTTTTTGGCATCGTCGGCGCTTATGCCCAGATTAGGCATCTCAAAACCGAAATTTTTGACCAGTTCGGCCTGGACCGGATCTTTGGCGGCGGTCAGCTTGTCCGGTTCTACGATAACTCGCACCAGCCAGTCAGCCGGACGTTTTTCGGCAACCCCCTTCAGATCGGGGCCGCCGCCATCGCCGCCGCCGATGCTGTGGCAACCGGCACACTGTTTGTCGAACAGATCCTTCCCCTGATCTGCCCAAACGGGAAAGCTGCTGGTCAATAGGACCAACAGCGCGGTGAAACAGCTCAGAAACCTGCTTGGATGTGTCATACGGTTTTCCCCTTCCGTGGTATGAAAATGAGACTCTGTTTGCAAAAATATTATTTATTAGCTACTTAGAGAGTGTCAGGTAATATCCCTTATGCAAGCGATACGCTCCATTTTTAGTAAGTCGCACAATTAGTGCGGTTATCAATACTCCAGTTGCAAATTAAATATTTGACCCAAGTCAAGAACGGACTTATATTGTTTTTTGAATATTTGTCGTTTATTATATTGTAGTTTTAATGTTTAATGGCAATATGGATCCAAATGATCTTGTTGGAATTTAGGGAGGATGGACATATGTCTCTGGAAGGAAAAAGTGCACCAGGTTTTTTGCTGGCAGGGAGCGATGGGAAACAGCACAGTTTGAAACAGTATGCGGGAAAAACGGTGGTGATTTATTTCTATCCGAAAGACAACACACCCGGCTGCACCAAGGAAGCGTGTGGTTTTCGCGATAACTTCAAAGAACTGACCGCCAGGGGTGTCGTGATTCTGGGGGTCAGCAAGGACAGTATCGCCGCCCACGGTAAATTTATTACCAATTACAGCCTTCCGTTTGTCTTGCTGAGTGATCCCGATTGTTCGATGATGCAGGCGTATGAGGCGTTTGGCGAGAAGATTGCCTGTGGTAAGAAAACGCTCGGTACGATCCGCTCGACCGTGATCGTCGGCCCGGACGGTGTAGTAAAAAAGCAGTGGGCTAAAGTTGCCAAAGCTGAGCAGCATCCTGATCAGGTGCTGGCATATATTACCGCGTGAGACCTGGGATCGTGTGTGTGGCCATTGGCGGCGCTTCGGAGGGCAAGCTCAATAAAACACGCGGTTAGCGGCGCTTTTTAGTTATATTCGTTTGCCTTGTTGCATGGAATTGATGTATTAATGAACAGGAAAAAAAAATTTCATGAATAAATAATCAAAAAAGGATGAGTGTCTATGTTTAAAAATATGAGTATCAGTTTAAAGCTGTTTCTGATGATCCTGGTGCCGATTATTGGCATGTTTCTGTTTTCATCGCGCGAGGTCATCAACAAATACAAAATACTGGGAAGTGTTAACGAAACACGGACTCTGACTGAACTTGCCGTCCGGGTCGGTGCGCTCTCTCATGAAATTCAGAAAGAGCGGGGGTTCTCCTCCGGTTTTATTAACGCCAAGGGAGAAAAATTCCGTGATGAGCTCGCAAAACAGCGCGGTCTGGTTAACGGTGAGTTGACTAAGGTTAAAGAATATGTCGCTGCCAACGGTGCGGCGCTTGACCTTGTAAAAAAACCGCTCTACGCGGCAAACAGCGGTCTCGAAAAGATCCAGGAGGTGCGCGGCGCCATCGATGCGCTCAAACTGGATGCGAAGGATTCCTTCACGTTCTACACGAAACAGATAACCTCCTACATGGAGGTCGTTGCCGCCGTTTCAACAACCAGTAAAAGCCATGAAATTATGAGAGCTGCTACCGCTTACTATGCCTTTGTAAAGGCCAAGGAAGAGACCGGTAAGGAGCGTGCTACCCTGAACGCTGTCCTGGCTGCCAACGCGTTCAATGACGAAACATATCAGAGGATGCTGCAGGTTCGGGCCGCCCAAACAAACTATCTGGATCTGTATAAGCAGTATGCTTTAACTGCCGAAGTGGCTGCTTTTGACGAAAAGAGCCGGGCTCCGGTATTCCAGAAAGTCGAAGAAATGCGCAATGCCATTTTGGCAAAGGGAATGGCCGGCGGTTTCGGCATCACGCCGGAGAGCTGGTTCTCCCTCATCACCGAAAAAATCAACACCATGAAGGAGGTAGAGGATGTCCTTGCCAAGGATATCACCAATACCGCCGTAACCCTTGCTTCCGAGGCCAAAACAGCGCTGGTATTCAGCATCGTGCTTTCGGTGGTTTTGGGTAGCATTACCATTATCATCGGCCTGTTTGTGATGTTCAGCATTACTACGCCACTCTCCCGGATGCTGTATATGCTCAAGGACATCGCCGAGGGTGAGGGGGATTTGGCCAGGCGTCTCGAAACTGATCGCAAGGATGAATTTGGCGAGCTTGCCCGCTGGTTTAACCGCTTCGTGGACAATATCCATGCAATCATTTCGCAGGTGGCCGGCAATACCAGCCAAGTATCGGAGGCTGCAAATCGGTTACACTCTACCGCTACTCAGATTGCCACCGCTGCCGAGGAGGTTGCCTGCCAATCCACCACCGTGGCGACCGCCAGCGAAGAGATGTCCGCCACGTCTAATGATATTTCGCACAACTGTTCCCTTGCTTCTGAAATTTCCGGTCGAGCTAATGCTACAGCAACCGGTGGAGCTTCAGTGGTTCAGGAAACGCTTGTGGTAATGCAGAATATCGCCGAGCGTGTTCAGGAATCTGCCCGGACCGTGGAGAGCCTTGGAGCCCGCTCCGACCAGATTGGCGCAATCGTCGGCACCATCGAGGACATCGCCGACCAGACCAACCTGCTGGCTTTGAATGCGGCGATTGAGGCGGCCCGTGCCGGAGAGCAGGGCCGAGGTTTCGCTGTTGTCGCCGACGAGGTTCGTGCCCTGGCGGATCGCACTACCAAGGCTACCAAGGAGATCGGCGAGATGATCAAGGCGATCCAGCGCGAAACAGCCGGCGCGGTGGGGAGCATGGAAAATGGTGTCAATGAAGTCGAAAAAGGGATGGAGAGTTCGCGCAAATCGGGCAACGCGCTTCAGCAGATCGTCGATGCGATCGGTGAGGTGAGCATGCAGGTGCATCAGATCGCCACCGCCGCCGAGGAACAGACCGCGGTGACCGGCGAGATCTCCAGCAACATCCACCAGATTACCGATGTCGTATCTGAGACCGCCCGTGGCGCACATGAGACAGCCGCAGCTGCCTCCCAGCTTTCGTCGTTGGCCACTGAACTGCAGCGTATGGTGGGAAGGTTTAAGCTGTAGATTATGTTTGATTGCAGTCCTAATTAAACGTAAAAAGCGGCCATTTTGGTCGCTTTTTACGTTTAATTTGTATAAAATACCTGGCTGTCATAATTATGCATACCGGAGTTTCCCATTGAGTGGTGATGTCGTTTGCATACCACTGCCTGCTCTGCCGCCAGGTTGAATAGAGGCGGATTCAATGAACAAGATGCGAGTGAAGTTACCAGGGAGTGCTTAGTGTACAACCGCAAGCCAAAAATACTTTGTGTTGACGATGAAGCTGCCAACCTCAAGCTGCTCGACCTGCTTCTGCATGAGCAAGGCTATGAGGTTATTTGTGCCGCTGACGGACAAGAGGCGCTCCAAAAACTGGACAGACATCCGGTAGATCTGGTGCTGCTTGATGTCATGATGCCGCGGGGGAGCGGTTTTGATGTCTGCCGGAAGATAAAAGCCGGAGAAGCGACAAGAAACATACCTGTTGTCATGCTCATCACGCCCGGTTCCGGTGACGACAGGATGCACTGCATTGAGGCGGGCGCCGACGATTTTATAGCCAAACCCTTTGACAAAAATGAAGTCCTTGCGCGCGTAAAAATGCTCTTCAAGGCTAAAAGCTTTGGCGACAGCCTCCGTCTGTCATATAACAGTATTAACGATCTGTCACTGTTTGGTGAGAAGATCATGGAAGATTTTAATCCAATCAGTTATGACTTTGTGTCAAACATTGACAAGATAGTAGACCAGATCATAAGTCATAAAAGTAATGAAAAGGGTAAACCGGCAATTGTCATCGCCCAATTTGAGGACGATTATGGTGACTTGCGCTGGATGAGGTATGAATATCTGGCTGGGCAATTCATGAGGTTTGATATTAAAAAAGGTTTTCTCACAGACCGGTACCTGGATCTGAGAGGCAATAAACGGGTGATCTACTTCAACAGCCCGGATGATCACATGGATACGGAGACCGGGCAATTCATACAGGAGTTCAGGTCCATAGGTATAAAGGTTAAAAACATCCTCTGGTATGCGGGGAGCAGCATCTGCATCTTTGCGCTTAATTACGGCCGGGCGAATTCGGAATACGACTGCGCCGTAATAAAAAGCCTGATTGTGCAAAGCCATTTTATGCGATCGCTCTCCTCTCAGATACGCGAGACCGAAAACGCTTTTGAATATATGGTGTATTCGCTTGCGCGCGCAGCCGAGGCCAATGACGAGGGCACCGGCAACCATATATTAAGGGTCGGCGAATACAGCGCCATTTTAGCCCGGACGCTCGGACTGCCGGATACATTTGTCCGCAAGATCAAGATTGAAGCGACTCTGCACGATGTCGGCAAGATACATATGCATCCCGACCTCCTTACAAAGGTGGGCAAACTCACCGATGAGGAATTCGACAGCATCAAAGAGCATACCGTAACCGGCGCAAAAATTATCGGGGAGCATCCGAGGCTGTTTTTCGCAAAAAATATTTCAATTTCACATCACGAACGTTGGGATGGCAGTGGCTATCCATACCGCCTTAAGGGGGAACAAATACCGATAGAGGCAAGGATAGTAGCACTCGCGGACCAATATGACGCCCTCCGAAGCGCCCGTTCCTACAAGCCGGTTTTTGATCATGAAAAGAGCTTCAGGATAATCACCGAAGGGGACGGCAGAACCATGCCGCAGCACTTCGACCCCCAGGTGCTCAAGGCTTATATTGAATCTGCCTCCCTGTTTGAAAAGGCGTGCGAACGGCTGAAGGATAAGTAGCGAGTGGCAAGTAGCAAGTAGCAAGTAGCGAATGGCTTGTAATTAGTTTTGTCGTTACTAACCACTCGCCACTCGCCACTAGCCGCCACTTATACTTCAATGCGGAACTCAACCCCATCTTCGGTATTGCCGGCGGTCAGCCGCCCGTTCATATTCTGTTCAATTATCACTTTTGACATATAAAGACCAATGCCGGTGCCTTTGTCAGGTGGGCGGGTAGTAAAGTAGGGGTCAAAAATCCTCGGCATGATTTCATCCGGGATGCCGCCGCAATTGTCGCGGATGCGGACGACGGATTGCCCGTTTTCACTCGTGACACGGATCCGGATGTGAGGGGCGGCGACACCTCGCTCGATGCTGGTCTCCCGGGCGTTGGAGAGTATGTTGAGCAGTACCTGTGCATACTCGTTCTGGTAACCGATAGCGGTGACAGTTTCGTTATCTTCAAGCTCCAGCTGAATGTTATGGCTGGACATTGCCGCGGAAACGAACTCGATTGCGTGTCGGACCGTTTTACCGACAGGAAAGCGCTCTATCTGTTTGTCTCCGCGAAAAAAATTGCGGAAGTCGTCAATAGTGCGTGACATGTGCATGATAACGTCCATTGCCGTGCCGATGTCCTTCTTCATTTCGTCATGTGATATCGTGCCTGCGTCGTACGAAATCTGCAAGTTCTGAATGATCAGACCGATATTGTTTAGCGGCTGACGCCACTGATGGGCGATGTTGTTGATCATTTCGCCCATGGAGGCCAGGCGCCCCTGCTGAATCAATGTCTGATCCTTCTTACGCAGATCGGCTACCGCCAGATTGATGCGATCTTCCAACGAATGGTTCAGTTCTTCCAGCTTTGCTTGTGCCGCCTCGCGCTCGGCTACCTCCTCTACAAGCCTTTCGGTTTGATCGAATAGTTCCTGTTCCATCTGTTTTCGCTCGGTAATATTCTGGTTGCTGGCCCGCCACCCCCATGGGAGGCCGTCAGATGTAAAAATCTGCTGACAGACATGACTGATCCAGCGCACCTCACCGTTCTTGCAGATAATCCTGAGCTCGACCGGCAGGATCTGGCCGTTTGAATCCTTGTCATGAACGTGATGCTTGAACAGTTCGCGGTCATCGGGATGTATGAGTGTGTGTATCAGTTCGCTGTCAGTTTCGAAATCATCAATTTGGTATCCGGTCAGGGGCGTTACCGATGGTGATATATAGAGGAATCTATCGTCCGGCAAACGCCAGTATTCCCAGTTCGACGAATAATCCGCGACAATCCTCAGATGAGATTCGCTTTCCTGCAGTGATTCCTGAGTCATCTGGCGTTCGGCGATTTCTTGCTCCATCTGCACGGTTTGCAGATGGAGCTCGTTTTCGATCTGCTTTTGCGCGGTAGCGCTCCGTGAAAGCTGGTGTGACCCCGCCACGGTCGCTCCCAGACCAAGCAGCCAGATCAGTCCGTGAAAAGTAAGAGATCCGATAATCTGTTCGCGGCTGGTATCTATCAACGGCTGAATTGGAATTGAAACACTAATCCCGCCACGTATGGCACCGATCTTATATCCCTGTGAAGCATGACACTTCAGGCATGGTTCATCGGTAACAAAGGGTCTCATCAGTCGCATAAACGGTTTGCCATCCATTATAGCGACTGTGCTGACCTCGTTGGCGCCATGTTCGAAAGAGTGGAGCGCCTCACCTTCCCAGGGGTCGGGGGCGTTTTCGGGGCGAAGCGGATTCAGGCTGGTGATGTGGGCGCGTCCGAGAAAAATACTCCCTTCTTTAGAGAGCTCATTGACTTGCCTGGTCATGTAGGCTGGGTTGATGAGGGTCAGCTGTTTTCCGGAAGGGGTGCTGATATCGCGCTCGGGAGCATGGGTGAGATATGGATTAGGAGGAGTTTGCGCGGTAGCCTGCACATATACGCCGCCGCGAGACGAAGCCCAGCGGCGATACAGCGCATCCCGCTCGATTACGGCGCGAGCTTCGGCCATTGCGACCTTGTGAAAGACTTTCTGTTCGGCCCTGTAATTCCAGTACCACGAGATAAAAATCAGCAGCGTCCAGCAGGTAATCAGTACCCAGGCAAACAGTTTTATTCGTCGGGAGAGAAGACCGTTTCCATCCTCGCGGTCAATAATCATTTGCAGGGGTTGCATGAAGTACCTCTCCAGCTGAAATCACTCAGCTGAGAGTTTATCATGCAAAGTGTGCTTGGCAACTGTCAAAACCGGTATGATGCGGTCAGGCCGAATCCTTGCTGACTGAACATCGGCATAATCTTTAAGTTGGTGTTCCCCTGTATCGTATTGTAGCGGACAACGACCTTCCCGACGAAGTAGCCGACCGCCGCACCGAAAAAAACGTCGGACGCCCAGTGCTGGTCACTGTAAACACGCGCAAAACCGGTAAGCGTGGCGAGTCCGTACGCAATCGGCGGTACGAAAGGGTTGGCGCCGTACTCTTCGGCAACTACGGATGCAATTGAAAATGCCGCCGTGGAATGACCTGACGGAAAGGAGTAGTCGGCAATTTTGTGGCTTGGACCATTCCAGGTGGTAGGAGCTTCCCCGGTATAGGGGCGGGGGCGCTGGGCCACCTCTTTTAATGTCCAGGTAAAGGCGCCGCTGATGGCGAGGCTTTCCACGGCCAGAAGGGATGTCCGGCGCGCTTTCGTGTCATCATTGAGGTAACCATAAAGATAGAACAGGCCGAGCGGCGGTAAGGTGTATAGCGGATTGCCGAGCGCATTACCAACTGCCGCGCCTCTGTCTCCGACCGTGCTCTGATTTTTTTGGGCAAAATTCCTGATGTCGCCGTCGGCGAGATATAATCCTGAGGTTGCCCCGATTACCAGGCCGGCTTTCAGCCAATCGCCTTGGTCCCAGTTGACCGGTGATGAGAGCATCTTGCCGGTGTCGGTGAAGTACCCTTTGATGTAGTCGCTGGAAAACCTGTCCGGTTGCGTGGACAGGTTTTTACCGGATTCGGTTTTTGCTTCGGTAGAAGGCTTGGTGAGATTCGACATCCCCTGCTCTTCCGCGCCTGATATGCCGGTCAGTAATAAAATAACGGTAACTGCCGAAAAAGATATGCCAAAACTGTTACGTGCTCTTTTAAAAAGAGACATTCAAACCCCCAGTAAAATATCCGACAATAACGATTACATTGATTTTCCTATTCGTTTCAACAGCAATGAGTTCAGTACGACCGATACCGAGGATAAAGCCATTGCCAGTCCGGCGTATTCCGGTTTAAGAGTGATGCCGTAACCAGACAGCATGCCGGCTGCTATCGGAATGCCGAGTATGTTGTAACAGAGAGCCCAGAACAGGTTCTGCTTGATCTTGGCCAGGGTAGCGCGGCCGATTGCTATAGCCCGCACAACGTCCATTAAATCATTACGCATCAGGACGATATCGCCGGTCTCCTTGGCGACATCGGTCCCTCCGTCGATGGCAATGCCGATCTGAGCCTGGGCAAGAGCCGGCGCATCATTGATGCCGTCACCCACCATGCCGACGATCATGCCGCGACTCTGGTAATCCTGCACCACTTCCCGTTTGCGAACAGGCATGACTTCGGCTTCAAATGAGTCTACTCCAGCCTGTTTCGCGACGATAGCGGCAACATCGGCGTGGTCGCCGGTGATCATGCAGGTGGTAATGCCCATGCGGCGCAATTCGGCTATAGCTTCCGCCGAACCGGGTTTAAGGGTGTCGGCAAAGGCGGCGACACCGACCAGCGAATTACCGGCGGCAACATAGACCAGCGATTTGCCGGCCTCCGTCAATTCGGCACATTTCTTTGAGAGCGGCGTCAGTACAATGCCGATCTCTGCCATCAGCCTCTCGTTGCCGACAGCCAGCTGAAATCCGCCGTATGAGCAGGTTACTCCGAAACCGCCACGTTCTTCGAAGTCGGCGGCCCGCCCCGGTTCGACCCCCGCTTCCCGTGCCGCCGTAATCGCCGCTTGTGCCAGCGGATGAGCGGAATATGCTTCTGCGGTAGCAAGACACTCCAGCAGCTTGATCGGGTCAACGCTGCGCGCGACCGGAACAAGGTCGGTCATCTCGGGAGTTCCCTTGGTCAAGGTGCCGGTTTTGTCGAGCAGGAGAACGTGTAGTTTGGAAATTGTTTCTAGAACGGAGCCTCTTTTTACCAGTATGCCTCGACCAAGGGCAATACCGCTTCCAACCATGATGGCGGTAGGCGTTGCCAGCCCCATCGCGCACGGGCAGGCGATTACCAGCACGGCGATCGCAAAACGGAAGGCGGTCAGGAAGTCACTGGCAAGAACCGAGTACCAAACGACAAAAGTTGCCGCGGACAACAGCAGTACTATCGGCACAAACCAGGCGGAGACGGAATCGGCGAACTTTTGAATCGGAGCCCTGTCCCCTTGTGCTTCGCGCACCATTTTTATGATCTGCGCCAGCAGGGTCGCCTCGCCGATTCGGGTCGCCCGGATCCGCATCACGCCATTAGTCCCGATTGTGGCTCCGGAAACGGTATCCCCCGCTTTCTTCAGTACCGGAAGGGATTCGCCGGTGATCATACTCTCATTGACGGCGCCGCCGCCGTCAAGAACGACGCCGTCGACCGGAATTATATCCCCGGCACGAACAAGAACGACGTCGCCGACCCGGATAACAGAGGCAGGCACCTCTTTCTCACCGGTTTCCGTGACCAGGCACGCCTTGTCGGCCTGCAGGTGGAGCAGCTTCTTGAGCGCCTCACTTGCTTTGCCACGGGCTCTGGCTTCAAGATATTTACCGAGGAGGATAAAGGAGATCAGCATGGCCGAAGTTTCGAAGAATACTTCACGATGCGGGCCGAGCAGTCCAAAGTAGGCGGCCAGAGAATAAAAATAAGCGGCCGAGGTGCCCAGGGCTACCAGTACATCCATGTTGGCGCTGCGGTTTTTGAGAGCGCTCCAGGCCCCGCGATAGAATATCAGGCCTGCTGAAAACTGCACCGCGGTGGCCAGCAGCAGGTTGAGCTGCATAACGGCGCGATTGGAGTGTATTCCCATTGTGAACATGATCGGCAGTGAGGCCAGCAGCGAGAAGATGAACCAGTTCCGCCCAGAACGCAGGCCGTCATCCTGGGTTGTTTCAGCTCTGTTCATTTCCACCGGAGTGTAGCCGGCTGCATGAACGATGCTGAATATATCTGCGGAGCCGATCTTCTGAGGGTCAAAACGGACAAATCCGGTTTCCGCGGCCAGATTGACGATCGCGGTAGTAATTGCAGGGTGTTCAAGCAGCTTCTTTTCGAGGGTGTTGACGCATGATGCACAGTGCAATCCGCGTACGCCAAAGGTCAATTCACCGTCCGGTTCCGGTCTGGCATCTTCGACCCGGTCGGTGCCATCGGCATTGGATTCCCCGGATATTGAAATCGGTTCCTTGTTCACAAATTGTTACCTCTGTTTGAAATCGCCATGCACGAAATGTCCCCAGGTAATT
The DNA here is from genome assembly GCA_903925005.1 of uncultured Geobacteraceae bacterium. Lineage (GTDB taxonomy): Bacteria > Desulfobacterota > Desulfuromonadia > Geobacterales > Pseudopelobacteraceae > JACRCG01. The sequence continues at coordinate 14,723 of CAIYDX010000390.1, forward strand.
TTAATGGCCGAAGCAATGGGGAGCGCCAGCAGAATTCCCCAGAATCCGAGCGTTTCACCGAGAGCCATGACCATGATGATGGTTACCAGTGGGTTCAGATTCATCGCTTCCTTGAAGACCAGCGGTTTTATGACATACCCTTCGACAAAGTAGATCAGTGCAAAGGCAAACGTTGTCTGTCCGAGCATGGCTGCGGACTGGAATTTAAACCAGGCAAAAAAGAGCGCCGGCAGGGTTGCGATGATTACGCCGATGAACGGCAGGATTGAGGCTGCGCCCGCAAAAGCGCCGCAAAATATCGGATGAGGGATGCCGAGGGCAAAAAGAGCGATGGTTGCCAGCAGCGCCACGATGATGGAAACCACGACCTGGCCGCGCAGATAGCCGCCGATGCTGCTGTTGACCTCGTTGGCGATTTCGGTAATCTGGCCGCGCCGCCCTTCAGGGAGCCAGGAAATCAGCGTTTCGATGACGGTATGCTTGTAATAAAGCATAAAGAATACCAGAATCGGTGAGAGTACAATGTTGAAAAGATTGAAAAAGATACTGGTCCCGAAGTTGTAAGCCCAGAACCCGGTTTTTTCAGCCGCCGTGTCAATTTTGGCCGATGCCTTATCGATCAGCCACTGAATCTCGTCAGAACCGTAGCGGTCAGGCAGGCGGCTTTTCCAATCCAGGGCGACCTGTTTGAGTTTCACGATATAGGTCGGCAGATCAAGGACGAAAGAGTTCCAGCTGATGGTGATGGCCGGAACGATGAATGCCAGAAAAAAAACGGTCAGAAGCCCCATAATGACATACAGAAGTACCAGCGCGTAGAGCCGCCTGATACCACGCCGCTCGGCACGCACGATAAGAGGATCGAGAAGATAGGCAATTACCCAGGAGAGGAGAAAGCACGAGATGGTGTGCTGCAGTGCGTAACCGGCTGCGGCCAGCAGGCAGAAAAGCAGTATCGTGGCAATGAATCTGCCGTAATCGTTCCGTGGCGCATGGTGATGGTGAGCGTGCTCCATTATTCCTCCTAGGCGTGCTTCGTGCCATGCAGAACCGCTTCAGCCGTAAACAGGTTGTTTTCTTCCATCCAGGTTTTAAGGCGATTGGAAAGGAATTGATCCTTCAGTAACGCAAAACGATCTTCTTCGTGCGGGTAAAACGAGAGGATGTCTTCAATTTTTCCGAACGGCTTTTTCCCGGCCAATGAATTATTCAGCAAAATCCTTAATTCAGAATCTGATATCTGTGTGACAAATTCCATCATTATCTGCCGTTCGCTCCGATAGTCGAACGGGGGGATTTCCAGGAACCGTTCGCCGTTGTTCAGGAGCTGCTGCCGGACTTCATTGTTATCGGATGTTGCTGGAACAGAGAATATTTCACCGGTCAGCCGGTCGAGATAATAGGCTTTATCAAGCTGTCCGCTGGTAAATGCGCCAAACAGATCTTCCCACAATATTTCAACACTGTGAATCGTTGCCATCCAGTTTCCCCTTATGCCATTTTTCAAATATATCTTCTTCTTGTTGACTTTTTACTGCTGATCGAAGCACAATCCGCATCATGCGTACCATATTTATAGCCGATGCCCACCTTGTTGCACCGGATGATAACAACTGCCGGCAACTGCTCAGCTTTCTGCATGAGCTGGAGGGAGAGCTGGATACCCTCTATATTATGGGCGACCTGTTCGACTTCTGGCTTGGGTTCCCATCACAACCTTTTACACAGTATGATCCGGTGCTTGATGCCTTGGAACGGCTGGTTGCTCGCGGTTGCCGACTTGTCTATTTTGAAGGAAATCACGATTTCCATCTGGGTGATGTTTTTTCACACCGGCTGAAGGCCGAAATCCATACCGGCCCTTCCATCGAATGTATACAGGGCAAGCGGCTTTATGTCTGTCATGGTGATCAGATCAACAGGGAGGACCGTTGCTATCGTCTGCTGCGGTTTCTGTTGCGCACACGGTTGGTGGCCGCCGCTGTCGGGCATTTTCCTCCGTCATGGGCGGAAAAAATAAGAGAGCGTCTGCAGAAACGAAGTCAAGCCGGTTATGCCGTCAAGGCATCCCGCTGGGATTACCGTCTGATCCTGCTTGATTTTGCCCGCAGCCTCCAGAAACAGGGGTGTGACGGTCTGGTCACCGGCCACTTTCATCTTGCTCTTCGTGAAAACCTTCCGGATACTCCTTTTGCCGTCCTGTCTCTCGGCGATTGGATGGAACAGTTTACCTATGGCGAAATGAAAGATGGAGAGTTGCGACTGCTGACCTATTCCGCCAGCTCCGATAAATAGCATGGCGGGCTGATAATCACTCTATTTCCTGAAAAATTCTTCCAAAGCCTGTTCTCCGACCTGCGACGCCTTGATCTTCCATTTGTCAGGATTGATAACCAGAGCAACCAGCGCGATACGAGGGTTCTGTATCGGCGCGAAAGCCGCAAACCATGAGTAGTGACCTTTAGGGTCCGTACCGTTGATGGATCCTGTCTTGGCTGCTATAGGGATGTTCAGAAGCGGTCGGCCCCGGCGATCATGAAATGCTTTGCGGGAGGTGCCGGTCAGGACGGTGCTGGAAAGCATCCGTGTCAATGAGGCCGATGTTTCGGGTGAGACCAGGCGGCGTAGTTCGCGTGGGGTAAAGGGTTCTTTTTCAATCCCCTTGCCATCGATTACGCTGCTGGTAAGACCTGGGGCCATCATTTTTCCGCCGTTCGCTATTGCCGACATTATAACCGCGGCGTGCAACGGAGAAATTTTAACGTCATGATCCAGGCCGGCTCCCATTAATCTCAAGTCACGAACAGTGGTCGGTTCTGCAGCCTTGCTCTGTTTGGCCGGAATGCCCGGCAGCAGTTCCTGGTTGAAGCCGAAGCGGGAAATGGATTCCATTACGGACGATTTTCCGGCAATGTCGCTTGCCACACGTCCGTAAACCGGATTGATCGATTTGCCCATGGCATAGGTGACATCCATGCGGTTGTTCCTGCCGCGAGGGTTTAAATCCCAATAACGCGGGTTCTCGGAGTGGGAATTGCCACGGAATTCGATAACGGATTCAGGCGTGATTTTATGGTTTTCAAGCGCTGCCGAGGCCGTAATGATTTTGAACAGCGAAGCCATCGGATACAGATCGTAGGCAGAACGTTTTGCCCAGCTCGGATCAACCGATGAGTAAGCGGTCATGCCGAGAATCCTGCCGGTCGCCGGTTCAATAGCGACAAAGACACCGTACGGAACCTGGCTTTTTGCCATAAAATCATGGACTCTTCGCTGCATGTCACCCTGAATGGTAAATATGTGCTGCAACCCTTCAGGGGTGCGGGCAGATATTTTTGCCCCGGCAATGTCGGCGGTTTCAAGCAGAGCGCTGGCGGCTTCAAAGCGAGTGACTGAAACCGGCGGTTTGGCCGCTTCAGCCGGCTTTGGAGTCGGCGCGGTGAAAGATGCAAGCCAGTCTCGGATTTGTGATCCGGTCAACTTTGTCTGATTCAGCGTCAGAACGCAGAGCGGCGCCAGCGACAGAACAATGGCAATGAACAGCAGAACCGGCTTCAGTCGACGGAGGCGTTTCCCCTTAAGAGTAAACAGTCTGGGGCGAACCTGTTTACTGGCCGGTATAAGACGCCTGTTCTTGGAACAGTCAGTGAGAATATTGAAGCCCGATGCTGATTTTTTTTGTAATATATGTTTTAAATCCTGCATGGTATCCCGTGATGAGTTTTATCTTATAATCATATCATCAAGCGCCAGATGATGTCAATGAACCAAGTGGCTCGGACACGGTTAAAGTGGTTAAAACGAATTAATTCTGTTGATGAATGCAACCAGCAATCCGTAGTGATGATGGTCAAATAACAGGGAAATTCGCGGCAGGTGGGCAAGATCCGGTTCATCGATCTCTTCCGGGAATGCGCCACAGCTGCGGATTTGATCGCCATTTTTTATTAATTCCGGGAACTCTCTGGTCAGTGTTGCAATTTGCTCGTCGGAAAGCGTTTTTTGCAGGCGAATAACCAGACGGTTTACAATGAAACGGAGTGAATGATAGGTGCTGTAGAAGTTGTTTATTACTTCAAGCGCCTCCTGTTCGCTTTTCGTGACCGTGAAGAGCGAAAAGTCCTCTCCCGAGATGAAGCCTTTTACAAGTAGGCTTGCTTTGACAAAATCAATAAATTGCTCCCAGTAACCATTTTGATCGTCCATCAGAATCAACGGTTTTGGGGATGTTTTGCCGGTCTGGATCAAAGTAAAAACTTCCATCGCTTCGTCCAGCGTGCCAAATCCGCCCGGAAAAACAACTATGGCATCAGCCTCTTTAACAAAAGCCACCTTGCGGGTGAAAAAATATTTATATGTCACCAGTCGCGGATTGCGGTACATGATCGGGTTCGGCTTTTGTTCAAAAGGAAGTCGAATATTTACGGCAAATGAGTTTTCGCTGCCTGCTCCTTCATTGCCGGCCTGCATGATGCCGGGGCCGCCCCCCGTAATAACCATGTAGTTGTTTTCCGCCAGGCTGCGACTGAAACGCACGCATTTTTTATACATTTCGTCCGTTTCTTCAGTGCGGGCAGACCCGAAGATGGTAACTTTCTTGCGATGACGATAGGGGGAAAAAACTTTCGCCGTATAGCGCATTTCGCGGAGAGTGCGGTTAATTAGTTTAAGGTCTGCCAGGTAATCGACGTTCTGACCGATTTTCAATGTTGCAAGAATCATTTCCTTGATAACTGCAGGATGATGAATGCCGCCTGATTCTTCAATCAACCTGTTGATAATCTGATCAATCGGTTCATTGCTTTTGGAAAAACTCAATTCCATTGTTTATGCCTTCCGGGTTCGAGCGTAAATTTATAATATTCAAACACAGTATCACAGCCGTCACTCTAAAGCAAACAGCTGATTGCTTCCGCACCCATGGCAGGGGCTTTGAATAAGCTTGAAAGCCGGCATTAGGTTTGCTATATCAAGAGCGAAAATATATAAAGTCCGGATAGTGATAAAACCATTGCCGCCGCGCAAGGAGACAGGGCATGTCCAATTCACCGCTGGTCATGTACGACGAAGAGTTCCAGGAGATTAATAGAGTTATCGAACGTCTGCTTAAGGAAGCCAACGCCAGGGTAATTTTTCTGGTAGATAAAAATGGGCAACTCATCTCAGGCGTTGGCGATACCGAAAGTTTTGACACCACCTCAATTGCTTCTCTGACCGCCGGAAATATTGCCGCTACGGGCGGACTGGCCAAGCTTATCGGCGAGAAAGAGTTCTCAATTCTCTTTCACGAAGGAGAAAAAGATAATCTTCACATTTCCATTGTTGGCGGCAGGGTTATTCTTGTTGTTCTGTTTGATAGCCGTTCTTCCCTCGGCCTTGTCCGTCTGCGCGTAAAAAAATCATCGGAGGAGCTTGCGGCCATTTTTCTGAAATTGGTGAAAAAGTCCGAGGAACGTGAAAAGCGGGGCTCTTCCGATTTTCCTTTTGCTGAAATTACTGACGACGATATCGACACTCTTTTTGGCTGAAATCCAAAAATATCAACAGGTAAAACCAACTGATGTCTTTCATTAACTACGCGTTACGTGAAATAAATTGTAAAATAGTCTATTATGGCCCGGGTCTTTGCGGGAAAACGACAAATTTGCAATATATTTATCAAAAGACAGCACCGGATGCCAGAGGCAAGATGATAAGTCTGGCGACAGAGACCGAACGGACGCTGTTCTTCGATTTTTTGCCGCTTTCGTTGGGAGAAATCAGAGGATTCAAGACCCGTTTTCATCTTTACACCGTTCCGGGGCAGGTTTTTTACGATGCGTCCAGGAAGCTGATTTTAAAAGGTGTTGATGGTGTGGTTTTTGTTGCGGATTCGCAGGAAGAGAGAATAGACGCAAATATTGAGTCGCTTGAAAACTTGAGGATAAATCTTACGGAGCAAGGGTATGATCTGGACAAGCTGCCGTACGTTATTCAGTATAATAAGCGGGATTTGCCGGATATCATGTTTGTTGAAGAGTTGCGGCGCGAGCTTAATCCTACAGATGTCCCGGAATTTGCAGCCTGTGCAACAACTGGAGAAGGGGTTTTTGAGACGCTCAAAGCGGTAGCCAGGCTGATTTTAATCGATCTGAAAAAAGGCAAATAGTATCGGTGGTAAAACGCTCCTCATAAGCCGGGATTGGTTGGTCAAGCGGGACGGATTTTATGCTGACGAGTTGCGGATTTCGTGTTGTGGTTTCTTTAGGCTTGATTTATTTTGCGGAGCGTGGTAGGTATCAAATCCCACCGTTACTGACATGTTGCGCACACACGGAGAGATGGCCGAGTAGGTCGAAGGCGCTCGCCTGCTAAGCGAGTATACTGGGAAACCGGTATCCAGGGTTCGAATCCCTGTCTCTCCGCCACTATTTTATCGGATACCGCATTGATTTCTGCTCGAATAGTACAGCTGTTCATATCTGCTTTTATTTCGGTGCTTGTTCTGGCTGTCTGCCAGGGACACGCCGAAACAGTGCCTGATAACCTCTTGCCAAGCGCCTCGCATCGCACCGTGAAAGAAAAAACCATTATTGTCCCCTCGGAGGTCTCCCGTCGCTGGAAGGCTATCAAGCTTGCCGTGATTGATAAAACCCGCGGGACGGAAAATATTTATCTGGTTCCGGTCGGTTCGCCATTCAAGGTGCCCTCTACCACACTAACCATAACGGTGGAAGCCTTTCTCCCCGCATTTACAATGGAAGGTGCAACAATCACAACCTCTTCAAATGAGCCGATAAACCCTGGTGCAAAGGTTCGTATCAGTGAAAACGGCACCTCCATCTTTCAAGGGTGGCTCTTCTTGAAATTTCCGAATACGCATGCCGTTACACATCCCAAATATGGATTCAGCCTGATTGGTGTCGTACCGGTACTCAAGTGACCGTGCCCTGATCCCTCTTTATGTGGGAATTCCGTTCCTCGCAAGTTGATCACATCGTTCATTTTCCAGATGTCCGTCATGCCCCTTAACCCACTTCCATTGCACTGAATGTGGTTTGGCAAGGGTAAGAAGCAGCTCCCACAGGTCTCTATTTACGACCGGCTCCTTTTTGCTGTTGAGCCATCCTTTACGCTGCCAACCGGTTATCCATTCCGTCATGCCTTTAACCAGGTATTGGGAATCAGTGGTGACCGATACACGGCAGGGGCGTTTCAGCAGGCGAAGCGCTTCAATGGCCGCCGTCATTTCCATGCGATTGTTGGTTGTTTCTCCGGCGCCGCCGTTCAGCTCCTTCACGCGTCCGCCGCAGCGCAGGATCGCTCCATAACCACCCGGACCAGGATTGCCGCTGCAGGCGCCATCGCAGAAAATCTCTACAAGCTGTTCTTCACTTTCTGCCACAAAATGCTCCTTCGCCGTTTAATAGCGCTGCAATTGCCTGCATGACTCGCTCAACTATCAATAGATGGGTTTCTTTGGAATCTTCCCTCAGGTACAGGTCGCTGAAATCGAGAGCAGCACCGAAAACGACGGTAGCCTCTTGCCTGAATCCGGGAAATTTCCAGCGGTTCAGCCCAATCAAAGCCGTTGGAATAACGGCTGGACGGGTATCGTAGATAATCTTTCCGACTCCGCGGTTGCCGGAGCCCAATTGTCCGTCTTTATGACGTGTACCTTCCGGGAACAGCATGACTTTCTGGCCCTGCAGCAGGTCGTTCAACTTGCGCCCCGCCCTGACGTCCCGCTTGCGCTTGACCGGGAAGGCTCCCCATGAAGAATAGATCAGGCGCAGTAACGTGTTTTCAAACAGTTCTTCTTTGGCCGGCGCCCAGAGCATCTGGAGCGGATTATGTCTGATGACGGCCCAGGGGAGAAAGATAGTGTCATAGGCCGATATATGATTGGAAGCTATCAGGACAGGGCCGTCATGCGGGACGTTGCGGCCCCCCTTGATGACAAACCTGTTCAGGCATGACGCGTACATCCCGACGACATATACTGAAAATGTGACCCAACAGCGTTGCAGAAGATGCGCTTTCACACTGCTCCTTTGATTCCGGTGCGGTTTTGTCGTTCCGCAGTTTTATAGCATAGCGGAACGGAACAGGCAATATCTCACCGGATAGGGGAATATTCCTTGAAATCACGGTCGATGTGGTATAGGTACAGCTGAAAACAATTTATCTGAATCCGGATAGTTACGTCATGCCTGAATTTGCCGTAAGTGAAGAAAAAAATCGCTGGCTGCGGCAAAAAATGGCCGAGTTGGGGGTGCGCGAAGAAGATCTCGTGGAGAGCTTCGTCCGCTCATCCGGAAACGGCGGCCAGCATGTCAACAAGACATCCAGTTGTGTGCAGCTGAAGCATGCGCCGACCGGCCTTCAGGTGACCTGCATGCGGGAGAGGAGCCAGTCGGTGAACCGTTTTTTGGCGCGCCGTGAGTTGCTTGAGCGTATTGAGGCCGCTTCCGGAGTAGTTACTGCTGAAATGAAACGGATCGAAAAGCTGCGCAAGCAGAAAGACCGCCGCAGAAGACGCACATCCGTGCAGTCAACATCATTGTCACCTGACCCTGATAAACAGGATAAGTGCTAAAAAAATGAGAATTAAAGCCCACCCGTTTCTGCTCCTGACCTTGACCGCCCTGTTCTGGGCCGGAAACTTTGTGTTGGGGCGGGCCGTTAAAAACAGTGTTCCTCCCATCAGTTTTGCCTTCTGGCGCTGGACGCTGGCTTTTCTGATTCTTATCCCGTTCTCGATTCACCATATACGCGCCGATTGGCCGCTGCTCAGACAAAACCGGCGCTTGCTGGCCGTCTACGGTCTGCTCGGCGTTTCGTGTTTCAACACCTTCGTGTATATCGGTCTTCACTCTACTACCGCTACAAACGCGCTACTCCTGAATTCGGTTATTCCGATACTTATCGTGCTGCTCTCGCACTTTCTGGCGGCCACACCGGTTTCGCCTCGGCAGGGGATTGGAATCGCTCTTTCCCTGATCGGGGTGCTGACTATCATCTGCCGCGCCGATCCGGACGTTCTCCTGACGCTTCAGATCAATCGGGGAGATATTTGGATTCTTCTGGCCGTCATCTGCTGGGCTTTCTATACATTCCTGCTCCGGCAGCGTCCCGCGGGTATCCACCCATTTAGTTTTCTCACATCAATCGTCGCGGTTGGGCTGATACCGCTATCGATATTGTACGCCTGGGAGTACAGCCAGGGGGGGCGTTTTGTGCTTAACCTCGCGAACAGTGTCGGCATTCTGTATGTTGCGCTGTTTCCTTCGGTGCTGGCTTTTATCTTCTGGAACCGGGCGGTCAGGGAAGTCGGTCCCAACAAGGCCGGTCTCTTTCTGTATCTGATGCCGGTTTTCGGAGCTATTCTGTCAGCCGTGTTTCTGGGTGAGTCGATTCGTGCGTTCCACCTGATCGGCAGCGCACTGATCCTGACCGGAATATACCTGACTACCATGGTGCCCGTAGGAAAGAGTTGATTGATACGTTACCAAGCACCTGAAATCAGCAATACACTGTTATGATATTGACATTGCAATGCTCACGGGACTATATAATCTGTCACTTCACAATGCGTCCTCATGCCGACAATATTTCAAATAGTGCTGTAAATCATCTTTCTGGAGGTTGCCCATGAAACGAATCATCTCGGTAACGCTGTTGTTGGTGCTCTGCTCGGGCTTGGCGTATGCCGAGCATGTAAACGCTCCAATTCCGATTGGACTTGCCGTTGCGCAGACCAGTAATGTGGCGCTGTTTGGGCAGGAACAGATCCTTGGCGCAAAAATTGCCGAAACGTATTTCAACAAAAAAGGGGTGAACGGAACCCCGATTCGTCTAGTTTTTCAGGATACCGGAGGTGATGAAGCTGGGGCGATCAATGCCTTTCAGAATCTGATCAACCAGGAGAAGGTTGTCGGTATTGTCGGCCCGACGCTTTCCCAACAGGCCTTCAGTGCTGACCCCGTCGCCAACCGTCTGAAAGTACCGGTGATCGGGCCATCCAACACCGCCAAAGGGATTCCTCAGATAGGAGAGTTTATCGGCAGGGTCTCGGCGCCGGTGGCTAAAGTGGCTCCTCATGCTTTGGCTCAAGCTCTCAAACAGAACCCAAAAATTAAAAAAGTTGCCGTTTTATACGCGCAGAATGATGCTTACAGTTCTTCCGAGACGGTCACGTTCCAGGAAACGGTCAAGAGTCTGAAACTCGAAATAGTCTCAACTCAGAAGTTCATGACCACGGATACCGATTTTACCACGCAGGCCACCGCTGTGCTGACTGCCAAAGCTGATCTGGCCATTGTATCGGGACTTGCCGCCGATGGCGGTAACCTGGTGAAACAGCTGCGCCAGCTGGGTTACAAAGGGGTAATCATTGGCGGTAACGGTTTTAACACGGCAAATGTGTTCCCGGTCTGCGGCAAGAATTGTGACGGCATTCTGGTCGCCCAGGCCTACAGCCCGGCAGCCGATAACCCGGTAAACAAGGCTTTTGTCGATGAGTATCGCCGTCTGTACAAGAAAGACCCGTCTCAGTTCACGGCCCAGGCGTTCGCTGCCGTGCAGGTGTTCGCGGAAAGTCTGCGCAGGGTTGAGGCCGCCACAAAGAAGAAGATAACCGGGCTTGATCTTCCCGTTGTCCGGGCAGAGCTTAACAAGGCGCTGCGTCAAGGTCCGTTTATGACGCCTCTTGGTGAAATTGCTCTCGACAAGGAGGGGGAAATCAACCAGAAACTGTTCTATGTCTCCCAGATCAAGATGGATGCCGGAGGGAAAACCGGCAAGTTCGTCATTGTAAAATAGTTTCCGTCCGGAAAGGGTGCTTTTTCCCCCTGGCGACGTCAATCTTCGGCTTTGCTTGTGCGGCGTACCGATGTACGCCTCCGCGCAACGCCTCGATTTCCTTGCCAGGAGAAAAAATCCCCGCTTTCCAAAACGGAAACTAAATAACATAACATGACAGGAGAGCGGGAGGGGGTGCTTGATTCCTCTCCCGCAAACGTATGGACTTTGTACAATTTCTGCAGAACCTCCTTAACGGCCTCAGCATCGGCAGTGTGTACGCGATTTTCGCACTCGGGTACACGCTGGTCTTTTCCATTCTCGGCATTATCAATTTTGCTCACGGAGCCGTGTTTACCCTCGGAGCCTACCTGACCTACAGCATGTCGGTCGGTCAGTTCGGTATCGGCGGACTCCTGGCGGGGCTCCAGACTCCATTCCAATTTTCATTTCCGGTTTCGCTGCTGATCGGGTCTATCGTTTCAGGGCTTGCCGGCGTTACGGTGGAGCGGCTGGCCTTCCGCCCGCTCCGCCTGCGGGGCGCTGATCCACTTCTGGCCCTGGTGAGCAGTCTTGGGGTCGCTCTTGTGGCGGTCAATGCCATTCAGTATCTGGTCGGATCGGAAATCTATTCGTTTCCCTCGGACGTGTACGGAGAGATTCAGCCGGCCTTCATGTTCCCTGTCGGCGACAAGATTGTTGTCGTCCGTACCGTACAGATCATCATCTTTGCCGTCAGCATGCTGATCCTCGCTCTGTTGAGTTATTTCATCAATTTCACCAGAATCGGCAAGGCGCTTCGGGCTGTTGCGGAAAACGGAGTCACCGCCAGTCTGCTCGGGATAAACGTCGATCGCTTTATTTACTACACTTTTTTTCTTTCCGGTTTTCTCGGCGGGCTGTCCGGGAGCTTGGTCGGCACCAGCTTCGGCATTGCCGGGCCGTATTTCGGGGTTACCTATGGCCTCAAAGGACTGGCGGTGATCGTGATGGGTGGGTTGGGTAGCATTCCGGGAGCCGTTGTGGGCGGTCTGGTGATCGGCCTGGCCGAGGCTTTTGTCCCGGCAGACTATAATGCCTACAAAGAGGCGGTCGCGTTTGCATTTTTATTTGCCGTGCTGCTTGTCCGTCCGCAGGGGCTGCTCGGAAGCTCGCAGATTCAGAAGGTATAGAAAAATTGGAAGATTTTCTGCAAAATTATGGTTTCCTGCTGGTGACCCTGGTGCAGCAGTCATTGCTGGCCATGAGCCTGTACTTTCCCCTGATGGCGGGACAATTAAGCCTTGCCAGCCCCGGCTATTACGCACTCGGGGGGTACATAGCGGCAATCATGGCGACCAATGAATACTTTGCCGCGTGGCGCGATACGCTCGGGTGGGTGATCTTCCCTCTGGAGTGGCTGATTGCCGCCCTTGCCAGCGCCGTTCTCGCCCTTTTTGTTGGTATCCCGTCCCTCCGTCTCAGGGGGATTTATCTCGCACTGGCCACCATCGCTTTCGTTGAAATCCTGAGGGTTATCTGTCTGAATCTCGAAATCACCGGAGGAGCAATCGGTATTTTCGGGATTCCGCAACTGTTTGAAAGTCGTCTGAGTTACATCTGGACGTTCGGTCCACTGCTGCTGATCATGCTGTTTTTCAGCTACAGACTCAACCGTTCGAGAGTGGGGAGGGCGTTCAAGGCGATTCGCGAGGATGAACTGGCGGCCGGTGCGATGGGGATCAATTCGACCCGCTACAAAGTGCTGGCGTTTGTCATCGGCGCCGTGCTGGCGGGAGTGGTCGGGGCCATGAGCGCGCCGTTCCTGAATACCTGGAACGCCAGGCAGGGGACTTTTGACGCTTCCATTGCCTATCTGGCGTACGTCCTGATCGGCGGGAGCCGCTCCATCTGGGGGCCAATGTTGGGGGCGGTGCTGCTGACGGTTTTGCCCGAGGTTCTTCGTCCGCTCAAGGACTCCCGTCTGATCATCAACGGGATGGTGCTTGTGTTTGCCAGTATCTATCTGCCGCAGGGAATAGCCGGGGCGCTTGATCGCTTAAAGAATATCGCCGTCCGAAAACTCGGGTTTATCCGGAGCGAAAAATGACGGCACTGCTGGAGGCAGAACGGCTCTGCCGGAATTATGGCGGCTTGAAGGCCGTGAACGATGTTTCGTTCCAGGTTCTGGAAGGAGAAATATTCGGTCTGATCGGCCCGAATGGCGCCGGCAAGACCACGCTTTTTAATTTGATGACCGGTCTTACCCCTGTGAGCGGCGGTACGCTCCGTTATCGGGGTGAACTACTGACCGGACTCTCTCCGCACCGCATTGCAGAAAAGGGGTTTGGCCGGACATTTCAGAATATCCGCCTCTTCAAGGGGCTGAGCGCCTTGGAAAATGTCAAGGTTTCACAGCATGTCACGACTAAATGCGGTCTGTTAAGCGCAGTCTTTTGTTCTCCCGCGAGTTGGGCGGAGGAAAAAGAGGTGGATGAAAAAGCTTGGGAGCTACTGAAGCTGGTAGGGCTGGCGGGCCGTGCCACGGAGTTGGCGGAAAATTTTTCCTATGGCGACCAGCGGCGCTTGGAAATCGCGCGTGCTCTGGCTCTTAAGCCGCAGGTGCTGCTGCTGGACGAACCGGCCGCCGGGATGAACGCGGCCGAGAAACATGCCCTGACAGAGTTTATCCGGGGCATCCGTGATCAGTTCAGGCTCACGGTACTTCTTATCGAACATCATGTGCCGCTGGTGATGAATCTCTGTGACCGGATTGCGGTGCTCAACTTCGGTGAGTTGATTGCGGTCGGCAAGCCGGCTGACGTCCAGAATAACCGGGCCGTAATTGAAGCATACCTGGGGGCGGAGTAGATGGCGTTACTGGAGCTGAAAAACCTCAGTATCAATTATGGCGGCATTCAGGCGGTGCGCAACCTTGATCTGGAAGTGAACGCCGGCGAAGTGGTGACGCTGATCGGCGCCAACGGCGCCGGTAAATCGACGACGCTCCGCGCCGTTTCGCGCCTGTTGAAGGCGCGGGAGGGGAACATTCATTTTGACGGCAGAGATATCACCCGCCTGACTCCGGACGCGGTCGTCAGGCTGGGGATCGCTCAAAGCCCCGAAGGGCGGCAGGTGCTGGCCCGGCAGTCTGTTCTCGACAACCTTGAACTGGGCGCTTTCGTCCGAAATGACCGGGCCGGTATAAAAGACGATATTGCCAAAATGTTTCAGCTCTTCCCTCGACTTGAAGAACGGAAACATCAATCTGCCGGCACCCTATCGGGCGGCGAACAGCAGATGCTTGCCATTGCCCGGGCCATGATGAGTCGCCCGAAACTGCTGATGCTCGACGAGCCGAGCCTTGGCCTGGCCCCGCTGATTGTCTTGGAGATATTCTCCATAATTCGCAATCTGCACGCCGAAGGGGTGACGATCCTGCTCGTCGAGCAGAATGCGAAGCTGGCGATGCAGCATTCCGACCGCACTTATGTTCTTGAAGCGGGGCAGATCACTTTTTCCGGCCGGTCAGAGGAATTTCTTTCGGACGAACGCGTTCAGCATGCCTATCTCGGCGGGTAGGCGGATGCTCCTTAAAATCTGTTGTCCACGAAATACACGAAAGACACGAAATGGAAGATAAAATCATATTCAGGGAAGAATGATACGCTATTCAAGGTGCCGTGTTTGAGGTGTACCGTGAAATCGGCTGCGGATTTCTTGAAGCGGTCTATCAGGAATGCCTTGAAAAGGAACTTCGGTTACGGGGAATTCCCTTTATTCCCCAGCAAGATGTTAAGTTATTTTACAAAGGGGAGGAATTAAGGCAGTTCTACAAGCCAGATCTGGTCTGTTTTGACAAGATCATTGTCGAAATAAAGGCACTGCGCGAACTTACAGGAGAGCATCGTTCCCAGGTGATGAATTACCTGAAGTCTTCTGGCATGAAGATTGGATTACTTGTAAATTTTGGTTGTTACCCAAAAGCTGTAGTTGAACGAATTGTCCTCTGATTTCTTTCGTGTTTTTCGTGATTTTCGTGGACAAATCTTGGGTAGGTGAATCTATTATTCCTGGTTTTACGTTTTATCTTATCAGATCGGGAGATGCCTGATATGGAAAAGCATAATGATGATTATTTCGAGATAGGGTACCGGTTTGATTTCGAGGGCAAAAGAGAGGATATTGAATTTACCGTACGCATCAACAGAACTACCCTTGTCGCTTACCCTCCGGAAGGGAGCATGGAACACGAATGGACACTTCTTGACTTCAATAAGTGCAGCATCTGTCCTCTCTCCTCCAGTGAGGTGAAACATTGTCCCATAGCGTTCAACCTTTCCGGTCTTGCAGAGATTTTTTCCGAGATAAACTCCTATGACGAGGCAATAATTACCGTTAATGCGGAAGAGCGCACCTATGTAAAGCGGGCTGCCATTCAACAGGGGGCACGATCCATTATGGGTATCTACATGGCATCAAGCGGCTGTCCGCACATGACCATCTTAAAGCCGATGGTGCGGTTCCACCTCCCTTTCGCCTCCCAGGAAGAGTCACTTTATCGCCATGTAACCAGTTATCTTCTGAGTCAGTACTTTGAATATCTTGACGGCAAGCGGCCCGATCTCAATCTCAAAAAGCTTGAGATGGAGCACGTTAATGTAGACCTGGTGAATCGTGGCATTTTCAAGAGGTTCGAGCGGATTTCGAAGAAAGATTTAAACCGGAATGCCATTATCATACTGAATACTTTGAGCGTGATGCTTAAGCTCGGCATCAAGGGAAAACTGAAGAAGCTGAAGTACTTGTATTCCCCCTAAACTTGTGCCGGTCGGGGACGGAAAAGTATTGGTTGCCGAGCGACTTAAGGAAGCGGCCTGATTCCTTGTTCTTGCCTTCTCGTATGCTCCACCTTCCTATACAAAATCCCTTTTGCTGCACCACATAACCGTGTTATACATAAGCTGTTTCAGCAACCCATTCACAAAGGAGAGACAGATGAAGAAATCGCTTATCATGACACTGCTGTTTGGTATGGTAGTTACACAGGCATTTGCTGCCGATGTTATCAAGATTGCGATTACCGGCCCGTTTACCGGGGGGTCGGCCCCCATGGGCGCATCCATGCGTGATGGGGCCAAGCTGGCCATTGCCGAAATCAATGCGGCGGGTGGAATAAAAATCGGCGGCAAGATGATGAAATTCGACGTGACCGAACGGGACGACGAAGCCAAGAACGAGCGGGGCGCCCTCATTGCCCAGGAACTTGCCTCGATGAAAGATCTGTCCGGTGTAATCGGCACGGTTAATACCGGCGTGGTTCTCGCCGGCGACAAGCATTTCCAGGAAAAAGGGATCACCAAGATCATTACTCCGGCTGCCGGTTCCGCTTCCATGACTCAGTGGAGCAAGGCGGGAGTCAAGGATCTGTCGATATTCCGCTTCGCCGCCCACGACGGCATCCAGGCGGCGATGGTAGTGGAGGAGACAATCAACCGCAAACTCTTCAAGGTGGCCATTTTTCATGATTCCACCAACTACGGCGTTTCCGGCCGCGATGACATGCTGAACCAGATCAAGAAACAGGGGAACAAGCTCCAGATAGTTGCCACCGAAAAGTTCAACATTGGCGACAAGGATATGACCGCCCAACTGCTGCGGGCGAAAAACGCCGGCGCCCAGGCGGTCCTGATCTGGGGGATCGGCCCCGAATTGGCCGCCATCGCCAACGGGATGGCCAAGATCGGCATAAAGGCGCCTCTCATCGGCGGCTGGCCGCTCTCCATGTCCAACTTCCTCGACAACGCCACGAAGAACGGCAACGGCACCCTGATGCCGCAGACCTTCATCGAGGAGCCGATTACCCCCAAGGCAAAGGCGTTCATCCAGGGTTATCACAAGGCTTACAAGGTGAGCCGGATTCCGTCGCCGGTCTCGGCCGCCCAGGGGTATGACGCGGTCTACATCTTCGCCGCCGCCGTGAAACAGGCTCAGAGCACCGATACCCATAAGATCAAGGAAGCGCTTGAGGATTTGAAGGAGCCGGTGAAAGGGGTCATTACCACCTGGCAGAAACCGTTCAGTAAGTGGGACCCGGCCAATGAGGACAGCCACGAGGCTTTCCGCCGCGACCAGGTAGTCATGGGAATGGTCAAGGATGGCCATGTGGTTTTCGCCAACGATGCCGACCGGCAGCGCTTGATCAAGAACGCCTCAGAGGTCAAGGGAAAGAAGTCCAAATGATGATACCCGCGCCGCCGAGTGACCGGGCAGGGAGCGGAACGGAATCATGAACGAAGCTGTCGTCGCCCAGATGGTGGTGAGCGGTGCGTTGATGGGGCTGGTCTACGCCCTGATCGCCTACGGCTTTCAGCTCACCTATGCAACCAGCAAGAGCATCAACTTCGGCCAAGGGGAGCTGGTAATGGTTTCGGCCTTTATCTGCCTTACCCTTACGGATCTGGGACTCCCCTACGGGATCATGGTGCCGCTCGGCCTCTTCTGCGGCTCCCTTCTGGGGCTGTTCGTCGAGCGGGCCGGCGTCCGCCTTGCCCTGGAGCAGAAGAGCGAAGGGTGGATTCTCCTCACCATCATTATCGGCCTGCTCTTTTTTTCCGCTTCGGAAAATATCTGGGGAAGGGATGACCGTCCCTTCCCCACGCCGATCCCTTCAGACGCCATCCAGCTCTTCGGCATCAGCGTGACGCCGGTGGAAATCTCCGTCGCTGTCGGCGTGTTCTTCATCATGGGAATGATCGAACTGTTTAAACGAAAAACCTTGATCGGCAAGGCTTTCGAAGCGGTTTCGGCGGATCGTGACGCTGCGGAATTGATGGGGATCTCCGCCACCAGAACTGTCATGCTCTCCTACGCCCTCTCCGGGATGGTGGCGGCGCTGGCCGGAATCTTGGTCGCACCGATCACCACGGTCGGGCCGACCATGGCATCCGCCCTGGTGCTCAAAGCTTTTTCCGTGGCCGTGGTGGCGGGACTCGATTCCGGATTCGGCGTCGTGCTGATAGGGCTGTTTCTAGGAGCCCTGGAAAGCCTGACCAGCTATTATGTGGGAAGCGGCTGGCGGGAGGCGCCCGGTTTGATTCTGCTGATACTTGCCCTGGCGGTGCGCCCCACCGGGGTCTTCGGCAAGGCTGTGATCAGGAAGGTATAAAGGCTGGATGAGAGATGAGAGATGAGGGATGAGTTTTTCTCTCATCTCTCAACAGTTCTATCTCATCCCTCATCGGTCTTGTCTCATCCCTCATCAGACGTTTATATAAAGGACTTGAATAGATGCTGAAGAGACTGGTTCTCATCCTCGGTGCGGAAGCACTGCTGCTGCTGGTGCTCGCTGCGATCCCCATGGCGGTGAACAACTCCTTTGTCCTGGGGCTCTTGACCCTGTTGACGATCTACGGGATACTCCTCATCGGCCTGGATATCACGGTCGGCTACCTGGGACAGATCAACCTTGCCCAGGCCGCCTTTCTCGGCCTGGGCGCCTACACCGCCGCCCTCGTCGTCACCAAGTTCGGTGGCGGCATGATCACGGCGCTGGCGGCTGCTGCCGCGGTCGGGTGTCTTTTTGGTGCGGCACTGTCATTTCCGGCGCTTCGCCTGGAAGGACCCCAATTTGCACTCTCTACCCTCAGCTTCATGGCTCTCACTACTACCGCTCTCAATGAATGGGAGTCCATGACCGGCGGCGCGCAAGGTTTGCAGGTACCCCGGCCCCCCCTGTTTGGTGTCATGCTGGAGGCAAAGGGGTTCTACTGGCTCTGTCTTATGCTGCTGGTGTTTGTCTGGATAGCGATGAGAAATCTTCTCTCCTCCCAGTGGGGGAGGGCTTTCGAGGCGCTGCGCGACAGCCCCATAGCTACCGATGCCATGGGGATCGGCACCCTCCGCCACAAGGCGGCTGCGTTTACCCTCGGCTCCGGTCTCGGCGGCCTGGCCGGTGGCCTCTATGCTTTCAACTTCCAATATCTGCAGCCTCAAGTGTTCGTCTATGATCTGATGGTCATCCTTCTCCTGGGCGTTGTCCTTGGTGGGAGGAAAAGCCTTTGGGGGGCTTTCGTGGGAGCCACGATCATCGTGCTGCTCCCCAATCTTCTCTCCAATCGTCTCCTGTTTCAGCTGTTTTCCGGAACCGGTTTTCTGCTGGCGCTTATAGCCGGGATTCGCGGTCTTGCCAATAAAAGCACCAGACCGTTTCAGGCGGTGGCGCCGGTAGTCGCGATGGGATTGCTTGTCGTGGGAGGTATTTTTACCGCCAACACCGAGGATTGGCGCAAGGCAATATTTGCCCTGATGCTGTTCGCGGTTATGGTTGGACTGCCGGAAGGGTTGATGGGTTTTGCCGCCGGTTTCCTGACGCGGCTTTTCCGCATTCCTCTCCCGAAACTGCCGGAACCGTCGGCGCTGGATGCGGTACTTGCGAAAAGAGAGACCGATGACCAGCCGCTGCTCGAACTGCAAGAGCTGAAACAGTATTTCGGAGGAGTCAGGGCTGTCGACGGGGTCTCCCTGACGGTCCGCTCCGGCCGGGTTCATGGTCTGATCGGCCCCAACGGCTCCGGCAAGAGCACACTGGTCAATGTTATTTCCGGCCTCTATACTCCGACCGCGGGAGAAATACTGCTGCATGGCAAACCGTTGGTGAAAGGGAGTCTGCTCAAAGTCGCCTTGCGGGGGCTTTCGCGCACCTTTCAGAATCTGCAGCTCTTCAGCGAATTGACCGCCCTGGATAATGTCATGGTGGCGATGAAGGGGATCTATTCGAGCCCATTGCCCCTCGTGCTGCTTGGCCTTACATGGGGCAGCGAAAGGCGTGCTCAAGCCGATTCACTTGCTCTGCTGGAGATGGTGGGGCTGATGGAGGAGTGCCGTGTTCCAGCCAAGGACCTGCCGTACGGCGCACAGCGGTTTCTTGAAATTGCCAGGGCTCTGGCACGCCGTCCCGACCTGCTGATTCTGGACGAACCGGCTGCCGGACTTGCCCAGCCTGATGTTGTCAGACTGCTGGAAATTATCCGGCGGATTCATGAACGGGGCATCACCATTATCCTCATAGAACACCACATGCACGTGGTAAGTGAACTCTGCGATACTGTAACCGTGCTCGATTACGGCAAGATCATCGCAGAGGGGAAACCTGAAGAAGTCAAGCGCCATCCCAAAGTTATCACGGCCTATCTTGGCGGCACGGTTGAACAGATAGACCAGGAAAATTCAAGGCAGGGGAGCGCCGTGCCGGTTCCGGCATGACCAGGCGAAAGAATAATATATGCTGACTGTAGATAATCTTTATGCCGGATACGGTTTGAGTGAAGTGCTCATCGGAACCTCCCTGACGGTGAATCAGGGTACGGTGGTTGCTCTGATCGGTCCGAACGGCGCGGGAAAGACCACCACCATGCGCGCAATCTCCGGTCTGTTGAAGCCGACCAGGGGAGAAGTGAGGATCGACGGCATGCAGGTTCAGGGGATGGACGCCTCGCGGATAGCCAAGCTTGGCCTCTCCCATGCGCCGGAGGGGCGCAAGGTGTTCGGTCCCCTCTCGGTCGAAGACAACCTGCTCCTTGGCGCATACAGCAGGCTGCCGAAGTTCTTCGGCTTCCACGGCAAAGCTGCCGGCGATCTGGAAAGGGTCTTCGATCTCTTTCCGCGTCTGAAGGAGCGACGCAGACAGTCGGCGGGAACCCTTTCAGGAGGCGAACAGCAGATGCTTGCCATCGGACGCGCGCTAATGGCAAACCCGAAAGTAATGCTGATGGATGAACCTTCCATGGGTCTTGCTCCGGTGATTGTCGAGGAGGTGTTTACCATAATCCGCCGTCTCAAGGAGTCCGGAATTACGCTGCTGCTGGTTGAGCAGATAGCCAGAAGAGCGCTGGAAGTGGCTGATTATGCCTATGTCATGGAACGGGGAAGAATTGTTGTCGAAGGGAAACCGTCAGAGTTGAAAAAGGACGAGAGGGTGCTGGCGGCTTACCTGGGTGACGTTGCCGTGGCGGGATGAAAATAAGGCGCGGATAAATAAACCTGGAACCGGTTTTTTGCCACGGATGTACACGGATAAACACGAATAAAAATAGGGGATTAAATAGAAATATACTTAACTATTGGGTGGAGCCTGGCCTGGCTGTAACTGCCTGGTTTATCCGTGAAAATCCGTGTTAATTTGTGGCTAACTGTTTTTTATGATTTAAATGGTCGCGGTTCCAAAGTTGAGGGGGTGTCAAGGTGAGAGAAAGAAACAGTAAACTTTATTACTTGCCGGTTGTGCTCTTCGTGCTTTTGGCGTTGCTCTCAATGGCAGCTATTGTAACTGCCGAAACCAATGAAGAGAAAGAGGCAAGAGAACACCAGCAGGCTAAAGAAAAACAGGAAAAGAAACAGAAGGAACTGCAGGAAAAGAAGCTGAAACTGGAACAGGAAAAGAAGCTGAAACTGGAACAGGAAAAGAAGCTGAAACTGGAACAGGAAAAGAAGCTGAAACTGGAACAAGAAAAGAAGTTGAAGCTGGAACAGCAACAAAAAACAGGACAACCGCCGCAACAAAAGACAGGTCAGCAACCGGAGCAACCGGGAGGGCAGCAACAGCAGGAAAAACAGAAACCGGTGCGTCCTTTACCGCTGCACGACCCCGGTCCAACCGGCGCTTCACCCTCAAACGATTCCACCGTGCGCCCAAATGCGTTCGGCCGTAAGCCGGTCAACGCGACCGGCCCCAAAATGGATGACTCAAATCCGATGAAGCCCACTCCAGGCCCTGTAAGGAAGTTTCGTCAGGTCGAGCCGGTTTACAAACTACCGCCGGATCTGAAAGCTGGTCAGGGAAACAGCGCTGTCCTGCCAAAGGCCCATGGGGATGCCATACTTCACCAGGTGAACTCGGCACGGACGAACATGCGCGGTGTCAATGCCAGGCATTTGCCGACCGGCCAGGTTCTGGTCCATCAGGATGGCGGTTTGATCATCAAGGCTTCGAGGGGGCGAGACTACAAGGTCCGTGCGGATGGCACACTCGCTTCATTCTCCGAACGTGGCCGAACCGGAAATTTCGGCAATGACGGGAAGCTTCGTTCACTGCATGCAAATGGGATGGATATTGTTCGTGGCCCGCACAACGAGCGCCGCATCGTGACCGTTCGGCCTGACAATAGCGTTTTGGTCTCCACCGGGCCACATAGCGGCTACCTGCAACGTACAGTCGTTCGTAATAACCAGCCTGTTATTCAGCGTACCTATGTGGAGAAAAACGTCAGCTACACGCGAGTCTATTCCAGCTACACTTATGGCGGTGTGGTGATGCAGCAGTATCTGCCGGAGACAAACTTCACCCCGACTTTTTACAAGTGGGCCTACAATCCGTGGAGAACGCCGGTCAGGTATGCCTGGGGGTGGCAACAAGATCCCTGGTATGGATACTACAACGGATATTTTGTCCCTGCGCCTGTTTATCCGAATTCGGCGCTCTGGCTTACCGATTATCTTTTGGGTGAAACATTGCGGTCGGCATATCTGGCCCGTGGCCTGACTAGCGCCACGGGGCCATCTGCCTATATTCCGGCGGATTCCCCGATACCCCCCGAACTCAGGGATATGATAGCTCTAGGGATCAAAAAGCAGCTTGCACGGGAAAGGGAGGCCACCAGGTATCCTGATCAAGCCGTGGATTATGGCGGGCTCCCTGCCGCGATACGCGACCCGAATCATCTGTTCATCGTTTCCGACAATATCGAGGTCACCGGCGATGAACAAGTATGCAACTTGACTGCCGGAGATGTTTTGCGACTCACCGGCACTCCGCCTGAGGGTGTCATGACTGCGGATCTGCGAGTCGCAAGCAGCCAGAGAGGTGATTGTCCAGCTGGTTCCGTAGCGACCATTGCACTTAACGATCTTCAGGAAATGCATAACCGCATGCGGGAGAGGATTTACGACGGGCTTGAACTGCTTCGGCAAAGAAACGGTTACAGCGGACTCCCCGCTCCTCCAATGGGGATAATTCCTCCTCCCAGGGTGAATGAAGCGGCAGCCCCTGCCGACAACAGTCGGAACGTGCTGGATATGCTGCAGGCGCAGCAGAGCGAAGCGGATCAATCAGAGGCACAGGTGATCCAGGCCGCTTTCAATGAAGATCACGGTTCGGGGCAATAAAAGAAATGGAATTTATCCTATGACGGCTGGTTCTAAAAAGACATTGCAGCGATTCATATTCAGGCTGGCATTAGTGCTGTTTTTGGTCGGAATAACCGCATGGCAGGAAGCAAATGCAGCGCCTGTTACAGTCATCCGTGAATATATCTATCACGCCGGCGATGCCGACAGTAAGCTGACCAGCCGGGCCATAGCCCTGGAGCAGGTTAAGCGCCTTCTGCTTGAGGAACTTGGCACCTACCTGATCAGCAATACCGAGGTTAAAAATTCAACCTTGACCAAGGATGAAATTGTCACATACACCGCCGGGGCGGTTGTTACGGTGATTATCGAGGAACGCTGGAATGGCGTGGAATACTTCCTGAGGGCAAAAATCAGTGCGGATACCGCCGAGGTCGCTAAGTCGGTTGCCGCCATGCATGACGACCGCGAGAAGGCGGCAGAACTGGTGCAGCTCCGTGCCCAGGCCGGCGAGTCGCTTAAGGAGATCGAGCGGCTGCGTAAAGAGCTGGCCGAAGTCAAATCGTCCACCAAGCCGGACAACGCGCCAAATGTTGCGTCGGTGCAAAAGGGGTATAACGAGGCGGTCGCCAAATTGACCGCTAAGGACTATCTGGAGCAAGGCATCCGCCTGCGGAAAACCGGCACTTTCGAGGAATCGCTGGCCGCATTCAGCAACGCGGTAGCTGCCACTCCCAATTGGTTCCGTCCATACGTCACCCGTGGGGCGATATTTCTGCTCCTTAATAATCCGCAAAAAGCTTTGGATGATTTGGAACGCGCCCTGCAACTTAATCCGGCTGACCTGACCGCGGTGAGTCTTCACGGTATTGTGCTCCTGAAGCTGGGACGGAAGGAGGATGGTGCCTTCGAGCTTAAAAGGGTTGCAGCGGCATCTCCGAATGATCCCAACACCCAGACCAATATTGCCGGGATACTTGTCAAAAACAACTTGTCGAACGAGGCACTTCCTTTTCTTACCCGTGCAATCGATCTGCGTCCCAATGACAACGGCCGAGCCTATTTTCTGCGTGCGCAGGTATACAATCAGCTAGGCAGAAAGCAGAAAGCGCTGGAAGATTTGAACATGGCCGCGCGGCAAGGGAATGCAAAAGCCCGCGAACTGTTGAGATAGGGTAGAGTGAACCTCAGCTGGGACATTGTTTCGTCTCAGTGCGCCTCGCTCCAGTTGGCCCCGTAGCTGATATCCACCTTGAGCGGAACCCGCGTTTCCACCGCATGTTCCATCTCCTCCTCCACCAACCGCTCCATCTTCAGCAATTCATCCTCCGGCACTTCAAAAACCAGTTCGTCATGCACCTGCATGATCAGACGGCTCTGCAGCTGCTCCAGGCGGATGCGTGAGTCAACCCGGATCATTGCCGCCTTGATGATGTCGGCGGCCGAGCCCTGAATCGGGTAGTTGATGGCGTTACGGCGGGCAAAGGCAAGGACATTGCCGTTTGAGCTCTGGATATCCGGGATTGGAAGGCGCCGCCCAAGGATCGTGGTGACGGCGCCCGATTCTTCCGCCTGGCGGATGCAGGAGTCCAGGTAAGCCATCGCGCCGCTGTGGCGTTCGCGGTAGGCGGCGATGAACTCTTCGGCGGTTTTGCGGGCTATGCCGAGCTGCTTTGCCAGAGAGAAGGCCCCCTGGCCGTAGATGATGCCGAAGTTTATCGTTTTGGCCTGGCGGCGCATTTCCGGGGTAACCATCTCCGGGAAGAGGCCGAAGATCTCGGCGGCGGTGCGGGTATGGATGTCTTCGTCATTGGCAAAGGCGTGGCAGAATACCTTGTCTCCGGATAGATGTGCCAGGACGCGCAGTTCTATCTGGGAATAATCTGCCGACAGGATGAGATGCCCCGGTGGGGCGATGAAGGCGTGGCGGATACGGCGCCCCTCTTCGGTGCGGATCGGGATGTTCTGCAGATTCGGATCGGACGAAGAGAGCCGGCCGGTATTGGTGACGGTCTGGTTGTAGGAGGTGTGCACCCTGCCGCTCTTCGGACTGACCAGACGGGGGAGGGCGTCGGTATAGGTCGATTTGAGCTTGGCGACACTACGGTAATCAAGGATCAAACGGACTATTTCATGTTCTTCCGCCAGTGCGGTCAGCACTTCGTTGTCGGTTGACCAGCCGGTCTTGCCTTTGGTTTTTTTGCCGGTTTTCAGCCCCATTCGCTCAAAAAGCACCTCGCCCAGCTGTTTGGGGGAGTTGAGGTTGAATTGCTGTCCGGCCAGCAAAAAGACCTGCCCTTCAAGAGTGGACATGCGACCGGCAAAGTCTGCGGAGAGTCCCGCCAAAAGGTTGGAATCCAGCAGTACTCCATGGTTTTCCATCGCGGCTAGAATCGGCACCAGCGGCATTTCTACGGTATGAAACAGCTCCTCAAGCTGGTCAGTGACCAGCAGCGGTTCAAACTTCCGGCGGAGCAGCCATGTGGCATCGGCATCTTCGGCGGCATAGCGCGAAGCAGCATCGATCGGTACTTCGGCAAAGTTGATTTGATCCCTGCCTTTGCCGGTCACGTCACTATAGCTGATCATCTTGTGGCCGAGCTGTTCAACAGCCAGCGAATCCAGGCCATGCCCCTGCCGTGACGGGTTGAGCAGATAGGAAGCCAGCATCGTGTCGAACCAGACACCGGACAGGCTGACGCCGTTATTAGCCAGCACCTGCATGTCGAATTTGATGTTCTGACCGATCTTGCGGACGGCAGGATTCTCAAGCAGGGGGCGCAGGCGGTTAAGGACGGTGTCTCGGGGAAGTTGGTTGGGGGCGAGGTCAACCCCCTCCCCCTTCCGTTCTCCCTCTTGAAAGGGGAGAGGATTAAAAGCAAATAAAGTTCCCTCCCCTTCAAGGTGAGGATGAGGGTGGGAATGGGGTTTGCAGGCAACCACATGCCCGACCGGGATATAATAAGCTTCATGATCCATAAACGAAAACGACAATCCGACAATTTCAGCAAGGCGCGGGTCGAGGCTGGTGGTTTCCAGATCGACAGCAAATTCTCCGGTGCGCTCCAGGCCATCGATGAGAGTTTCCAGCTGCTTCGTGGTCGTAATAGTGTGGTATTTCTCCGTTGATAATGTCGCTTGCGCGGTCAGTTCCTTGATCAGCGAAGTAAAACCATGTTTTTTAAAGAAAATATTCAGGACTTCCTGGTTAGGTTCCTGTGCTGAAAGGGTGTCCAGATCTACATCCAGCGGGACACTGCACTCAATTGTCGCCAGGCGGCGTGACAGCAGTGCTTGTTCGCGGAATTCACGCAGCTTTTCGCCGTTTTTACCCTTAACCTCATCGGCACGTTCAAGCAGCTGATCGAGTGATCCGAACTCCTGAATCAATTTGGCGGCGGTTTTTTCGCCGATGCCCGGCACACCCGGAATGTTGTCCGAGGAGTCTCCCGCCAAACCGAGAATGTCGGTAACCAGTTCAGGGCCGACGCCAAAGCGCTCAATTACATCAGCTATTCCGGACTCCTTCCCCTTCATGGTATCCAGCAGGGAGACGCGCTCGGTCACAATCTGCATCAGGTCCTTGTCGCCGGTAACTACCACCACTCTGCCGCCTTGAGCGGCAAAACGTCCGGCCAGCGCGCCTATTATGTCATCCGCTTCATATCCCTGCAGCTCCAGCGTCGGGATGTTGAATGCCCGCACCACCTCGCGAATCGGCTCCATCTGCAGACGCAGGTCATCAGGCATCGCGGCGCGGTTGGCCTTGTACTCCGGGTACATCTCGGTGCGGAATGTCGTCCGTCCGGCGTCGAAAACCACCGCTACATGCCGCGGGTTGTAATCTTTCAGCAGTTTGAGCAGCATCTGGATGAAACCGTAGATGGCGTTGGTCGGAAAACCGCTGGGGGACGACAGGTGCCGTATCGCATAATATGCGCGATAGATATAGGAGGAACCGTCAACCAGGTAGAGTGTCTCGTTATGACTCATGGTGTTCCCCCGCTTCCCGCGTGAAAAGTGCAAAGGCCATAGCCGGACGCTTGCTGGATTCACGCATGGCGAACTGCAGCCCGTCGAAATTCCACCCTTTGGAACTCCAGTCATTGAGAGTCTCTTCGATCACATCCTCGGTGACGGTCCCAATTTCAACAACCTTGTAGGTCAGCATGTATGTATCCTTTATGTAAGGGACTTGGGAATTATTAAAATACCTTTTTTGACTTGTAGGGGCTAAGCAAGTTTCATCTGCTTCGCCCGCCTTTGAATCGGTGCCAACAAGAGTAAAGCAGGTGAGCGTTTGCTTTACCCCTACGTTTAAAAACGGTAAATCAGCATTTTCTTCATCCCTAAGTTCTACAGTTCCGGGAATTACAGGAGAACTGCATAAAAAAAAGGCGGCTCGAAAGCCGCCCTGGAGGTGTCTGTGAAAACGGATTACTTCTGGAAGCCGAGCTTTGCGGAAATTTCGTCACCCGCTTTGAGGACCAGCGGAATAAGTTCATTTTTGATGCGATCGTCCGAGAAACGCATTGACGGGCCGGAAATGCTGACTGCACCGATTATGCGGCGGGTGTAGTCACGGATCGGCGCACTTACACACTTGACGCCGATATCAAGCTCCTCGTTGTCATATGCATATCCCTGCTCGGCAATCTGTTTCAGCTGTTTTTTCAAGGCATCACGGTCGGTGATGGTGTTTGGTGTATAGCTTTTCAGCTCTTTTGCGGGGAGGTATGACTCAAGCTCCTCATCGCTCATAAAGGCGATCTGCACCTTGCCGGCGGCGGTGCAGTAAGCCGGCAGTCGCGACCCTACCCGCGGGACGACCCTGACGGTCATGCCGGTTTCAACAACATCGAGGTAGACTATATTGAAGTCTTTTAAAATTGAAACATACGTAGTCTCGTTACAGTTCGCCACCAATGTCTCAAGAACCGGTTTTGACTGTCTGAGCAGCCCCATCTGTTTGATAAATGTCTGCCCGAGTTCCAGGGTTCTCAAACCGAGACGGTAGTTCTCGGTCACCTTGTTCTGCTCGATGTAGCTGCGTGATTCAAGTGTTGCCAGCAGCCTGAAGACATTGTTCTTGTGGAGTTTCAAACGTTTGCTGAGTTCGGTGACCCCCAGTTCGTCAACTTCACCATGAAACTGTTCCAGAAGGTCAAGAGCATGTGAAACGGCCTGTATAAGATATTCGGATTTTTCTTTTTTTGCCATGGGGTAAGTCCTTTTTGTAAATTAGAGTAAAAGTAAGCAAGTTGCAACATATCAAAATGTAATCGTTAATTAAGAATAAAGCCAAAAGTACCGTTTATGCGACATAATGGCAAAATGATAGAATATTGTTTTACAATTGTCAAGTGTGAAAAATTGCTTTATATTGAATTATTGAATGATCCGCCAGTGGTTTGTTTGTAAAACATGTATGAGGGTGCTATGCTCAGCCTGCGCAAAAAAATACTTGTGACGATTGATGGTTCCCCGCAGTCCGACAAGGCGGCCGAAGAGGCCGTTCGGCTTGCCGCCGGCAATCAGAGCCAGATAAAAAGCCGGATATA
Source organism: uncultured Geobacteraceae bacterium (assembly GCA_903925005.1). GTDB lineage: Bacteria > Desulfobacterota > Desulfuromonadia > Geobacterales > Pseudopelobacteraceae > JACRCG01. The sequence continues at coordinate 43,168 of CAIYDX010000390.1, forward strand.
TGCGCTGCTGGTGCTTCCTAATGCACCGACTTCGACATACACCGACTTTGTTCCGGCGGCTCCTGTGACAGAAACAAATAAATGGGATGAGCTTAGAGAACGTATATTTTTTGTTGTCGAAAAATGTGCGGCGGAACACGCCATTCCATTGGAAATGATCGTTGAATACGGTGATCCGGCTGATAAAATCATCTCATTTGCCAAACGCGAGGAGATAGATGTGATTGTTATAGGCAGTTCCGGCAAGGGGTTTATCCAGCGCCGAATCACGGGGAGCGTTTCCCATAAAGTTACCAGTAATGCACCATGTTCGGTTTATGTAGTAAGAGGTTAACTAAGAAAGGAATACTAAGTGTCACGTCTTTTAATTGTTCGACTGTTTTTTGCTGTAATTGTAATATTGCTGCCGTTGTCGGCTTCTGCCGCTGAATCGTTCCGCGTACCAATTTTGCTGTATCATCGGTTAGGAGCGACAGTTGCCGATGGCATGACTATCACGACCCCTGTCTTTGAAGCGCATATGAAATATCTGCACGACAACGGCTATAAAGTCATTCCGCTGCGGCAGCTCGTTGATTATTACCGGGGAAAAGCTCCCGCGCCGGGACCAAAGTCTGTTGTTATAGTAGAGGATGATGCCCACAAGTCGGTCTACAGCGATATGCTTCCGGTTATAAAGAAGTACCGCTATCCGGTGACAATATTCTGCTATCCGTCGGCAATTTCCAATGCAAAATACGCGTTGACCTGGGACCAGCTGAAAGATTTGCAAAAAACCGGACTGTTTGAAGTTCAGTCGCATACCTTTTGGCACCCGAACTTTAAAATAGAACGCAAGAGGCTGAGTCAGACAGCTCTGGATGCGTTCGTAAAGGTACAGTTAACAAAGTCGAAGAGCCGTTTGGAAACTCAGCTTGGAACAAAAGTTGACATGCTTGCCTGGCCTTTTGGGATATATGACGACTATTTGATCGGCAAGGCCAAGGAGGCGGGCTATGTCGCCACCTTCACCATCGAACGCCGGCATGCAGCCGCATCTGATTCTGTTTTCAAACTCCCACGCTACCTGCTGATAAATGCCGACAACGTCAAGGCTTTTGCGCAACTGCTTGAAGGTAATGCAGTTAAGCGCAATGTAGTCTATTGATGCCTGACGATGCTCCCAAAAAACACCCCTGTCCGGACTGCACCTGTTGTCAGTGGTGTTCGGATGATCGCTGCCGTCTCTGTCTGAATCGCACAACCTGTCGTCGTCGCAAACGGTCGATTGCGGAACAGATTGCGTTGTACGAGTCGCTGAATACCCCCGACACCAGTGCAGAAAAACAGTAAAGCTGTGCGTGCGTCTCACTTGGAGGCGTGGCATGAACATGCTGCCTGTATGGTAACAAGCACTATATTAAAAAATCCGGGACAATTATGTTGGAATAATCCGCAGTAATGTGGTAGAAAAGGAAACTATCAAAAAAAACAGGAGGTCGCAGGTGAAAAAAACAGCATTAGTAGTTATCAGTATTGCCGCTCTCGCTCTTGCAGGATGTAAAGATAAACCAAAAACCGAAGTTCCAAACCCAGCCCAGCAGGGTCAGGCGCCGGGTGGCGCAGTACCTCCTGGCGGAGACCCTCACGCAGGCATGAAGGCTCAGGAGATTGCTGCAGGGGCCGGTAAAAAAGCAACGGTTTCTCAGACCATGAACTCCGGCGGTTATACTTATGTCGAAGCAGCCGATGAAAAAGGCGAGAAAGTATGGTTGGCGCTGCCTGAATTGAAAATTGCCAAAGGGGACAAGATTGAGTACCCGGAAGCTCCGCCTATGATTAACTTCCAGAGCAAAACGCTAAAGAGAACCTTTGAAAAGATCCTCTTCGTTCCAGGGATCAGAATAGTTAAATAATTTACTGAGTATCTATACAAACGGGGCCATGCAAATGACCCCGTTTTTTTTATGCCGCCGATTGTGCCGCTTTTGATGGTCCATGGTGCGGAATGATGTTAAGCACCTTGGCGTAGCACTCTTTCCCTTTATTGATCCTGCCCAGTTCGGAATACAGATCTCCCAGAAGAAACCACCCCCACGGATTGTCCGGCTGCAGGATCGTTATCTCAAGCAACGCCTTCTCGGCATTATCATAATCCCCCTGCTGGCGATACCACTCTCCAGCTATTACATTGGTCGTGTAGCAGTATCCGAGGCGCTCCTTTTGCCGTCTGAAACGATCAGGATCAACCTGTTGATTCTTTGTAAGCTCCTTTAGAAGGCGCGCGGATGATTGTCCTCGCGTGGAAGCCGCGTAAAGTGCGGTTTGGCGGGTGCCGGCAAAAATAGCGGGAGTGGTGGCGCCTGTCGCAAGCGCATCTTTATAAAGCTGCGTTCCAGGGTAATAGGCAAGTGGCGAGACATAGCCGTCGTCAGGGTGGATTTGGCGGACCAGTTGAATCGTCTGGCGGATGTCGGCGTCGGTCTCACCCGGAACATCGCTGATCAGGTAAATGGAAAGATTGATTCCTATCTCTCTGATCAGTTCGCAGGCATTAATGATCTGGGAGGGGGCGATGTTTTTCCCCAGTTGCTCAAGAATGTTCGGTGAACCCGATTCAACGCCGAGCTGGATGCATTCGCAGCCGGCCCGCTTCATTTCTATTGCCAGCTCTTCGTCAATTGCCGTAACGCGCGACTGGCAGTTCCAGAGAATGTTGATATTCAGCTTCTGGAGCAGCCGACAAAAATCCAGAACTCTTCTGCGGTCGGCCGTAAAGGTGTCGTCGCGTATCGAAAAATAAATCAGACCGAACTTTTGACGAATATACAGAATCTCATTAACAATAGCTTCCGGGGAGCGGAAACGGACTTTTCTTCCCCAAAAGTCCGGAGAACTGCAGAAATAACAGGTTGACGGGCAGCCGCGAGTCGTAACGATAAATTCAGATTGCAATTCAAGATCAAGGCCGACTGATTCCTCCAGGTACTGTGCCGGCAACGGCAGACGATCGAGATCATCGAGGCTTTTGCGTGTAGTGGTGACCACAATGGCGCCGTTACTGCGAAAGGCCACTCCGGCTATCTCCTGCCATTCCTTCTTTGCTGATATCCGCGCAGCCAACTCCAGAAGAGTTGCCTCCGCTTCGCCCCGGATTACAATGTCCACCGGCGAGCCTTCCACCAAGATGTCTTCATAGCAGAAGGTAGCGTGTCCACCCCCCATTACTATGGTGCTGTTCGGAAGGATTTCGCGGCATATGCCGGCAAGGTTCAGTGATATATGCCTGTTATGGGTCCACTGGGAAATGCCGATCAAATCAGGCTGGGAGGCCAGTAACTCCTGCTTGATTCCGGAGGTTGTCCAAGCGGAAAAATTGGCCAGAATCGAATCGTATCCGGCCTCTCGCAAACAGGCGTGGAGGTAGCATAAACCGGTTGGTACGAGGCTTATGTAAGGATCTCTGCGATGTGGTAAGCCGGATTGATAGGCGAGCAGAATTTTCATGGCGAAAAAAAATCCGGGTCAGGCGACCCGGATGTAAGAAACACGCATAAGTGAAAGTTGCTATTTTGCAAGGTTGAGAGACACGCCAAGCGTATCGTTCTTTAAAATATCATTCTCGTTCTCTTCTTCGACACCAAACAGTAAATCATTGAAATTAATGGCGTCGGAAGCCGTGTTTGTCATACGCCTGGCTCCCAGATAACGAGACAGGTAGTAGGGGGTATCCATAGACGAAATTACCACGCGATGTTCGCGGGAAGATGCATGGATCATTTTACGGTTGCCAAGATAAATGCCGACGTGCGAAGGGAAGCTGGCATAGGTTTGAAAGAAGACAAGATCGCCTTTTTTTAAGTCGCCACGCATGACTTCGTTGCCGACATAAAACTGCTCTCGGGCTGTGCGGGGAAGTTTGACACTCTGCTCTTTGAACACCTGTTGGGTGAAGCTCGAACAGTCCAAGGCACTGCGACTGCTGCCTCCAAAGCGGTAGCGGGCGCCCAGAAAGCTGTAGGCGCTCTTTTTCAGACTGCTGATACCCTGGTTGGCTTCAAGGGTTTTGGCCAGGTCAACCGGGCGATCCGACTCAAGGTCGGTCAGTTCAGCCAGCGTTTCGGTCAACTCCTGCTCATTCAAAAGGTCTTTGCTGATAAGCTGCAGTCTGTTGCTGCCGGGACCGGCGGAATGTGGCGTAGATTCGGCAGCCGCCACAAGAACCAAAACCTGCCCCAGCTTGATTTTGTTGCCTTTCAGCCCGTTCAGATTTCTGATGTCAGCCATCTTTACGCCTGTTTTTTTAGCGATTTTAGGAAGCGTATCGCCTTTTGATACCTTATAGGTGTCCTGATGAGTTGCTGCTTTCTTTTGAGACTCCGCATGTGAAGGTATTATCAGGCGCGTACCCTTTAAAACGTGGGAAGCGGTCAGGTTGTTGACGGATTTGAGCTCGTCCACGGAAACGTGGTATTTGCGGGCAATCGACTGCAGAGATTCGCTTTTTCGCACTACATATGATTTTGAAGCCAGAACCAGCTGAGGCAGTGTAAGGAGTATAAGGCAGATCGTGACAACGATACGAATATGGGCCATGTTCCCTCCAGTTTGTTTGATATTTGATCAGGAAGTTATTGCTTATATAACATACTATGCGATAAGTCAAATTTTAGTTGTATCTTGCATGATGCCGGTTGGCGCAAAGTGCCTGCTGATGCGCTATTGCTGGCGTTTGTTGCGAGCGGAAAGTCTGATGGTGACCGGGGTGTCCCGAAGTACGGAAACCTGCTTTTCAGGAATCCGTAAATTTTTCCGGTACTCTTTTCCTTTTTGTAACTGGGTCGCATCGATCTCTTCGGTTGCAATCGATACAACTTTTGACACCTGACTGGCTGGTCCCTCGATATCGACGGAGGTCGGCTCGCAGGTGATGTGCAACGATGACTGCCCAGGCGGCAATCTGCCTTTGAGGACCGCTTTTACCGGCACACTTTTGCGCAGTTTATTCTCTGCCGAAACTCGAATGCTTGATGGCGATACCGATGTTATGACCATGCCTGATGGCGTGGCGATGTCGGCATGATTGACTCTGATCGCGGTGGTTCCTTCTGCAATTCCGGAGGCATCGATTTCGGCGGTCAGGTCGAGCTTGGAAGGTGTAGGAGCCAGGCTTGACATGGCTTTTATCTGGACAGTCACCTCTTCAGGGAGTGTCTGGAGCAGGAAGAGCCTGTCAGGAACGCCATGTAGACGCACTGGCGCCGTTACGGTGGTGATCTGTCCCTGGCGGGTCGTAATCAGCCCCCAGAAAACGCAGACGGCAAGCAGCAGCGAAACCTTCGGGAGCAGATTTGAGAAAACACGCTGCCGCAGGGTGATGCTCGGTTTCTTGACGTCACATCTCAATAGATCGTCCAGTGCCATGATCAGTTCGGTGGGGGTGTTCATACGGCGAAATTTCCCGGCGGTTACCAGCGTTATCTCGCCCCGTTCTTCCGATATGGCGATAATGACCGCGTCGCTCCGTTCCGATAGCCCGAGAGCTGCCCGGTGACGGGTGCCCAGATGCTGGGGAACATCCGTGCTGACTGAGAGCGGCAGGTGGCAGGCCGCTTTTTCAATCCTGCCGTTATTGATGAGCGCGGCGCCATCATGGAACGGCGCGCCATTATAAAAGATCTATTCCAGCATTTGCGGTGAAATTTCACTGTTAATCAGTACCCCGTTTGTCATCAGGTCGTTCAGTGGCTCATTGCCTTGAAAAACAATCAGGGCTCCGATCCTGTTGGCAGCCATCCGGAATAATGTCTCGGCAATATCCTGAAATTGGCTATGTTGCGTTTCCTGACGACTATCGAGTATATGCCGAAGGAGGCTGAAGCGATACAGAGCTTGCCGGATCTCGTTTTGAAATACGACGATTATCAAGATGATAAGGACGGTGCCGAGTTCCTGAAGCACCCAGCTGGTCATATACAGATTCAGGAACCGGGTAGCAAAATAGATAAGGGTTACTACACCCAGACCCAAAAGCACCTGAATGGCCCGCGTTCCACGAAACCAGGAGTAGAGCTGGTAAAGCAGAAAAGTCATGATCAATATGTCGGCAATATCCTGAATACGAATGTTAGGGATCACTTTTACTGCGTCTCCTGAAGTAAATAAGGTGGTTTTTTTCTGGTTAATGTCCGGCAAAATGTGCTACATAGACACGCATTTTTATAGCACTTAAATTAGTCAAAAGGTAGTGGAAACGAATGTTCAGGCTTTCTGATAAAGGCGAAAAAATTCAGCAGATGTTCGGGGCGATTGCTCCCCGCTATGATTTTCTTAACCGGCTGTTGAGCTTCGGCATAGACCGGCGATGGCGAACGAAGGCCGTACGGCTGCTCAAATACCGTGAAGGCTCCCGCATTTTGGATGTGGCTACCGGCACCGGCGATGTTGCGCTGGAAATTGCCCTCAGGACACCGGAATCGGTCAAGATTACCGGCGCCGATTTCTGCAAGGAGATGGTTGATCTTGGAGTTGTTAAGGTAGCGGCATCGCCATATGCAGGCCGGATTGACTTGAAAGTCGCCCCCTGCGAAGATCTGCCGTTTGCCAGCGATACGTTCGACTCGATAACCATCGCTTTCGGCATCAGGAACGTTGTCGACAGAAAACTGGGGCTGGCCGAAATGTGGCGGGTACTGCGTCCCGGCGGCCGGATGGTGATACTGGAGTTTTCTACGCCACGCTCGCGCCTGTTCAGGCAGCTGTACTATTTTTATTTCCGTCGGCTGCTTCCGATTGTCGGGGGGCTGTTCTCGCGCTATAACGCCTATAAGTACCTGCCTGACTCCGTGCTGGAATTTCCTTCACAGGAGGAATTTTCGCGCATGCTCGCCGAAGCCGGTTTCCGCAATGTCCATCTCCATGAACTTACGTTTGGAATTGCCACGATCTATGTTGGTGAAAAAGAGTAGTAAACCTAGAAAAAGCAGTTAACTCACACGAAGGCACAAAGAACACAGAGAAATCAGACTGTTGGTGAACTTGAACAATTCACCAAAAAGGTGTCAGCAAGAAACAAGTCAAGCATTTGTTTCCTTCGTGATCTTCGTGCCTTTGTGTGAGAACAACCGTTTTTAGGGTAAATCATCACCCGTTCAGCAGTTTCACCGTCGCTCTGCCGTCGACATAATAGTCGATGATATTCAGGCAGCCATAAGTCTGCTCTATATTGAACATCCCGGCCAGCGGGGCGCCGATGGCATTCAGCAGCACAATGCGATTGACGCCGCCATGCCCGACCACCAGCAGTTCCTGCCCTTTATGCCGCTCCACTATTTCGTTGATAACCGGAATGACCCGCGCCTCGACATCCAGCAGGTTTTCTCCCTGCGGCACCCGAAAATTGACAAGGTCCGACAGCCGCGCCTGCCACTCGTCCGGCCAGTCAGAGCGGATTTTATCCCAGGTCAGTCCTTCCCAAACCCCGATATTCAACTCTCGCAGTTCAGGGCGAGCGACAGGCTCAATGCCGAACGCCTGACAGATGATGTCGGCTCCGGTCGTACAGCGCGACAGATCGCTTGTGTAGCAGGCCGAAATCTTTGCATCCGTCAGGCGCTCTTTGAGGCTATGATACTGCTCTACACCGTAATCGGTCAGCGCGACATCGGTCTGTCCGTTGTAGCGGGGTTGATCGAAACCGGCCACTTGGCCGTGGCGTATCAGATATATGCGGGTATGAGGTGTCATAGAAATTCTCCGTGGAAATCCGACTGGCTAGAACATGGCCAGCGGCAGGGCCGAAATAACGACCAGAGCCAAAATCTCATTGAGTTCGTTGATGCAGCCGATCGTATCGCCGGTCAGACCGTCAAGTTTGTTCAGAAAAAATGCGCGGCCGGCAAAAGTTAGCAGGCAGACCGCAGCCAGTACAATTATTCCTTTGACAGCCAACAGGTAAAAACCTGCGGAAGCCGTCGTGACAAAAGCCAGAAAAAGTGCCGTTCCGCCGCTTTCCTGGGCGAACAGGGCTCCGAGTCCATCCTGTCTGGCATGGCGGGCGCCGGTCATGGTCAGTACCTGCCCAAAGCGGGCCATGGCGGGGAATAACAATAATGCCTGCCATTTGAGCTCAGTCGGTACCGCCGCCAGTGCCTGCCACTTGAGCAGAATACCCAATACCAGCCCGACCGCGCCTATTGCGCCGACCTGTGAATCCTTCATCACTGCCAAAAAACGTTCCCGTCCCCCTCTGGCAGCCAAACCGTCGCAGACATCCGCCAGGCCGTCCAGATGCAGGGCGCCGGTAATCAGAACAGCAAGGGTTATCAACAGCGCATCGCAGAGCGGGCGGGCGAGCCATGGAGCGATCAGCCAGTTGGCCCCTGCCAGCAGTGCCCCGATAATCAGCCCCACGAGCGGGAAAAAAGCGGTGGACCGCCCCAGGTCTTCCTTGTCGCAGCGGACGGTGACCGGGAGCGGGATGATGGTCAGAAATTGAAAGGCGATTAGAATAAGGCGCATGGCTTATCAATTACCACAGGGGGCGGATAGGGAACAGCAAAAAGTGTCTGAAAACACGGAAACGTTGTTCATCAAACGGCAAGAGCGCTTTGTACCAGCGTCACATACTCCCGCTCAACCATTTCGATCTGTTGCGGTATCGTGGAATGAGCGGCACGGCAGAGTGCTTGAAAGACCTCCTTCAGAAGCAAATTGATATGGCTCCCGCCGTGGTGTTCGGCGACAGTACGGTTCTGCCGAATTGCGTCCATGCCGCTGAAATAGTGCGCTGTCAGTCGTCCCATGGCCGAACAGACCAGACCAACCCGGTCGTCCCGGAATCGGTATCCGGCCTCGAACGGAAGGCGTTCGTCCAACAATAACCGCCCATCCTGCGAGAAACGATCCCAGGCTGACGAGCCGTGCAGCACAATCTGGTTATGGTAGAGAAGGTTGGCGGTCAGCTCATGTTCGTCCAGCAGCCCCAGCTCGTCGAGGAAGGTGTAGTTCTCCTCCAGTTCGGCAAGGGTGGAGTCCGGCTCGAACATTATAAAACCGAGATTCAGCTTTATTCCGCTCTCTCTGATAATTTGCACTCCGCTGCGGATCTGATCGGTATTGGTCCGTTTGCCGATCCGGTTGAGCACCGAATCGCACCCCGACTCGATGCCGAGAAAGATGGAGGTTGCACCATAATCGGCCAGGGTCGCGATCAATCCTGCATTGATGCTGTCCACCCTGGTCTCGAATCCGAAGGGGAGCCCGAAGTGCTTCGCCATGCGGCCGATCTGTTCAACCCGTTTGCACTCCTTTTCTCCTTGGCCGATAAAGGAGGGATCTATAAAATACAGACTCTTGATATCGCGCCGCGCCAGGCGGATCTCCAGTTCCCGCTCCAGCGAGGCAAGATCCCGTGCCCGGCGGCGGCTGCAACCGTAGTAGCGGTGGATGAAGCAGAAGCTGCAGTCGCCGTAGCAGCCGCGGCTGGCGGCGATATTCAAGGTGGTGTAGCCGCAGTTGGCTCCCACATCATTCGGAACCGGCAGCCGCGCCAGATCGGTGACCAGCGGCCGCGGTTCGAGCGCTTCATCGCGCCGGGCAACGCCGGGGAGCGGTGCAATCGTGCGTCGTTCGCCAAAGAGCGGCAACAGTTCGGCCAGCGTCTCCTCGAACTCTCCGGCCAGGATGAAGTCAAGCTGCGTGGCGAACTGCAGGAGGCGGTGGCAGGAGAGGGTGGGAAACAGGCCGAAGGCTCCTAAAGGTGTGCTGCTGCCCTGGCGCAGCAGATCGAGGACATTGCGGACAAGCTCTTCATGCCCCCAGGAGTAGACCCAGTGAAAGAGAACTATGTTGGCTGATTCGGCCATTATGCGGGCTGCGATGACGGTTGCATCCCAGTTCCCGGAGCTGAAATCCAGATGGGCAGTGTCCCATCCTGCCCGGCGGGCAACGGCCAGCGCATAGCCGCTGTTCAGGCTGGCCGACAGCGGCGCGTTGGCTACATCGTTGTAATGCTCGATAGTCAGAGGACGGGGATTTTCGACGATCACTATTTTCATGGGATTGGTTATCGGGGATATGAGCGGTGTTGTCAATACGCAAAGGCCTCCAATGTCACGTTGGATTTCTTCAGCCGCCAATCCGCTACCGGTTTTTTAGCCGGTAGCGGTAAAACCAGATCCCGCCACCAACTGCCGCTATGACCAGCAAAATAGCGAGCTCGTACCTTTGAAAATCGTTCAGCACCGCTTCAATGACATTGCCGAAAAAGTAGCCGGCCGACGAAACCGCCACCGCCCAGAGTATGGTGCTGCAGAGGTTGAGGGACACAAACCGCCCGGTCACAAAGCCGCTCGCGCCGATGACGACCGGAGTGATGGTCCGTGTGCCGTAGATGAAGCGGTAGCTGAGAATGGCAATGACCTGGTAGCGGACCAGGAACCGGCGCACTTTGTCGATACGAGGTTCCCAGTGTGGTCTATTCTCGAAAAACTGTTTCCCTTGTCGTTTCCCCACCTGGAACCAGAACTGATCGGCACAAAATGCTCCGCAGAAGGCAACCGTAATGACCCACGGCAGCTGCAGGTAGCCGCTGTGCGCCATGATTCCGGCGATGATGACGATGGTCTCACCTTCAAGCAGTGCGCCAGTCAGGAGAGCCGGATATCCGTATGTGGCGATGAACGATTCGAGAGTCATGCTGAATCATACCACAGAAAAGGAATCAATCCACCAGCAGCAGCCCGATATACTGCACAAAATCATTGCTGCTGCGCAGCGGGGCGATCGGGATTCCGCAGCTTTCCGCCAGCGCGAAAACATCGCAGCCGCACGACTCAAGCGATGGCCTCCTCTTTTCCGGGAAGCGGCACTGTGTGTCGTCGCACTCTTCACACCAGCTGCAGGGACCGCCGCTGAAGACCAGCGCCTTCTTGAAGCCCCCCAGAAACGCCTCTTTCTCCAAATTCAGCAGCTTCTCCTGAAAATCGCGCAGCGGCGGTTGTCCGGCGATCAGCAGCGCACGCGAATAGCAGCCAAGCAATTCCTGAAACCCGGCCTGATCCATTGCGTGTGGGGGACAGCTCCACCTTTTGCCGTACTGCGAGCAGCCGTAGCTGCACTTGGCCCGGACCCATGCCTCGCTCCGGATGCGGGCCGGGTCGAGTTCCACTGCGGCAAAGAAACCGTGGGTGAGCGCATGGCTGCGCAGCGGGAAGAGCGATGTTATTCCCTGATACGGCTGATTGCGGCCGGCAACGATGGCGATAGAGCGGGAAGGGAGCGGGGTGACCGCGTGATGCCCGAAACCTGCGCTTTGCAGCATCGCGGCGGTTTCGGCGGTGGTGTAACTGCGCCCGTTATAAGTGTTGACCAGCATATGCAGGTCGTACATCGCGCCGAAGCTGTTAGCGTCTCGGAAGAAGTCGTGGACGATCAGCAGACCATCTTCAACCAGCATTTCGCTGGCCTTTTGAAGCAGACCCCGGTTTTCGTCCGGGCTGTAGCAGTGGCAGATGTTGGAGAAGAGCAACAGATTGGCAGTTGATCGATGTTTGGCGACAAGTTCGTCCAGTTCCTGCCGGTCCAGGATATTGCAGGGATGGAAGCTCAGATTGTCCGGGATAATCCCGGTTGCGGCGTGCGCGCAGACGTCCGGCAGGTCGCAGGCAACCCCCTGCCACTCCGGATGCCGCGCCAAAAACTCGCGCAGATAACTGCCGTCACCCGCGCCGATGTCGATGATGGTTCCCTGCTCCGGCAGCAGGGAGAGCGCATCCCACAGTTCCCGCGAGCGAACCTGCGCCGCTTCGGTCATCGCCTGCTGAAAAAGGAACAGCCGCTCCCGGTAATCATCCGGCGACTGTTCCCGGATCAGTGCGCCTTGCCTCTCATGCAGCACCACTCCAAGCTTGTGCCAGTTTTCCATCAAAATAGGTTCGAACGCCAGCACATGACGTTGACTGTCTGAGCTCGTCCGGCTCAGGTATCTCCTGCTGAAACGCGACAGGTAGAGGCGTCCGTCATACTGCTCCAACAGTCCGACATTTACCAGCAAATCGATGAAGCGTCGTCCCTCGTCAGGCAGCATGGCTCTGTTTTCCAGCAGTTCATCAATGGTGTGCTCTTTTGCCTCCAGTAGGTCAATAACGCCGGAATTTACTGCCTCGGCCATGACGCAGAACATGCGATAGCCGCTGATCAGGTCGCAGAAGGTGCTGTAGCTGTTATCGGAGGGGAGGATCTTCATAGCTGTTGTCCCATATTCATAAGTTTGCTACCGGCACTGGATTAGGCAAATCGAAACTTATGTCAAAAAGTTTCGATTACTGTCGAAGATAATGCTGTTTGCGGACTCAAAATTAAATTTACGATTTGGGAGCTGACGTCTGGTTTTTCATGCGAACTCATCATCTTGGAAGTCTGATCAGGAACTGTGGGTGCATGCCTGGTAAGTGCGGATCGTTCGTGGTTTATTCGATTTCATTTTAGCGTCACTCCTGTCTGTCGCTGAATAGCGGCAAGCAAACCTTTGACAAGATCGGCAGTACCATGAACCGGAACGGGAACAACCTTGCCATCCTTCTCCAGCAGGTGGTGACTGCCGGTTATGGAGTAGGGCTTATCTGCGTCATCGTTACATCTTCACCGCAATTAAGGATATATCCTTCATGGGATAATGTTTGCCATTGCCAGTCGCCAGGGTCGCCCCAGTGCAAAAAGCGGTTGCGGCAATCAAACAATCATCAAGTTCCAGAGCATGGCTTTTGATTGTTCCTTTGAAGTTCCCGGCTTTCATTGCAATAGCCCGGTTTATATCGATAACTTTGAGCGCATCCACCAGCCTTCTTGTCGCCAGCTCCTCATGCGGACGCATGCCAACCCAAATTTCCGCAACAGAAATCACAGAACAAAGTAATTCGTTCTCTTCCAGATTATTTGCAAAAAAATCCCGCGCTGCAACATTGCCGCGAAGCAGGTTGATCAGGATATCGGTATCAAGAAGCAGACTGCTCATGCTTTGCGTTCCGTCCTGGTAGATTTGCGCTGGTTTAGAACATAGTGGTCAACGCCATCTTGCAACTCAGGGTGGTCCTCGTCTTTCCATGTGCCAAAACTTGTCTTCAAGACATTTTTTATCTTTTCACGCTGCAGTTCCTTACGAAGCGCCTCAGCCACAAAGCGGCTTTGCTGGCGCGCCCCAACCAATTGCTTCAGATCATTAAGAAGATCATCGGGGAGCATAAAATTTGCCTGTCGCGCTAACGCTGCCATATCGGTCCCTTTCTATTGTTTATTATAGAATAGTTTATAGGATAGAATCGCGATAGTCAATATATCCGAACCGGTGCATGGCAAGGCCGCCTATCGTCCATATTGCATAGCAATTGCAATATAGACGATAGGCAACTGTTTTGTCATGGTTTTAGAGGGATAGGTGGCATGTGATGGTCGTATTGACAACAGCATAACGCGAAGCCCCCTAAAGCGGTATCCCGGTTTTATTTCCACATATCCTCATCCACTTTTTCAAATACTGCCATAGCGCGAAGAAAATCGTCACTCTCCTGTGCGCTCCAGGTGCCGGCAAGATGATCCAGATGGATCGCTTCTTCTTTTCGATCCCAAGCGATTCCTTGAGAATCCTGAGCATCATGGCATTAACGCTGGTCTCCTCTTGTCGCGTCTTGTCTTTTAATACGGCGGCAATGGTATCGTCTATGCCGCGCAGAGTCATGATTGTCATGGGCTGTCTCTTCGCTTACCTCAGCGCCAGTAAAACGCTGCTGATATATCTGAAATGATCGTCATAGGTAGCCAACGCCAGGCCATGCTGCAATGCCGAAGCGGCAAGCCATAAGTCATTTGAAGGAATCGGGCGGCCTTTCTGTCGCAGTTCTGAAAAAAACCTGGGCATAAAATTCCGAGGTTTCGTCGTCAACCACAACTATATCTACCCGTGCCGAATCAAAAAACTGATCGAGCTCCATCCGATTTTCCCGTTCCCTGTTTCCACAGCGAAAACCGGCGAGCAGTTCGCCGAGAATAACCGTATCGACGCCGATATATTCAGCTCGTTTCAGAAGGTTAACGGCTTCAATATCATTTCTTTTAAAGGCCGCATAAAATTTTGTATCTTTGCGAGATTTTCAGCAGGGAAATCATTTTTTCCGGAATCGGTTACTTCATTGAGGACAGCTTCGGGTACTGATATTTACTGAAACAGAGCGGGCAACAATTCCTGAAACCCGCTCTTGAACAGACAAATAAGTGGGGATGCATTTACTACAACTCGATCAATTGACATCGGACAGCTCAGCCAAAACATCTTGAACACCATATTGGAAAGGTGAAACCTTGAATCGCCCCAAGGCCTCCATGAAATCCACTCGTGACAGCCCTGCAATTTCGGCGGCCTTCTCCTGAAATATTGTGGTCATTTCATACCATTTTACTGCGGCAGCAATGCGCATCTCCCGGCCAAACTCTTCAGGGCTTTTATGTAATGCCGAAAAAGCACCATCCGGAAATTCAAGTTTCAAGGCAACTGACATAGAAATCTCCCTTCCTCTTGCGCTTAAAATCAGAGCATTTTATGGTACTTATCAACATCCAAGTCAATAATTCTAATGTTATTTCAGTCTCCAATTCTGATAAAAAAACACCCCGCTACGAGCAGCGGGGTGTTTGATTTAACAAGGTTAGATTTTGTCCCCGCGTAAATCGCAGGCAAACAGTTTCCCTGCCCCCCGCGAGGCGCAGAAATCGCCGCACATCGTGCAGGTGTTCTCGTCCTCAGGGGTGCGGCTGGCCCTGATGGCGCGGGCATCTTCGGGGTAGAGCGCCAGCTGGAACTGTTTCTCCCAGTTCAGGTCGCGGCGGGCCTTCGACATCTCCTTGTCCCGCTGCCGCCCCTTCTCCGGGTACTTGTTCATGTCGCCGATGTAGGCGGCTATCTTGGCGGTCTTGACACCCATCCGCACATCCTCCTCGTTCGGGAGCGCCAAGTGCTCGGCCGGAGTAATGTAGCAGATCAGGTCGGCGCCGAAGCGGCTTGACTGGGCTGCGCCGATCGCGGCGGTGATGTGGTCGAAACCGGGGGCTACGTCGGTGGCAATCGGCCCGAGCATATAGTATGGCGCTCCGCCGCTCATCCTTTTTTGCAGCTGGATGTTCCCTTCTATCTCGTCCAACGGCACGTGTCCCGGCCCTTCCACCAGCATCTGACACCCCATCTCGCGGCCTATTTCGGCCAGTTCGCAGTTGAAGATCAGCTCCTGGATCTGGGCCCGGTCGGAGGAGTCGTGAATCGCTCCGGCCCGCAGGCCGTTACCGAGCGAGAGAACCGTATCGTACTTCTTCAAAATTGAGGCTACCCGGTCGAACTTTGCGTAAAGCGGATTTTCGCGGTTATTCGCGATCATCCAGGCGACCATAGATACGCCCCCTTTCGAGACCAGTCCGCCGTAGCGATACCCCTGCTTGCGCAGACGCTCGATGGTGCAAAGGTTGATGCCGCAGTGTACGGCCATGAAGGCCATGCCGTCGGCGCACTGCTGCTCGATAATGTCGAAAAGCATCTCCTCGTCCAGCTTGTTCGGGTCGCCATATTTACGGGCCGCCTCGCAGAAGGCCTGATAGAGCGGCACATTGCCGACCGGCAGGTCAACGGCGGCGATCACCTCGCGCCGGACGCGGTCGAGGTCCCCCCCCACGGAGAGTTCCATCAGCGTGTCGGCGCCGGATTCCTGTGCCGCCAGCGCTTTACGGACCTCGGCTTCGTAGTCCACGATGTCCGAGGAGGTACCGATAGAGGCGTTGACCTTGGTGGAGAGCCCTTTGCCGATACCGGCGACGCGGGATGGTTTACGGCTGTGGTTCCAGGGGATGACGATCTTCCCTTCGGCCACCATGCGGAGGATATACTCCGCTTCAAGCTTCTCGTTAACGGCCACGGTCTGCATCTGGGGAGTGATGATGCCCTGGCGGGCGGATTCGATCTGGGTTAGCATTTGTTTGGTCCTTTTTATTATGGTGATGTTAAAAAAAAGTGTGTAATAGGGTCAAGGGTCAAGGGTCAAGGGTCAAGGGTCAAGGGTCAAGGGTCAAGGGTCAAGGGTCAAGGGTCAAAATTAGAAAAATTAAAATATAGGGCTATAAGCCTCTACTTGACCCTTGCCCCTTGACCC
>CAIYDX010000391.1 GCA_903925005.1 uncultured Geobacteraceae bacterium
GCTCTTGAAAATCATCTCTGCCAGTCGCTCAAGGAGATGGAAGATAACCAGCAACGCGTACAGTCGATAGTATCATGGCCATGGATTATAAGCTCACTCTTGATTTAGAAATGGAATAAGCTGACAGTCGACACGGATGTCAACTACAGGATCTCCTCTGACAAAAAACCTGAGTTGACCATGAATGGCCTTTTCAGGCTGGAGGATATCAAAATAAATTTGATGAACGGCAACTCGCTGGTCAAGCTCTCCTCGCTGGAGCTTAAAGCACCCAAGCTGGAAATCTTTGCAAAGCTGTTCGAATTCGAGGCGATTACCCTCAATGGTCCGGAGTTGTTTGTCAGTCGCAGCGGAAATGGTGAGTGGATGTATTCGTACCTTTTGCCACAAGAAAAGAGCGGTCATGAATCGAAAACTCCTGCAGCGAAAAAGCCTGACTCCAGAAAAGCCGACCACCTGCCGCTGCTGCGGGTTTCTTCTCTCACCTGTAGCAACGGCACCGTTCATTTCAGAGATGCGTTGCCCATGCGCGGCTTCAAAACAGTACTCACCAAAATCGATCTTGCGCTAAAAGATTTCAACACCGAACCTGGTAAATCGGCAAAATATGAACTGTCGCTGCTGCTGGATAGCGATGTCACTTTCAACGCCAACGGTGCCTTTTCCGTCACTCCATTGGCCGCAACATCATCCGTTGCCTTGGCGGGGCTCAAAATTGAACGGGGCTGGCCATACCTGTCGCGGTATCTGACAGCGCCGGTTAAGGGGAAGCTTGATTTGTCCGGGAACGTGACATTCAGTAGCGCGAACGGGCTGAGTGTCGAACAGGGAAACATTGCCCTGAAAGGCCTTTCCGCCCGCACACGCATCAAGGAGGGGCTGGATATTGCCTTGCTGAAGTTTAACGGCGTCGCATTCCAGCAGAGGGGGAACCGCCTGAAGATCGACGATGTCCGTCTCTCCGGGGGGGATGTTTCCTTCTCCCGCGAGGCTGATGGCAGCATCTCGCTGCTTTCACTCATCGCCAATCCTGAAAAGAGACGTGTGCAGAGCGCTGCAACTTCATCCGTTGCGACGAATAAAAATAGGAGTGCCGGTGCATCAAAAATAGCAAATCCGCTTGTCTACCGTCTGAAGCATTTCCAGCTTGACCGATTCAACCTGGCCGTAACGGATAAAACCCGCGAAGAGGAACCGCGCTTCACGCTGCACAACGCCAGTCTGACTCTCGCGAACCTTAATGGACCGAAGTTTACCCCGGCGGCGCTCCGTTTTACCTCAACATTTGGAAAAGATGCCGCTCTCAAGGCCGCGGGCGATATTATTCCCGTTCCCTTTAACTACCAAGGAAACTTGAACGTGGAACGGCTGCCGATCAAGGAGTTTGAAGCCTACTTCCCGGACTCTATGAACGTCAACGTAATTGGCGGCTATCTGGATACGGCAATGAATGTCAATATCGCCTTTAAAGAGGGCAAGCCGACAGGTAGTTTCCAGGGGAGTGCCGGTGTGCGTGCTTTCCACAGCGTTGATGCCGTTGCCGAGGAAGATCTGCTGAAATGGGAGAGCCTTCAGTTTGACGAAATGCAGGGCAACCTGGAACCTTTCAGCCTCAGCATTCACGATATGGCGCTCAATAATGTCTACACGCGCATAGTTGTCAGAAAAGACGGCACCCTTAACCTGCAGAATCTGGTTGATAAGGAGGATGCCCCGAAGCCGGCCGCGCCAGCGCCTTCGACGGCTGTTCCGGAATCGGTGAAAACAGCGGCAGTTAAGCCCCTCATTGCGTCCGCGCTTGTCCCGGCTTACCGCCGGATAACAGTGGGAGTCGTTACCGTCCAGGACGGCATCCTTTCATTTACCGACAACCATCTGCCCCAGACTTTCAGCACTACATTCTTCAAACTGGGCGGAAGAATCAGCGGCCTGTCGTCGGAAGAGTCTAAATTCGCCGATGTGGACCTGCGCGGCAACCTTGAAAACCACTCTCCCCTGCAGATATCCGGCAGAGTCAACCCGCTGCGCGACGATCTTTTTGTCGATCTGAAGGTATCGTTCCAGGATATCGAGCTTTCTCCGGTTACCCCGTATTCCGGCACCTATCTGGGATATACGGTGGACAAAGGCAAACTGTTCCTGGATCTTAAATACCTGATCGACAAAAGGCAGCTCAATTCCGAGAATAAGGTTTTCATCGACCAGTTTACCTTCGGCAGAAAGGTTGAAAGCGACAAGGCCACCAACCTGCCGGTTCGTCTGGCGGTGGCACTGCTCAAGGACCGCAAGGGAGAGATCCATCTCGATCTGCCGGTAACCGGTCGCACCGATGATCCCAAACTGAGTATATGGGATCTCGTAGGCCAGGTTCTCAAAAACCTGCTGGTCAAGACGGCAACTTCGCCATTTGCCCTGCTCTCATCCATGATGGGGAGCGGCCAGGATTTCAGTGCGGTTCATTTTTCGGCCGGTTCCAGCAAACTGACTGCAGAAGAGGAGAATAAACTTCAGCAGTTGGCCAGGGCATTGACTGACAGGCCGGGAATAAAGATAGAGATCAAGGGGTTTGTCGATAAGAACAAAGACCTTGAGGGGTACCGTCGGGAAGTGCTGAGTCGCAAGCTGCACAAGGAGAAATTCCTGGAATTGGTCAAAGAGCAGAAAGCCGGAAAAGATGAGAGTGCTGAAACAGTGCAGATAGCGGCAAATGAATACTCTCCGCTTCTCAAAACAGTCTACAAAAAGGAGAAATTTCCTAAGCCGCGCAATGCCATTGGCCTGGTTAAGGAGCTGCCTGACAGCGAGATGGAAAAGCTTATTATTGCCAATACCGTGGTCGGCGAAAGCGAATTGCAATCTTTGGCCAGGCAACGCTCTGCAGCCGTTATGAATTACCTGGCTTCGAAAGGGGAGTTGCCTCAGGAGAGGCTTTTCCAAAAGAATGATGTTGATATTTACATGGCGCCGGCAAAAGATACGATGCGTCACAGTCGGGTGGAGTTTAACGCCATAGCGCATTAAATAAAACCGCATTGTCTGAACTGCACGATTTACAAGTTCCCTTCATTTATATGCACGGAAGTGCGCCACTGAAATCCTTGTTCACCCGTTTTACTTCAGGGTCAACATATATGCCCGCTAACGAAGACTTTACACTTCCCCGCAAAACTGTCAGAATCAAGACCTCTATGCATTACAGCTTCAATAGGGGCTTATCATGAAGAAGACCGCATTGTAGTTGGAGGAGACAGGAAATGAACAACGATACGCTGACTCCGGCAAAAAACGACTACCCGAAACCGGTTATTCTTACGGTAGATGACGACCCCAACAATCTGTCGGTTCTGCACGATTGTCTGGAGGAGCTCAACTACACAATTCTTGCGGCGGAGGATGGTGAAAGTGCCGTCAAAAGGGCGGAATATGCCTTGCCTGACCTTATTCTGCTGGATGTCATGATGCCGGGGATTGATGGTTTTGAAACCTGCCGCAGACTTAAAGCCAACACAAACACCAAAGAAATTCCGGTGATCTTCATGACGGCATTAGCCGAAACCGGACACAAGGTTAAAGGGCTTGAAATGGGTGCGGTGGACTATATCACCAAACCGTTTCAGCGGGAGGAGATGCTGGCCCGTATTGCCGTGCATCTGCAGAATCGGCGATTGACCAGAGAGCTTCAAAAAGCCAAAGATGAACTGGAACGGCGGGTTGAAGAGCGCACCACCGACTTGGCGATTACCAACCGCGAACTGGAAGAGGAGATTGCCGAACGTCAGATGGTTCAGGAGCAGCTCCAGGAGCAGGCTCTGATCATGGAAGAAAAGGTTGAAGAGTTGCAAAGGGCTCAAGATGCCCTTCTAAAGAGCGAAAAGAAGTTTCGCGTTATTTTTGAACAAACCTTCCAGCTGATGGGTCTTTTGTCTCCCGATGGTATTCTGTTGGAAGCCAATCAGACCAGCCTCGGTTTCTGCGGCGTTACCGCGTCTGAAGTCATCGGCAAGTTGTTCTGGGAAACCCCTTGGTGGACACATTCGGAAGAACAGCGGCAAAGGTTGCGCGAAGGGATCTCTTCAGCCGCTGCAGGCGAGTTGGTCCGCTTTGAGACAGACCACCTTGATGGAAAAGGGAAGCTCAATATCATTGACTTCTCTTTGAAGCCGGTACATGACGAGCAGGGGAACGTCGTACAGATGATTGCCGAAGGGCGTGATATCACCGCTCTGAAAAAGCTTGATAAAGAGTTACGCCAGTCGCAGAAGATGGAGGCGATCGGCACGCTTGCCGGGGGAATCGCCCATGATTTCAACAATATCCTGACCGCAATAATAGGTTTTACGGATATGGCACAACGTAAGGCAGCCAAAGATGATTCGATCTCCCGTGACCTTGAACGGGTTCAGGAGGCCGGCACACGAGCAAAAGAGCTGGTGAGCCGAATCCTGACCTTCAGCCGCCAGGGGGAGCAGGAACGGCAGCCGCTCCGCATGGCCACCGTTATCGAGGAGGTATTCAAGCTGCTCCGCGCCACTCTGCCTACGTCAATAGAGATCCACCAGCAGATTGACACGGTTCCCAATGGCGATTTGGTACTGGCTGACCCAACTCAACTCCATCAGGTCTTGATGAATCTCGGGACGAACGCGGCACACGCCATGCGTGCCCGTGGCGGAATTTTCACGGTCACCATGGCGGATATTGCCGCCGATGCTTCTCTGATTAAGCTCTACCCCGATTTGACCCCCGGTCCCTATGTCCGGCTGACTGTCAGCGACAATGGCCACGGCATGGATGCCGCTACCAAGGAGCGGATATTCGAACCATACTTCACCACCAAAAATGTGGGAGAAGGGACCGGGATGGGGTTGTCGGTGGTGCAGGGTATTATCAAGAGCCATGGCGGAACGATCAGCGTATATAGCGAGCCTGGTCAGGGGACCGCCTTTAATATCTTCCTGCCGAGGATCGCTGATGAAGTATCGCTGGATACCCAAACAGATGCACTGTTTTACGGCGGCAGCGAACGGATACTGTTTGTTGACGATGAAAAGGTGCTGGCGGAATTGGGTGAGGAGCTGCTTAAGGAACTTGGCTACCAGGTCACGACGGAAACCAGCAGTCTGGAAATGCTGGCACGTTTTCGTGCCGAACCGGATGCTTTTGATCTGGTCATTACCGACATGACCATGCCCGGGCTTACCGGCAGAGAGCTGGCTAAAGAACTGCACATTATCCGCCCGGATATTCCGATCATAATGTGCTCCGGGTTCACCGAATTCTTGAGCGCAAGCGAGGCAACAGAAGCGGGAATAAGTGAATTTTTAATGAAACCGTACGTCGCAAGCAAATTGGACCAGGTAATTCGCAGGGTGCTTTCGCAGTAACAGCGCGAGTGCCGGGAGATTAATTCTAATAAGATTATTTTATGGATTGCAAAAGAATAAAGTCAGTAATATAACAGATCTCAAGGGGGAATCATCATGCGCATTATCATCGAAATCGTTGTACTCATCCTCGTATCAACCGCTACTCTGCACGCCGCCGACTTGAAGATCGGGCACTTTGACCTTCAACGCCTGATTGCACAGTCCGACGCGGGTAAAGAGGCGCGGGAAAAATATCTGTCACGGGCCAAAAACTACCAGGATGAATTGAACAGTCGGGCGGAAAAACTCAAGAAGATTAAAGGAGAGGTTGAGGGTGAGGCCAAAAAACTCAAGGAGAACGAAAAGCCCTCCGCACTGCTTGTGGAAAAGGATAAAGAGTACGCCGCACAGTTCCGCGACTTTCAGCGCCTGCAGGGGGGGTATCAGGACGAGTTAAAAGTGTACGACGCCGAACTGACCCGCAAGGTATTGGAAGAGCTCTCGCCTGTGCTGGGTGACTATGCAACTTCCAACAAGTACGACTATCTCTACAGGCTGAATGAAGCCTTCGCCTATGCCACCGAGAAGCGCGATGTGACCGACGAGCTGGTCAAGGCGTTTAACAGCGCGCACCGGAAATAAAGGGAGCGGGAGCAACGAAGCATATGTCCGAGACCTCAACGGAGCTTACCCGAAAGCTGTCCGACGCGGTAGATAAAATGCCCGCTTTTCCAAAAAGCGTGCAACGCGTTCTGGAGCTGACACGCGACCTCAACTGCTCGGCCAAAGAGCTGGTTATGGTCATCGAAAAAGATCCGGTAATGACGATGAAGCTGTTGCGCATTCTGAACTCGGCTTATTACAGCTTCCCCAAACAGGTCACTTCGGTCCAGCAGTCGGTTGTCTATCTTGGGTTAAACACGATAAAAAATATGGCGTTGTCGTTTGCGGTAATAGGGGCGCTGCCGCCGCAGAACGCGGCGGGATTCGATTTTCAGGGTTATCTGATGCATTCGCTGACCACTGCCAGTCTGGCGCGCACCTTGTGTCAGAAATACGGCAATGACGGCACCAATCCCGCTGATTGCTATATAGCGGGCCTGCTGCACGATTTCGGCAAAGTAGTATTTGCCCAATTCCTGGCGGAAGAATTCAAAAAAGTACTCGCGCTTAGCCTCGATCAATCGATCTCGATGCATGCCGCGGAAAAACAGATCATCGGCGCCGATCATACCGTGGTCGGCGGTATGCTGGTGGAGAAATGGCAATTTTCCGAAGAGCTGATCGACAACATCCGTAATCACCACAGTGATATTTCGCCGGACAATACGGTGCAAAGCTGTCTTTTTGTCGCGGATCAAATCAGCAAACATCTGGCGGAAGGGGATGCCGACACTCCCCTGGTGGAAGAGATGTCCCCCGCCCTGATAGAGCGTTTTGATGGCGGTTTGCAAGAGATCATCACTGGTTTGGGAGATCTTTCCCAGTTGGAAAATGAGGCGCAGGTCTTTACCCAGGTCGGCAATAGGGGTACGAAATGAAATTGAAATTCTGGGGTGTGCGCGGATCGATCCCGTCACCTGGAGAAAAGACGATTCGCGCCGGTGGCAATACCACCTGCCTGGAAATACGCGCCGATAATAACGAGCTAATCATACTGGATGGCGGCACAGGTATTTTTCCTTTGTCGCAAACGCTGCTGAAAGAGCTGCCGGTTACGGCACATATCTTCAATACCCACAGCCACTGGGATCACATTCAAGGGCTGCCGTTTTTTATTCCGATATTTATTCCGGGAAATCTTGTCAAGTTGTACGGCGCATTCGATCCTGTCTCGAATGAGGGCCCTGAACGCATCATGAATGTGCAGCTGCAGTACAGCTATTTTCCGGTGCGCGAAGCCGAGATGAAATGCCGTTTCGAATATATTACCATCATGCCGAATGAGGTTGTGGTGATCGGAACAGCCAAGGTCACCCCGATCCTGCTCAATCACCCCGTAATCAATCTCGGTTATCGCATCGACTGTAATGGCAAATCGATCTTTTTTACCGGCGACCATGAGCCGCATTTCAATATCTACGAACCAGGTGAGGATGGTTATGACGACTATCAGGAGTTGATCGAGGAGCAGACACAGTTCATCGTCGAGGCCATTCGCGGGGTCGATGTCATTGTTGCCGATTCGGCCTACACTATTAAGGAGTATCCATCGAAGAAGGGGTGGGGACACGGCACATTCGACAGCAGCATCAAGCTTGCCAGGGATGCCGGTGCAAAGATCCTGTACTGCACCCACCATGAGCCGACGCGCAGCGATGATAGCCTGGAAAAAGTGTTTGCCGAAGTCTTGAGCCGTCATTCGGACTATGTTGGCGGGCCGGATATCAGGCTCGCGCGGGAAGGTGTCGAGATAGTGATTTAAATGTTAGTATGCGTAAAGAACTTCAATGTTTCCGCGTTCGGAGGTTGAAGATTGCTCGCCTTGTACTTCAAGACGATAAATATACGGATAGTGCATCGGGGTAATTGTGGGACTTCCTTCCGCAACGCCTTCTCCCAGTAATTGCAACCCACTTACATCTGAATTTCCAACTGTTGTTTCAACTATTTTTGAGTAGATTGTGTAAGGATTACCGGTCGCCGATAAGACATTAAAAGTCAAATCCGGGTGATCTGTTGGCGATGGGCTATTGCTGCTAGCGCTGCATCCTAATGCTACCCACATTGATGACGGATGCATTAGTTTTGCCTGAAGGCAGACTACATCAGCTAATTGACTACTTTGCCCTATAACCACTGCATTGTTGTTATATGTTGAGTTGATGAGTGAAACGAGAGTATTGGTGTTCGAAAAATTCACCATTAGAAATGGAAGCATGTCCTTCGCAAAAAGTTCTGCGCCGCCGTAACTAGCTTCTATTGCGGTTTTATACCTCTTGTTAGCTCCCGAGACCCTGGTACTTTGGGTAATCAGATACATCATAGACATCACAATGGTTAACGAGATCAGCGTAAACATCAATGCGGTGATCACCGCAAATCCGCTAGTATCAGCAAGCCTTTTTTGTGAGGATCTAAATGAATATAATACAAATTTATTAATGCTGGTGCACATAGATTTCTCCGGCACTATGTTACTGATTTGCTAATAAGTTTTTGGGTCGAACAATAATTCGATAAAGCTTCCAACGGTAGTTACGCTGAGCTGGCGTCAATACAATACTACCGTTTGGTCGCGTAAGACTTAATTCATCATAAAGTTTCAGTGGTGAAGCACTGGTAAAACTAGTGTCTTTTCGACCGTCTTGAACAACAATATATACTTTAATCATTTTGAGATTATTGCGAATGTTTGGCACTGTTGTAAGAGAATTGTTCTGTGCACTGCTCAATGAAATATTTTGAGGTCCGGTGAGAGCAGACACATTAGTAGGATCAGGAAGAAAATTAGTTCCATCTGCATTAGTCCATGTGTCAATCAAGCCGTCTCCATCTGTGTCCCAGCCTAGTACTACCTGCATATCGAGAACGCAATCCAAAAGCGGCATTATGTTTAGCTTGCCGTCACTCTGATTTACCGTACTTTTGTAGAGGATCCCGGTTCCTTGTGCGCAAAATGTTGGTAAATTTGCAGCTACCGCTGGTGATGCAATAAAATAATCTGTGCGGTTGAACGGAAATCGGGGGTTTGCTGTAGCTGCACTATTGATTCCATACACCATATAAATACCGTTCATTGCTGATGACATGTTCGCAAATCCGGAGTTATAAGCGCTAAAAAAACTACCTGTTTGGGATGGAATCAGACTCGTCCTTGGCGGATTTCCGAATTGTTTCTGTAGAACTATTACATTGTCAGTTGGCGCAAAGTTATCGGCTGCAGATGCCCATGTATTTGGTAAAACGTGTGTTGAGGAAATGTTCATGAATGTCCATTTTTGGGCAGTGGTCGCAGTACTGGCAGTTGTTCCTTTGATGGATAAATAATCCGAACCGGCAAGTGGAACATAGGAGTTTACAGATTGTATTCCGTCCATATTATCTAAAAACACCAGTGGGCGAGGGGCATTGTTCGGCGCATCATTGTTGGTGGCAGGCAATGTATCTGCAGCCTCGTTGTAATTTGGACCCTGTTCGGTATAGAGACCATAGCCGGCTTGCTGCAGGTCGTGGCGGAACATCTCAAGACCGACAATACCCTCGATGTTACTTTCTTCACTCTTGAATATCAGGCCTGAGTGATGGAGTATAGTGGTGAAAGTATTAGACGAGATAACAACTACAACTATGAATACAGCCATAACTATCATAATCTCTATCAACGTAAAGCCACCAGATTTGCAAAATATTTCTTTAACTCTATTCATTGTGACACCACACTGTTACTTATTATCCCGCCGCCTTTATAAGAGTATCGCATATTACGGTATGGCCAGGATACTGTGAGACGCACTTCTTTGGAATTTTGTAATTGCGTGCCGGATCTAACCACGGAATAGTTTACAAATCCGTTTAATACAGGTCGCGATTCGTACCAACTTGATGGAGATATTGAGGCAGAAGCATAACCCTTGGCAAGCTCAGTTGATAACCATTTATCCATGACTAATGTGGCTTCGTTGCGCAGTTGATTTTGTCGGTTACTGCTGATCGCAACATTTGCTGTTTGCAGCAAACCAAGCATTCCAACCATCAGAATAACTACTGCTACAATAAATTCGATCAGTGTGAAACCGGACTCGTTATTGAATTGTACATCCGCCATTTGTATTTTTTCCCATTTTTGTTTGTCCCGAGTTGACGAAAATACAGTCAACCATCGCTGAGTTGCCAATTGGGTTAATTTGAAAGATCCCAGTGTCATTAGTAAATCCTCGTATATCAAATTCAGTAATATTGTCGGCGGGTCCTGAAGTTTCAGTTATCTTGTAAGTAACCGATTGCGATTGGGCAGGCGTCCCGGCGGTGCGGCTTTGATTTTCTGATGTATACGTTTGAAATGTATAACCGTATCCGTTTGCCTGCAAAAAAACGCTACGTGGTTGCTTATGTTGCATTGCATCGACACGGGCCTGGTTTAAGTTCGCAAACAAGGTCCTGGTTTGACTTTCTATCTGTGATTTTTTTTGCCATGAGTTAAAGTTTACCGTTGCGATTGTCATGATGATGACCGCAATCGTAAGTACAATAATTAATTCAACCAATGTAAAACCGGTGTTTTTCATTTATTTTTCACGCACATGAATAAACTTTTTAACTGGTTTCGGACTTGTTACGATTGTAAGCCCTTGAGAGGTTGGTGGCACTCCTTGAATTGGGTTTACTGTACGTCGTCCGCTCAAACCTAGATTACTGGGATTCGAGAACGCCGAATTCAATGTAATTTCGGCAAAAGCCCCTGTCGACGACTGAATTAAAGCTGTACCTTGCATGGTTGCAGCAGCCGGAATTCCGCCAGTGCTGTAATTTAGAGCCCAAATGTTCGTGTTACCGCCGAAAGCGCAGACGTTGGAATTCGGTGCAAATGTTGTAAAAAATACGTTGCCATTTGTTATAGCAACTGGATCCGTAATTACGCGCTCTGAATAGGATGTGCCGCTGGCTGGGGCCAGCGTAATGAACCATCCACTCATAGTGTTATCCAATGTCAAGGAAGGACCCGTCGAAGCTGAACCTGTTTGATTGCATAGACCAGTCGCGGTTCCGAGTATTGTGGAACAGTTAGTAGTTGTGGTGGTTGCAACTTGAGACGTGCATGTCAGGTTAAATTTATTGGTTAATGAGGAATAACAAGGATCCTTAACGCCATACAACTGCTGTGTGCTAGTTGCTGACGGGTCATCTCCTTTATAAAAGTATCTACCGGTACCAAAGTAAATCCAAAGTTTTCCTTTAGCCGGATCTTGCAGCTTTGTTATTGACGTTGTGATTGGACCAGTGCCACTGATCAGTGTGCTTAATAGCCATTGTTTTGTTGGGTCCGAACTTCCCGGATCCGAGCTTTCTTGAGTAAGAAGCCGGACAACACCGCCCTTTGTCCAGGTGCCCGCAGTCGTATCAAGTTGAGTGTAACCGATATATATTGCGTCATCACTGTAGAAACCGTTTGCCGAAGAGTTCCCGCGATCAACATCAATCCAGCTGGTGCTGATGGAACCGCCGAACGCATTTTGAATACCGGTATCGATTGTTTTAATCAATGTTCCGGTTGCTAAGTCAACGATAAATAATTTTAAGTTTTGATCAGATTGGCCATTGAATTTATTCAAAGTTGTGTCGATTGGCCCAGTTGGCCCGGACGCAAAAACCGCAAACCATTTGCCATTTTTGGTGTTGTCTTTTACTCCGTTACCATCCATATAGGCAATACGAATAAATGCCGGACCGGTGGTAGTGTATCCAAGATAATTTGAGTGAGCCGGATCACCATTGAATTCCCAGAGATGTTTCGGCGTCTCGGGGTTTGTAACATCCAGGGCGAAGTATGACGACAGTCCGGTGTCTGGAATAGGCGGTTTTACGCAGTTTGCAGGCGCCACACACGAATCGGTTGATGATTTTGCGGCGCCACCGATGCCCATTCCGCCGATAAGCACCGTGCGCCATGTCGTCGCGTCTTTAGTACAGGTTGAATAATCCCCGATACATCCGGACGGAGTACCGATGCTGACATCGGCAATGGCCGGTGTTTTGTCAACTAGGTACAGATGCTTATATGATGGACTCGACAGGTATGTCAGGTATGGCAGAACACTTGTCGGTACAAATGCCCATTCTTCATGACCAAGATTCGTACCGTTAATCTGCGCCTTGTCATATTTCCCGTTAAGCTCTTGAAGAATACCCAGTTTGAACGCGTGCAGCATGCCATCGTTACCTCCGACAAAGGCCATTCCGCGGCCTTGATACGTAGAGGTATTTGTGAAAGCGGCGTATGTCGTGTCACTGTAGCCGCTTGGCGCCGCAAGGTCATAGTTGTTGAGCTTCACAGTTGAAACAAGCTTCGGTGTTGATGAGATGATATCGCCCAATTTCCACTCTTGGTTCATACTGGTACAGGTTCCGGTAGACCCATTAATTATGCAGTCGCTATTCAATGAGCAACGCAAAGACGAATCATTCGAGCAGGTGCCCATGGTTACCTTGCGCGCTCGATACGCGGTGCCGTCGGAATCATTCGGTTGATCCGAACCGTTGACCCAGTTGAGCAGGGTCGCAGCCTTTGTCTGTCTCTGGGTAAGCGTAAGCGCAGCTGGTATTTGCAGCATGTCAAGGTCCGGATCTGTACTGAACAGTGTGGTTACCAACAGGCTGGGGGTGTTTCCGGTCGATGATTTATAACCAGTGTAAATCGTCCTGGAATCGGAAGAAAGATTTCGGCTCCATAGAAGCACACCGGCCTTCCAAAGAGACTTAACATAATCCGGTTCGATAGTCGCATCAGGTGTGGTCGAACTTGGGACACCACTACCGGTTGCATCAGTAAACAACTGCACCAGAGTCTGGTTTTTGGCATTGTCAAAATAGAACACAGCAAGCTTATCAGATTTCAAATTCAATTCATTATCTTTATTAGTGTCTTCTCGAACTGACGAGTTTTTAAGTGCCGGATCGACATAATACCACATATTCTGCAGTTCTCCGATCCATCCACACTGTGAGTTTGCGTCGAATACTTTATTCGGATAAAATACCGCTTGCAGCATATTGGCGCCGCTGCCTTGGCTATTGTTAAGAATCGACGCCGCGGTGCCGGCCGAAAGCTGCGCAAGTATATTCTGGAAAATGGTTACCAGAGCGTTGTTCAAGGCGGTCGGGTTATTGGCGTAATAGGCATGGCCGTTCGCATCGGCCGTACCGCCGGCTACCGCCATCTTGTCCAGAAGTGTCTGGGCTTTCGGAGTCATTGACAGACCGAGAATATAGGTCATGACATCCGATTTGACCGGATTGGTTGTCGAGCTGGCGAGCGTGTTGGACACGCCGCAATTAAGCCCGGTCGGGTTGGCTGGACAGCGCAAGGTATTCAGTTTGTCAAGCACCGTGCCCCCTGCCACGGTTACAGTCGTGCCGGCGGCATTTTTACCGGTCACCAGTACGGTTGCATCCTGGGCAGCCCCATTGCCGTCAACACTCGGCAGGCCGTCGGTTACGTAAATAACGAAGGTTTTCTGGCAACTGTATTGGATGGGTGTGCTTGGGGAGCCGCTGTTAGCCTGAGTTTTTACGGCAGCTAATGACCCGTTTAAATAACTGATGGCATCACCCAATGCTGACGCCGTGGGGGTCGCCCCGGCATTGACGATGTAACTGCATCTGTTGGCGGCGTCCCCGGTAGAGCCGCAGGCCATATAACTGGTGGCATCGTTTTTGAAAGCATTATTGACGGCGGTGCCGGCGCCGCCGCCAACCGCTGCTGAATTCGCGCCAAGTTTTTTTAGCAGCGCGTACAGCTGGGTATTATCGCCGGTTTTGTTCGGGTCATTCAGCGCCATCGGGACATGCAGAAACCCCCCCAACTGCGTGGCATAGGTATAGGGGTATGATGACCAAGTCGGGGCGGCGGCGCCGTTGTACGGCGGATACCACATATTCGACTGGCCGTAGTTCAGGAAACCCTGCGCCAGGTCGTCGTCGGTTCCACCAAAACCACTGCCATAAGCATCGCTGCCGTTGGAATAACCTATGTTATAACCGGTGTTAAAAGTGTTTGTCGTGTTCCACCCGGCATTGTGAGTGAAATTGACTGGAGTGGCTTTGTTCCTGTACAGCCAGTAACCCACACTGCTGCTGTTGCTCTCGTTGGTGTTATAACTGCTGGCGGACCCAGCATTATTTTCGGCATCAAGAAAGCCTGTCCCGGCGGTGGTGCTGCCGCTATAGAACGTACCCACGATGCTGTGATACAATGTGCCGCTGTTCACCCCATCGTTATAGTGATAAGCAAAGGTTTTCGGATAGATGTTGGTGCAGTAGGTTTGGCGTTTCGCGCCATTTAATGCGCTACCGGCGGCGCCATCAACGGTGCCGTTTATAATCGGCTCGCGGATGTTTGCCTGAAAAGACGGATTGATACCGTTGCTTGAGTTAAAATTCGGATTTACAACTCCGTTATATATGGGGTCGATATAGCTTTTTACAGGTGTCGATATTGTGTAGCCGGTCTGGCAGGCGCTGTTGCAGTCAGCCTCGTTTGTTGACGCAGTATAGTTGGAGGTCAGACCATTTTGTGCAGCGGTTATATTATCAACACCGACGCCATAATCGGTGGCTGCGTAAGAGGCCGGATTTTCACCCGTACA
The DNA here is from genome assembly GCA_903925005.1 of uncultured Geobacteraceae bacterium. Lineage (GTDB taxonomy): Bacteria > Desulfobacterota > Desulfuromonadia > Geobacterales > Pseudopelobacteraceae > JACRCG01. Next base: position 14,672 of record CAIYDX010000391.1, read on the forward strand.
GTAGTTATAGCAGGCGGCGGGGGGTGGGATTATCGGGCAGTAGGTCCTGGGATCGTATGACACGAAATAATAGTTGTTGTAGACGTACTCCTTACCGGTATTACTCGGCACGGCATATGACATCAGGCCGATGTTGATTTTGCTGGCATAGGTTTTAATCAGGTCGAACAGCGCCTGCCTGGCAAGTACGGAGCGGCTGCAGGTGTTCGAATTATTCGGGTCGGTGCAGTTGAACGAACCTATAGCGTCCCCGGTTGTCAGGGTCTCATCCATGCTGTTGGAGTTATCAAGAATAATCAGTACGTTCGGCGTAACCGGCGAAGAGAGATATGACGGAATTATGGTGAAGTTGGTGGGGCTGTCAGCCGATGTTGTAAACGTGGACGTATAGGAACCGGCGGTGCCGTTGTTTGTAGTAAGCAGATTTCCGGCGGCGTCGGCAATATTGTAGAGCGTTAACGTGTAGGTGGTGTTAAAGTCAAGATTGCCGACCGGCGTTATGGTCAGTGTTGTGGACGAAGCCCCAGACCAGGAAATATTTGTAGGGATTACCGTGCCGTCACTGTTGGTCAACACAACATTCGCCGAGTTATAGAGAGTATAATCCATGTTGCAGTTTTCCGTAAAGATGACCGTGATCGCCGTGCTCACGCTTTGCGAGTTCGCGCTGTTCGCCGGTGTCACGCTGCCGACGACCGGATTTTGCGTGTCAACAGTAACGTAGAATGGGACCGCTGAGGTCATGGCGTTATCGTTCGCCGGCGTAGCCGACCCTGCATCATGGATCGTTGTTGCAGTAATGCCTCCGGTAAGAGTGACATTATACTTCGACGTCGCACATGCGGCGTGAGCCAGTGCGGCGGACGGTTGAAACGTTGCTGCTGATGGAGCTACTACTGAGGGCGTTCCGGGGGTAGCTGTCGTGTTGTTGACCGGACTGTATGGTGTCGCCAACACTTGCAGCGTACCGGCGGAGTTTTTCAACGCGATACTGGCGGTAGCGGTATATTGTATGCCAAGCACCGGTTCGCTGAAGGTGGCGGTAAAATATGGCGTGAGGGTTCTGATGTACGGGCCGCCGTTAAAGCTGGCGCTGGCGCCGGCGCCGGTGCCGATGGTGATCGGGCTCGGATCGCTGCTGCTCGTGCCGACGGTCACACTTATCAGAGTCGGCGAGGTAAAATCGACATAAACACCGGCTGACGAAGCGCTGGTGCCGCTCGCATTAGAGGCGCGCACCCGGTAGTAATAATCGGTGCCGGGAGTTACGCCGTTTACTGTATATGTGGTTACGTTACCAACTGATAGAGCATTGGAACCATTGCCGACAAAATATGACCCGAAAGCCGGGTCGGTTGAAACGTCCAGGTAATAACCGGTAGCGCCGGTGGCAGCTGTCCAGGTGACCGTGACGCTGGCGGCGGTTGCTGTTGTTCTGCCGGTAAGTGCCGGTGTGGCCGGGACCGTCTGGACGGTGATTGTGTTTGAGTTTGTCGGATTGGTCCCCGAGGAATCACTAGCGCGCAACCGGTAATAGTACGTGGTACCACCCGAAAGACCGGTGACGCTTGCGGAAGTCACGGCTCCCAAAGTACTTGGATAGCCGGTTACATATGAAGCGAAGGAATTGCTGGTTGAAACGTCCAGGGAATAACCGGTGGCGCCGGAAGACGCGTTCCACCGCGCCGTAAATCCGCTGCTGGTTATGTCTGTCGAATTGACAACCGGCTGAGTAGCAACCGGAGCGGTTGCATAGGTGTAAATGCTTCCATAGGCGGCTGACATTGCCGATGTAACGAGTGGCGCATTTGTATATGTCTGCACCTGGTAAAAGTATTGAGTACCACCAAGACCGGTAACGGTAGAGGTGACGGTTGCTGCTCCTGCAACAGTCTTGGGGTTGTATCCGGCTACCGGGTTGAGAAAACCACTATCAGTGGCTACATAAAGATAATAACCTGCTACCCCGTTCCCATTACCGGCACCGGCGCTCCATACCGCGGTAAATTGAGTGTCCGAGACTACAACAGGTGTGCCAATGACCGGAGCAGTAGGTACTGTGACAACGGTGGTAATGTTGGAATTGCTGCTGTCGCCGTACACTGCGTTGTTTGAAACATAGGCGTCAATAAAGTAGTAATACGTAGTCCCAGCAGCGCCAAGCACAGGAACAGACAAGGTGTTGCCCTCTCGCAAAGCATTTATTGTTTGGCTGCCTCCACTGGACGTTCCCACGGTCAGTTTGTAACCGCCGCCCGGAGTCGAAGCGCCGGCTACTGCAGGCCAGGTGGCATTGAAGCTGCTTGTGGTTATTCCTGCCGCAGCCGTGGTTGTTGGTGTTGGCGGGATTGTATATACCGTTATGACGTTGGAATTGAGGCTGATGGTGCCGTTTGTCGCTCTTACTCGGTAATAGTAGGTCGTACCTGCGGTTAGACCGGCGACAGCCTTGAATAAAACATTACCAACAGAAAGCGTATTAGACCCATTGCCGACAACATACGTTCCGAAAGCTGGGTCGGTAGAGACATCCAGATAGTAGCCTGTTGCTGTGGCAGAGGCTGCCCAGTTGGCCGTAAAGCCGGCGGCAGTCACGGCGGTTACAGCGCCGGCGACTGGAGCTGATGGAGCAACCGCAAACGCTTGGGATGAAAAAAATACAAATATCATCAGGGAAAGAGCCGCTGTTATGAACCGTTTCATTGTTATTTGCCCCCCGCTGGTCTAACCTGTATCTCAACAACGGTTTTTTGATTATTCAAAATCAAAACAATCGGCATTCCATTTTCCAAGTATTGTTGTCCGACTGAAGCGCCATTCAATGTCACAGTGATCGTCTGGGACATATGATACACCTTGCCGGCGGCCCCCGGAACCATGTTAACCATAATTTGGCCATCTTTACGCAGAGCCCCGAAATAGCAGTTGACGACTTCGCGATCGACTGAAGTCTTCATGCCGGTAGCAGTATTGGCGCAGCTGTGGCGCTCCAAACAAGTAACTGAAAGCAACAGGCAGCCAATAACAACTGTCATATACCACTTGGATTGTCTCATATTCACCCCCAGCTTACTAACAGACAAACGAACAATTCCTTAAACATGGAGTGATTCCTTTCGAGCCATAAATTGATATGCTGTGCCGCAATAATTATACCAATATTCATGTATTTGTAATGTGCTGATATTAGGATTTATATTGTTGGTAAAAAGGTGAGTATGCAAATTTTGCGCTAATTTACGGTGTTTGATAAGCAATAATTGCATGTCTATCATGTGTTTGATAATAAAGTTCTGCGAAAACATGAATGAAACGCGTCGCCATCTCGATTAAAATATAGTACAAATCATGAAATTTCTCTAGCGTCGTGCCTTGCCGCAGATGGTCTCAATACCAACCTTGAAGACTTTGGCCTGTTTCTCCTTGGCCACGATGTAATTCAAGCCCTCCGTACGGTAACCGACAGAATACTTTGCCACCAGTCCTTCCAGAGCTTGCTGCTTTTCCTCGTCAAAAACCTCCGCCGCTTTGCCGGATATGATGACGCTTTCGTAACGGGTGGCAAACTTGTCCGGCAACAGCTCGGTCGTTCCGACTACACAGAATGATACCCTGTTGTTGGCAGCCAGATTTTCAAGTTTGTGCCCCGCCACGGCGGAGTGGAAATAAATGGCGTTGTCGATCACGCAGTAGCTTAGCGGCATGCCGTACGGCTGCCCGTCTGGGCCGCAGGTGGAAAGTATCCCGTATTCGCCGTGTTCCAGCAGGTTCAGCGCTTCTGTTTCTGTAACCTTCCGGTCTGTGCGGCGCAATTCATGCTGCATGTCGGTAGCTCCTTGGTGCTGTTTTTAATTTGATGCTACGGATTATCGGGATGTATGGCTTGCTGCGGCTGTTTCTCCCGCATCATCATAAAAAACAGTATCAGTGTAATCAGAACCACGCTCCCGGCGGCGGCAAAGCCGCTGGGATATCCGATCAGTTTCAGGGCGATACCCATCACAGTAGCGCCAAACATCATCCCCAGGTAGACACAGCTGTTATACATCCCCATGGCCATTCCCCGTTGCAGGGCCGGGACCAGTTCCGCGATCAGGGCGCCGATGGCGGTAAAGGTCAGCGCCATGCCGACCCCCATGACAACGGCGCAGATCATCAATCGCCCGAGCTGCACGAACTGCCCCAGCGCAGCCAGCGCCACCGCCAGGCAGATAAGGCCGCCAGCCACGAGGCGGCGGCGATCGACACGGTCGGCAAGGCTCCCGATCGGTACTCTGCCGACCACGTTGGTAATCGCCTGGGCGGCAAATATCAAGCCGACCTGGGCCGGATCAAATCCCTGCTTTGAGGCGTACAGAGGGAGAAAGGTCAGGAATATGCCGAAACCGATACAGCTGCCTGTGGTCGCCAGCAGACAGGCAAGAAGCCGCCGGTTGTGCAGTAATTCAAAGCTCCCTGCCAGGGCGGCATGCGGATCCGCCTTGTGCCGGGGCGGGCCCTGAGGCAGCACCGGCAGGGCCAGCAGCGTAACCGCCACCAACATGCCTCCGGATACAAAAAATACGTTACGGAGTCCTACTGTCTTGGCAAGGTATCCCCCCGATGCCGGTCCAAGAGTCATCGCTATAAAGATCGCGGTGGTGTACCAGCCATATGCCTGACCGAGCCGGTTAGACGGCATCACATCCGCCACCAGCGACAGCATGCCGGGAGCAAAGGCCGCCAATCCGACGCCGAAGAGGACATAGGCCGCCGCCATCTGTCCCGGCAGGTGACATTGGGTCACGAGCAGCGAAGATGCGGCGGTGGCGATCAAGCCGGCGATAATCAGCGGTTTGCGTCCGGTGCGGTCGGCTAGCAGACCGGCGGGAATAGAGAGCAATCCGGCGGTTAGCATGAAGGCTCCGTTGATCGTCCCCACCTGGGAGGGACCGGCTCCCATCGTGGCGGCAAGCAGCGGCATGACCGGGATGCGCAGGTACGAACCGAAAAAAGCGGCGAAACCAATCAGGCAGAGCAGCAGAAATGGGGTAAGGCTTTGCGTGTTTTTAGACATGAGTTACCAATCAGTTGTTGATGAAGGTCGTCTTGACTCCGGATACCTTTCAGTCAGTGTGTGAAATAATAGCACTATTTAATCGTCAATTATCAGAAAAAACAGCACGCCTTTATCAATGATATCATCCGTGTATCCGTTGTTGAAATGCCGATTTCAGGATTTTATCCTATAAAAGCAGTTGTCCACTGAACACACTGAACACACTGATAAAACCAATGAATTAGGCACAGGAGATGGTCTACCTGTTTGGGAAGATACTTTTATTGGTAAGTATTTTATTTTCCGTATTTTTCCGTGCTTTCCGTGCTTTCCGTGCTTTCCGTGCTTTCCGTGCTTTCCGTGGATATATCTGTCGTTTTTGGTTTATGGTCTGTAGCCGGGAATAGATTTACGTGCCCTGTTGCGCTATTCAGGTGTTTTGGCTATAGTGCTGGCTCGCCCGGTTTTCGGCGAAAACTGAATTTATATAGTGTGCTCATATTGATAAGCCATGGGCGCCCAAGGACCAAGTTCAATGCCCCATTTTCTTGATATCGCCATCGGCACCGTTGCCATGCGGCCTTACGTGTTCGCCTTTTTCGGGGCGTTTCTGTTTGTCTGCGTGCCGCATGTCGGGTGGCGGCGGACCTTGATTTTCACACTGTGCGGCTATTGTATCGCCTTCGGCTCGGAGTGGCTCTCAATCAATACCGGTTTTCCCTATGGGTGGTACTATTACATCGATACGACCAGCAGCCGCGAACTGTGGGTGGCCGGGGTACCGTTCTTCGACTCGCTCTCCTACGTTTTTCTGGCGTACTGCAGCTACGCGACCGCGCTTTTTATTATCTCGCCGCTCATGTGGTGGCGATGGAACATCGCGACACTTGAGACTCGGCGCATTCGCAGCTCATTTTCGGCACTGTTCTTGGGCGCCCTCCTGCAAACCTTTCTTGATGTCGTTATAGACCCGGTCGCGCTCCAAGGGCGGCGCTGGTTTTTAGGGCAGATTTACGGGTACCGCGAGCAGGGGGCTCATTTCGGCGTGCCGCTTTCCAACTATGCCGGCTGGCTGCTGACCAGCCTTTTCCTGATTGCCGCGTTTCAATTGATCGATGCCCGGCGTCTTGACGAAAGGGCCTCCGGTCTCATGACGATTCCCCTTCATTCTTTGTTGGGGCCACTGCTTTATCTGTCGGTTCTGGTTTTCAATATCGGCGTGGCGTTTGTTATCGGCGAACGCTTTATGGCGCTCTGCGGAGTACTGATGTATACACTTCCGATTGTGATTGTGACGGTAACGGCACTGAGGCGGGTAAATGATTTTTCAAAAGATCAGCTGGGCGAACATCTGCGCGATTTCCCCTGGTCATCGGCGGGGAGCGCTCTAAAGAAGGGGAAATAGACGAGACAGGGTGACAGATAAACTCTCAGCCGCTTTGCGGCTGCTGCGGCTCAGGCGCATGAGCTGCGGTGTGATGCGCGGCTTTCGCAGAATAGTCAGTAGAACTTTGCCGGGATGGATACGGCGCATGTCCGGTGTGCAGAACTCATCCAGCGAAAACTTCAGCTCCTCGGCGGCAGAATCACTGACGGCGCGGATTGCCAACAGGGGGATATTGTTTTTTGCGGCGACGACGGCGATGGCCCCACTTTCCATTTCCACGACCGCATTGCGGTAACGGTCTGACAACATTTCGGCCAGATATTTTTTTGACGTGATAGTCGTTGTGCTGACAAACGCCCCCTCCACCACCCGATGCCCCTCGGTAGCTTGACGCGCGACAAACGTTGGGCCGACGTTGGACAATTGTACAGGAATCTCATCAGAGCCGCTTTCATTGGCAATAATAATAGTTTTCGCGACGACAACATCGCCAGCCTGTAATTCCGGCGCAATGCCGCCGCAAAATCCGGTTGTAATCAACAGATCGGGGCAGGTATCGTGGATAAGCGCCTCGGCTGCCCGGGCGGCATTATCAAAACCCATACCGGATTCCACCAGCAGGATGTCATGTTCGGCAGTGTTGAAGCGCCCGGCCCGGAGTGATCCGAACTTCATAGAGTCCGCCGCGCCGAGAATGCCTGCCACGGCGCGGAATTCCTCAGGCATTGCCGTGATAATGCCGATTTTCATAGTATGCGGCTCCCCCTGAAGCTGACAATCATTTCATCATCATTTCCGTGGTATTGTATGAAAAGCTGGACAAAATGAAAATCATATATTATATTACGCGTTCACTTATACGGAGAGATGTCCGAGCGGTTGAAGGAGCACGCCTGGAAAGCGTGTGTACGTTAATAGCGTACCGAGGGTTCGAATCCCTCTCTCTCCGCCATTTAATAAACTGGCGTTGTCCGATGTAGTCCAAAAGCCTCTGAGAAATCAGTGGCTTTTTCTCGTTTATGTCCAATTGCGTCTAGTCCAGTCTTTTGACATCCGGTGTTTATTGTGGTATATTTTCGTACAAGATACCACATAAAAAATCTCCTACCACAAAAAACTACCACAAGATTGGGGGGGCTCATGCCTAAACGGATTGTTCCACTAACAGATGTTCAGGTGCGGAATGCCAAACCAAAAGAGAAGGATTACAAGCTGCCAGATGGATTCGGCCTCTATCTGCTTGTTTCAAAAACCGGAGGAAAGCTCTGGCGTTTCAACTATATCTTTGATAACAAACCAAATCAATTGTCTTTTGGTTCATACCCTGAAATAACTCTCTCAGAAGCCCGTCAACGGAGGGAAGACGCTCGTAAACTGCTTGCGCATGGAATAAGTCCAGGCGATGCCCGCAAAGCCGAAAAACAATCACAAACACAACAGTCTGAAACTTTCGAGGCAATTGCACTGGAGTGGTACAATCGCCAAGTCTCAGTATGGGCGACAACGCATGCTGCAACCGTTATTAGCAGGTTGAAGCGCGACGTATTTCCTCATGTCGGCGCGCGGCCTGTTGCTGAACTGAAAGCGACCGACATGCTACAGGTCTTTAGGAAAATCGAAGCACGAGAAAAATTTGAAACTGCACATCGCGTGAAATCGATCTGTGGCCAAGTATTTCGTTATGCTGTTGCAACAGGTCGCGCAGAGCGAGACTGTACAGCTGATTTAAGGGGTACGTTGACACCCGTAATTTCAAAGCACCACGCTGCATTGACTGACCCTAAAGATGTTGCGCCATTTCTGCGGGCCATTGATGATTACGATGGTTCGTTTATAGTTAAATGTGCCATGAAGCTGTCGGCGCTTGTTTTTCAGCGCCCTGGAGAGATTCGCTGGGCCGAATGGTCGGAGTTCAATGTTGAAACGGGAGAATGGAACGTGCCAATTGAGCGTATGAAGCTGAAAAAACGCCTCAAAGAATCACGTAAAGGAGAAAAACATCTGGTGCCACTGTCTCACCAGACAATTGAAATACTAAAGGATCTTCATGAAGTAACAGGATATGGTAAGTTTTTATTTCCAAGCTTGACGACGAGTCTCAAACCGATTAGTGACAACACGATTAATCAAGCGATTAGACGTATGGGATATGATAAGGAAGAGATGACCGCTCATGGGTTTAGGGCGATGGCAAGAACAATTTTAGAAGAGCATCTGAGTGTCAAGCCTGAAATAATCGAACATCAGTTGGCTCATACCGTTAAGGATGCGCTTGGGCGTGCTTATAATCGTACCACCCATCTATCGGCGCGAAAGCTGATGATGCAACAGTGGGCCGACTATCTCGACGAACTGAAGACAGTGGCAAAAGTGATTCCAATCAAGCGGGAGATGGCTTAAAGTTGAAGGTAACGTTGACTATTTGCAGCGGGACATCTAAATAATGCTTACTGATATTTTGCGAAGGATATTATGTGGAGATCAAAATGAATAACATTTTCTGCGACTTTGACTTTGAACGTAGCCGCATTTCTGCTGCCATTGCCAGCAGAAAATTCGAAGAAATCCCCGAAGAGTTTTGGGACAAATTGGAAAAAGAGCTCCAGCCTAAAAAACGCGGTGCGCCAAAACTCAGTGAACCAAGGTATAAACAAAGAAATATAGATATTTGCCGGAAGTTCAAAGAACTTCGTGAAATTGGTAAGAAGCGTAAGAAAGTAATAGACGAACTTGCTGATGCCTTTAGCATCGGTGAAGAAGCAATTAGTAAAATTCTGGCTCAAAAGGAAAAATATTCTACAGATTATGTTATTGAATTTGTGAACACTAGATATACGAGCATAGTTATTAATAGAGTTTATAATAAACATTTGATTGGAATCACAAGTGGCGCTCTTATTAGAGCAATATCTTATGGTTTAAGCTGTTTAGGTGTATTCTATGCACCTGGAGATGTTGCAAATATTATCAAAGAAGATTTCGATTTTAAGGAATGCCTCCAAATAACTAATGACGAGTTAATCAAAATGATTGTCGCTGAGTTGCCACCATCTGATTTGTAAAGATAAAATAATTCGAACTATTTTTTTATAGGTAAAAATAATACCAGTAATTACCGCTATCTAGAATAAAATATCTGCATCTCCTAAAATTGTCTTATCACAAGCAAGGAGGTGCAAGAACGATGCACACTTTTCCGCAGACAGGATTCGTCAGACTTCGTCAGATCATCGGCGACCCCAAAGCAAATCCCCCCATCCCGGCAGTACTACCAATTTCAAAATCATCATTCTGGGCTGGCGTCAAATCTGGTCGCTATCCCCAAGCTACAAAATTGGGTCCACGTACAACCGTCTGGAACGCGGCAGACATTCGCGCCCTGTTTGAGTAAGTAGCGCGCCATGACAATTTACATATTTGACAGGGCCCGTTCACCACCCGGCTGCGTTATATTTGAGCAGTTTCCGGGAGTAATAACATAATTTCAGTATAACGATCAATTATCTAAAGGAGGCCAATATGGCTATAGATAATACTAAAACTGCAGCACCTGCTGTATCCACACCTAGCGTTGAACCCACAACCCCACCTGATATGGCGACATTATTTGTTTCCAAAACATCGGGTCCGGCATACAAACCTGGTAAAATGTATAACCTTGATCCCAAGATGCTGCACATCCCTACCACACATACCCGCTCAGATATCGATGCAGGTATCGAGGAGCTTGCTGTCTCGGTAAGACAGCACGGTATAATTCAGCCTGTAGCCTTCTACCTCGATTCCACCGACAAACCGTTGGTATGCGCAGGAGCAAGACGCACGATGGCCGCCATTAAGGCCGAGTGTAAAACCATTCCATGCATTTATATGGGTACGGATGCAGACCCCAGAACCATTTCCCTGCTGGAGAATATCCAGCGCACCGACCTGGCGCCGATCCAGTTGGCAGAAGGTCTTAAAAATCTGAAGAACGACAACAAATACACTGTTACCACGCTAGCGTCTATTATCGGCAAAAGCAAATCAACCGTATCTGAGATCCTTTTAATTTCAGAACTGCCGCTTGAGATGCGTGACAAGCATCGCAACAACCATGACCTCCCGCTCCGAAAGCTGCTGGAACTGGCAAAAGTCGCAAACGATCCCTCGAAACTGCAACCTCTGTACAACAGGCTGATAAATAACGCCTCCCGTGATGAGCTGCGCGCTGCGCGGACCGGGGGAAAGCCTGTTTCGCAGAACATCTCCAAATGGGTGGAAACCGGACTCAAAAAAATCGTCGTCACCAGTTTCAAGGACGTCGACGACGACAAGAAGCCGGAAATCGCCGCAAAGCTCAAGGAGCTGATAGCTCAGCTTGCAGTAAAGCTAACAGAATTAGGTAGTTAGCAAATTAGTTCGGCGCGCCGAACACTCTTCCTATAGACCTGCCGGGTGTACATCCTGGCTCACGCAACAAAAACAGCGCCTGGCAAAAAGCCAGGCGCTGTTTTTGTTATGCGACCATCAACGGTCACTCTTCCGGTGGGTCTTCGAGCAGGCTTGTATATGCTCGAATCACCTCTACCCTGCCATGTCCGATTGATTCAATCAACGATTCAATCATTTGCGCTCTTTCTGCTTCGGGAACCTTCAAAATCTGCTGACACTGTTCGATAATCCATTCCCGGCGGAGTGCGTGCATATTTGCACCGCTGCTTCTTGAGGCACCTGCCGCTGCCAGCTCGTTTTGCAGCTGACGGATACCCTGTTTAAGGCTCTTGTCTTCATCGATAAGCAACCCACCTCGCGTAGCACGATATGTAAGGTTCGCAGACAACGCTGCTTTTTGCTCCGGTGTCACAATTGCAATAGACCGAGGGCGACCGCCTTTCGCACCTTCCACAACAAGCCTTGCAATGCCGTCAACGGTCACTGTCCTGTGACTCTGCAGGGTCTCTTTCTGGCGCAATCCGAAGCAACGTGCCATGGTGTAGGCAATCTGATTATTGGCACTTAGTTTCGTCATAGCCTCGTCATATTTTGCGTTATCAAGCCGCTCGTCTGAGTGTTTTGTGCGGTGAGCGATGGAGCGGGCACAGCCGAGAGCTGCGTTTGAAGGTACAATGCCCTTGCCCATGATATTGCACAACATCCTCATTGCTGTGGCATGATTAGCCATACGCCCTGCCGAAAGACCGGCAGTTTTAAGTTCAGCGAAATAGCGCTCAACATGCGCAGGTTTGATGTCTTTAATACTGTTTAGACCAAAACGCTGCATCGCATTACCGATTTTACCGAGGCAATTCAGCTGATCATTACGAGTGGAGCTTGCTCCACGCCGCAATTTACCGACCACAAAACGTGCCTGCCATTCTAACTTTCCCATCTTTTTTCCAACTGATACTGTGTTACTGTTTTTCTTACCCATAGTGCACCTCCGTGCGTTGTGTGATTCCCCCTTTCTGAACAGCCGTTCAGCTGTTCAGAAAGAGAGAGCCCGCGCGAAAATTTGAGTTAAGTGTATGAGGTCAGGTCTGGTGTCAGACCCGGTGAGAGGAAGCTTGCGCTCCGGCCATACAAGTATGGTGTTCATCTCACGACCAGCAGTTTTGTCTATGTCTCGCCGTAGGCGTCGCATAGAGTCCCAAAGGGATCAGCTGGCGACCTGAAAACAAGCGCTTTTGGCGCATGTCCGCGCATCACATGTGGATGTGCAATGAGGGTAGTGTTTGCGTTCTCGGTACCGTCGCGCTACTACTGCGACTCTGCGTATGTGCGAATCCGCTTTACAAGCGGGTTCGCAGACCATGGGCCGTGCCCGTCTCTCTCTGTGCCAGACAGAGACGGGCTGACAAACCCCTATTGTGGTAACTGGGTGCCGGGGGTGTTACCCCCCGGCTCAGTTACGGTTTTTTTCTAGCAGCCGGTGGCCTCGTGGCGATTGAGGATAAAATCCGCCGCACGTTGTCCGGCAGCAGCGGCATGGATCACCATTCCGCGATTATCCTTCGACTTCAGAGCCCGCAACCAGCCGTCGATATAGGCGGCGCTGTTGTCGATTACGGCATTGACAATGCCAGTTTCAGCGGCAAGGAAGGCGGCGCAGCATTCTGCTATGAGCTCTTCCTTGCTGTATTCGGTGCTGCCGAAGTACGCCGACTTTGTCACCGTGCTTCGGTTCAGGCGGCTTTCATGTCCGGTGGCGTGCCCGAGTTCATGAAACAGTGTGCTGTACCAGGCCTCGTCAGAGTGAAATAACTCACTCCAGGGCATATTGACGTAGTCCAACGTAGGCGAGTAATATGCGCGTGCTCCATCACTCTTGATGTCAGGCCGTTGCGGCATACTGCTGATTATCTGCTCTGCTGCTTCAATCGGTGTGAACTCTCGCGTAGTTTCCTTAGATGCCGGTGCCTCGATACCATTGACGTCGTTGAGCGAGAACACTCGAAAGTACCGCAGGATCGGAATGGTCTTCACGTCGCCGGTGTTACGGTCTGCGACAGGTTTCATTGTCCAGAACACGACTGGCAGCGACTTTGAACCAGCTTTAATGCAACCTCCTTTCGCTGAGATCTGGTTGTACGTTGCGAACCAACTCGCGCCGGTACAACCAAGTAAAAAAGCGTTGATGCCTCGGTAGGGCTTACCAGAGACAATGTTGCGCGGTGTAGAGTTGCCGTTCCAGGGCTTGCGCCACGGGACGCAGCCAGCTTCGAGTTTTTCGATGATGAGATTGGTAATCAAGTCGCTGACGGTGCATTTTCTTTCGGTGGTCATGGTGTTCTCCTCTCTCTGTGGTTTGTGTGTTTGGACGTAGGTCAGCCTGCCAGCGGTGTGCGCGGATTTATCGGTTGAGCTGGGTTGTTGGAACGAGGAAGTGTTACAGCACAGCAAACGGGTGAAGTTGTGCGCGGGACGCGCCGGTGGATTGTCTCAAGCACATGAATATGCGGCCAACATCCGTGCCAGCGAGGGCATCAAAGATGGGGTTTGTAAAGTCATTGCAGAGTTTTGGGATGGTCAGGGCAGTATTATGCCGTTGTCCTGTGGGTACGGGATGAACCCGTTTATAAGGCGCCCCAATTCACGGGCGTAGAAGTGTTATAAACTCAATACAGGGGCAGGCAAGATTGTCAGCATTTTTATCAATCCCAGCTTTTTATATGTATCACAACAAGTTGACGACATCGTCACGCAGGATGATTGAGGATACACTTTACGGTCTAGTACTGCATTCATTCTGTTGAAATTGCGATTAATCTGTTCAGCGTATAGCGTAGTGGAAGACTCTAATAATGTGAGCATTTTTATAATATTATTTTTGTTATGGTGATATAACCTTGACAGATTTACAAGAATTATATAAAAGGCTGATAAAATAAAATTTCGTTTCGCGATAGGGCGGGGATTTGGATGGATCATACTTCTATATTCATCTGGGTCTCCTGTAGAATCAGCATCCGTCGTGGACTAACCAATCAGATTGCCCTGATTATCAGTGCCGCTTTTCCGATTTCACATCGGTAGCGGTATTTTTTTTCTCCAATAGATCTTGCAACAAACGTCCACTGCTAAGAAATATTTGCCGCTAGGCTGGATAAGAACATATGTTATGGACAAATAGATCTACCAATTAAACACGACTGGATCAAAGTACAGTGAAATTAATTTTAACATTAATGTTTCTCGGTATAATACTGCTCAGTTTTATAGACGTGTTGCAAGCAGCGGAACGTCGTGCTCCCACTGTCAGCGGTAGCTTGTCTGCTAGCGGTCGAATTGTGACTATGAGCTTTGAATTTATCGATGCCTGCGATGACAACTATAGCCCGGAAATTGAATTCTACCTGAAGGATAATCCTGGCAAGTATTGGGGTACATTCTGGTTGCAGTATTATAACGAGCCGTTGAAAACTAATCTTTCTTGTGAACAAGATAAAGAAATCTGCTTTGGTGCATGGCTGAATGATACCAGCTGGGGTTGTGGTAAGAAGTGCGTCGAACCTGCTAAGGCGGCCTGCTTTCCTTGTCGGGAAGCTACTGTCACCATAGGGCTTGAGTGTAATCTTTAGGAGACTATGTTGATACGAGTTGTGTTTATTCGATTCATGTTGGGTGCAGTACTTGCGCTCTGTGCGGTTCTTCCCTTGTCAGCCGCTGAAGTGAAAAACCTGAGAACCGGTCAACAGGGAGACCAGGCCTTTGCTGTCTACGACCTTTATGGCAAGCCCGGTGAAAAAGAAGCCGAGGTCAAAGTTGTTTTAGAAATAGGTAGCGAGAAATACGCTGGTAACAGGCTTTCACTGAGTGGTGATTTTGGCAAAGGCGTTAAGGTTGGAGTAGGCCGCAAGATAACATGGGATTTATTGAAGGATATGCCAGCCGGTTTTGAAGGAGTAGCCACGTGGGATGTTGACGTATTAGTTTTAGCATCTCCGGGAGTAACAACTGCCGGACCGGAGTTTACTGATGCCACAATCGGCATGGAATTTGTCCCGGTTCCGGGCGGCTGCTTCAAGATGGGTGATAACTTCGGTGACGGGGATGAGGATGAAAAACCAGTTCATGAAGTGTGCCTTGATGCCTTTTATATCGGCAAATATGAGGTAACACAGGGGCAGTGGCTGGCAATCATGGGCAAAAATCCGTCTCAATTCAAACAGTGTGGTAAAAACTGTCCGGTTGAAAATGTTTCCTGGCAAGAAATTCAGCTATTTGTTAAGAAACTTAATGTCCGTAGTGACAAGAACTATCGTCTACCAACGGAGGCTGAATTTGAATTTGCAGCTCGTGACGGTGGGCGCCGCGAGCGCTATAGTGGTATTGGTGAAAGTGTCAGCTCACTGGCCTGGTTCGAAGCAAATTCAGGCGGCAAAACTCACCCTGTTGGCCAGAAAAAGCCCAATAGCTTGGGTGTTTACGATATGAGCGGTAATGTGGCTGAATGGGTGTTTGATAGAAAAGGAGACTACAAAGCCGAAAATAAGAAAAACCCAATCGGCCCGGATAGCGGCGTAAACCGCGTATTGCGTGGGGGGTCCTGGCTTGATAAATCAACTAACCTGCGCGCAAGCAGCCGAAGTGAGCTTACCCCATCTGTACGCACTAATTTTATCGGATTCAGGCTGGTATTATCAACAACACCATAATCACTTAAGCGAGGAGCCATTTTTCAATGTTCATGAAAGCAATTATCGCAGTTGCCCTCCTTCTATTGTCAGTAAGCGCTTCGCTAGCTGCCCGCTCCGTTTCAAAACTTTCAATTACTCCACAATCAGCTTTAATCGACACTCAGCCACCTCTGATCACAATCGTCTCACCAGATATTAAGCGCGGTCTCAAAGTATTTGCCAAGGAATCTAAAATTGTGGTTGCAGGTCGAGCCACTGACAAAAGTGGGGTTGCATCAGTAGCAGTGAACGGTGTAATGGCAAAGCTTAATGAGCAGGGTGAGTTCTTTGCCGAGATTTTGCTCAAACCTGGTGAAAACCATATTACGGTAGTAGCATTGAATACTCTGGGTAACAAAGGGATAGAGCAATTTACCTTGAATCGTCAAAGCGACATTGTGACGGTACCTGCGATTATTCCTGAAGCCAGTTCAATTAATGGGAAAAATTATGCGCTTATTATTGGCATCAATCGTTATCAGCAGATACCCAAATTGCAAACAGCTGTGAATGATGCACAAGATGTTGCGAAGACACTCCAAGAGTTTTATGGCTTCAGTCCGATTGTGCTGCTGGACGAACAAGCGACCCGCGCCACCATTCTGAAGGAGCTTAACACCATCAAAAATCGCCTAACTGCAAATGATCGTCTGCTCATCTATTATGCAGGCCATGGCTGGAATGACAAAGATACAGAAACTTCCTATTGGCTCCCTATTGATGCTGAACAGAACGACCCCACCAACTGGCTAGAGGCCAAAACGGTTACCGATCAGTTGAAACGCTCACAAGCACACCAGATATTGGTTGTTGCCGACTCATGTTATTCCGGCACTATAAGTCGGTCTTTTGACCCAAAACTCTCCTCCATTGGAGGACCTCGGGAAAGTTTCTTACTGCGCCTAATGGAAAAACAATCCAGAATCCTTATTGCTTCGGGAGGGAATGAACCGGTTAATGATTCCGGTGGGTCAGGTCATTCTATTTTTGCTGAAGTTTTTCTTAAGGCCCTGAGAAATCCTTTTGACATGCGATTTACCGCAGAGGAGCTTGTGACTCGACATATTAAAGAACCAGTTGCTGGCAGGAGTAGTCAGACACCAGAATATAAAGTAATTCGTAATTCGGGACATGATGGCGGAGACTTCGTATTTATAAAGATTAGATAAATATACATTCACTTGAGGAGGATTGTCTTTATGTCTTGCAATTTGATTAAATTAGTTTCAGTTGGATATTGTTGCAGCTCTTTACTTGCTTGTTCAACTACTAAAATCTCATCAGAAATAGTTCCAGGGGTAGAAATATCTAGAGTGGTCCTGGAAAGAAAGGAAATAGAAAGTAATTGTCCTTGTCAAACAGTTTCATAACTCTA
>CAIYDX010000392.1 GCA_903925005.1 uncultured Geobacteraceae bacterium
AACGTAGTCGTCGAGCAGTTCCGGTAACAACGTTCCTTGTGTTCTGTCTTCGCCTTGAATGAATCTCTTCATACCTTGCCCCAACGATCACCGTGACAGGGTTATTATATAAGATATCGCGTTTTTACACAGTCTGGGCCAGTTAGCGACCTTCTCATCACCACCTATCTGATTGCCTATTGAAGGGTTACTTGGGCATTCGGAGTGAATTTATACAGCTATGTAAAGTTAATATGGCCAGAATCTAGTTGCATATCAGAGCATGTAGGGCGAACCCCCTTGCGGTAGCCGAATGAATATGGCGCACTACCTTGACAAGGCGAGTACGCCGTACGCTTGCTAATTTTCGCATTTAGTTGGAATAAAGCCATTTTTATCAATGAGCCCAACAATAAGATGCGCTAGTTTTCCCAATTTGTCTTTGTCCATAGATGCGGCATCTGTATTCACTGACACTTTTAAATCCCAAATCTTGTTTTCACTATTTGGAAAGGCATTCGCATTTAAAAGACGATGCAAGGTCACAATGAACGTAGTTTTCCCATTGTTAGCTGAAGAGTCATTTAAAACATCAGGCTTTACAACAAGATTGTATGAAACGTCAGTATTGGAATCTAATTTTGCGGTATTTAGAGTTTTAAATCCGTTGACTTGTTTAATACAGGTCTTTCTGAATTCTTTTACTAGCGATGAAGTCAGCTGATTATTCAGTGGCAACAACTCAGTGTGAGCAGAATTCGAAATAGAGGTCACTTCAAGCGTTGAAATCCATTTCTTGGCTGCACTTGTATCAATTTCATTCCTTGGCGGGTTTGTGACTTCACCTGGTTTTTCTTCTATCGTTTTCGCAGACGATGTATTTGCTGCAGATGGAGAAATGACAATATCTTTTTTAAATTGCTCCAATAACCTCGTTTGGAATTTTTTAAATATATCATCATTGATATCTGGCACTCTATCTTCGTCTGCAATGGCTGATTGAAATTGCACTTCAAAGGTCCAGAGTAAGCCAACTGCAGGATCTGTTAACTCTCCTTTTAACAATACTGATTCTCGGCATTTGGAACCATTGCAAGATAGCTTTATTTTAGATGCTCTAATTCTCAAAACCGGGATTGACTGAGTTGAGTTAATAACATTGAGTCCATATTTTGCAGCCTCGTCAGGGAAATATACTTTGAACCCTTTAGTCAGGAGATTACCTATTAGCATGGAACTAATTCGAGCAACAGTTTTTTCATTATCGGTTATATCTATATAACCTCTACCAACCTTGTATATTTCGTAAGTACTAAATGGGCCAACGGGTTCATAAATTACTTTGATATCACTGGAGGTTAGTGTTTTCCCATGAAAAGCAGTCGATTTGATGGCGTCAAATGGTACACATCCAGCCAAGAGAAATCCGATAACAACTATCAGAATGTTGATTGGGTTTTTCATTATTATTCCCATGAAGATTTTTAGTAACGGAAACAAGTTCAGTTAAATCATTTTGAGGCAACTTAATTTGGATGGCAACTGTGACTGACAGCTTTTGGTCGTTTAGCGTCATATTCTAATTCCCAGAAAGCAGACATTCAGCCCTATTAATGCCACAGGTCAGAGACCGACCCAAAGCAGACGGTGATCTCTAGGTTTCTCACCATCCTTGTTTTTTAAATTGTGGGGCAGGAGAAAATTGTGCAGCGCCAATATCCAGATCTCCAGAGAAAGGGATTCGTTGTTCTCCCCAGTTAGCTGTTTTCTCTTTCCCAGTACGATATGCTTTCCATGTACCTACATATTGATTGTTTGAATAGTTATCTGAGTAACCTGCCGCAATGTCGTCGTACTGTACATTTCCTGCTTTGTCTTTGTACCAATACAAAGTAACTATCCCCTGAAATCTACCACTGCTCGATTGAGTGGATTGCTCCTGAAACTTGAAATGCCCGATTATCAAACCTTCACTTTGAATACCCGCGGTCTTCAGTTCATCATCAAGGCAAAAATGCATTTTTACATACTCGCGTACCGAGGTTACAGTGATTTCCCCATTGAATTCAGTTACGTGATCACCAACAATTGACTCTCCGATAATTAAGTATTGCTCTTGATTGGTGGGGCTTCTGGATACTGATTTAAAATGAATGTGAAGTCTTTGGTAATTGTTACCGATGTAACCAAGAAATTCAGATCGGGGAATAAGAAGGGAAGAAATATCATATGAAATATATTTCTGAAGTAGATTCTTAGGTTTTAAAGTCAGCGATCTATGGAGTGGATGATCTAGACCATCTAACCACTCATCAACCTGAGAAGCATTGGCTAAAATTGAAACTGTTAGTAACAAAACAAAAATGAATTTTTGCATTATTTAAGCACCATTCCCGTTTTGTTATGGATAACTGCTTTTGTTCGGTTAGAGGCAATTTCCTGATTTCCTGATTTCCTGAGACCGGACGTTCAGTTCTCATAATGCCACAGGTCAGAATACGACCCTAAGCAGACGGTCACTATTGCTGAATTATGAATGCTGATTTTCAGCAGGTCCTTTAAATTCATAGATTGGCTTTTCAAAATACGACTTTTCGGCGTGAATGTTACGCCAGAAAGTTACTCTTTTAATTCTTAATCCACTAGTTTGCATGGACTCGGTAATTTCTTTGATAATACTTTCATCGCTAATGCCATATAGGTCGCAAGATAGTGAGTTAGTCTGAATGCAAAGAATGATGTCTTTCCCAACACATCCGTTCCAACCGTTATAGACACTGCACATCTTTGCTCGAATAAAGATGGGGGCTAAATTATTGCGTATGTAGTTATGCGTGGCCTCATCCAGACTTCCTTTCATATCACCACTATCTGTTTCGCTTGGCCCGATATGCTTGGCAATTACCTTGGGTGTATATCCGTCTTTATTTTGTGAGCCTTCATTGGCTCCGGCCGCAAGCAACGATTGGATTATCTCGGTGTTACCAAAATTCCCGAAACGAGCTGCCCAATGAAGTGGCTGATCACCATTTTTGTCTTCTAAATTTGGATTGGCTCCGGCAGCAAGTAAATACTTGACCATGTCGGTATTGTCTCGCCGGGAAGCCCAATGAAGGGGGCTGTCGCCATTCTTATCTTGAGCATTAATTAGTGCCCCATGATCAAGTAAAACTTTAACCATTGCTGTTGAATTTGTTTGTGCGGCCAGCTGGATCAGCGGCATTCCCTCATTATCTAATGTATCAACTTTTGCTCCAGCAGCTAGCAGTACTTTGACTGCTTCGATGCCACTCTCAGTTTCTACGGCATAGACAATAGGCTGTCTTCCTTTACTATCTACAGCATCTACTTTTGCTCCAGCAGCAAGCAAAATTTTAATGACCCCAGCTCTATCTCCACTACCGTTTCCTGCGGCTTCATGAATTACCTGCATTCCATATTGATTTGTTGCATCTACTCTTACTCCTGCATCTAGCAGCGATTTAACCTTATCTTTATCCCCCATAAGAGCGGCTTCAAATAAGGGATGTTCGGAAGATCCACATGATGCCAAGATCAAGGAGCAGATTTTGCGGATGGCACGGCCGTTGTCCTTGCGGAAGTTGGCGATGGTCTTGAAATCCGGCATCAGCCGACCCGTCAACCACATCAGTTCAACGTTGCGCTGTGCTTCGCGCTCTAGACGTCTGCTGGATTGGATACGGTTCAGGTAGCCGTAGATGTAAAGCTTCAGGAGTACTGCGGGGTGATAAGCGGGTCTGCCAGTACTTGCAGGATCGACACCTGCAAATCCCAGTTTGCCAAGATCGAGTTCGTCGACAAAGACATCGACTACTCGGACTGGGTTCGTATCAGTAACGTAGTCGT
>CAIYDX010000393.1 GCA_903925005.1 uncultured Geobacteraceae bacterium
GTTTCCTGTGAAGATCTTTCCCATTGGTTAGTTATAGAGAAATAATTTCTCTATGTCAAGCATCGTCAGCAATTTTATCTGATATTTATTGGGGTATTACGAGCATTCTGAAATTTTCGCCGGTTAGGGCTTACAACCCCTGATTACGGTTATTACGAGGCTATGGATTTCAGTCGGCAAACCCAAAGGGCAACCGGGAGTCAATCACTCGGGCGCGGGATTATAGTCGAGGCATATATGGCCCATCATCAGGGGATGGCGTTTATTTCCCTGACCAATTTCCTCCACGGCAATCCATTTCCACGACGTTTTCATAATGATCCACGAGTGCGTGCTTTTGAGTCTCTGCTTCAGGAACGTATTCCATCCCTGCCTCCGCTGCAGCTAATCTCGACTCGTCAGAATTTTACAGGGCCGGACGCAGACCTGATTTCTTCCACGGGCACAACCTTTACCACTCCGGATACCACCACTCCACGAAGCCTCTTGCTCTCAAACGGTCGCTACGGGGTGATGGTTACCAACAGCGGTGGTGGTTACAGTCAGTGGGGGGAACAAGAAATTACTCGCTGGCGGTCAGATACGACCTGCGATAGTAACGGAACGTTCTGCTACATTTACGATATTGAGAACAACCGCCTTTGGTCCACCACCTATCACCCTGTCGGTGGAAAACTTACCGGATATACCGTAGATTTTGCCCTCGACCGGGCCGTCTACCGACGCGTCGATAATGGTCTCCACACGGAGACAGAAGTGGTTGTATCGCCGGAAGACGATGTTGAGGTTCGCCGGATTACCTTGATCAACCGTTCCTCCAGCACCCGCCGACTCAACCTCACCAGTTATGTCGAACTTTCCATGGCGCCCCACAACTCGGATCGTCAGCACCCCGCCTTCAACAAACTGTTCATCCAGACCGAGGCACTCACCGGGCAGCAGGTGCTCCTCGCTTATCGGCGTCCTCGGAGTGAAAAAGAAGCACCACTTTACGTAGCACATTGTTTTACGCTCCAGAATTCGGACACGTCAGACGTGTCTGAGGAAAATACCTTTCAGTTTGAAACTGACCGTGTACGTTTCATCGGTCGCGGCAGAACTCTTGTCAATCCGATGGGAGCCGTGCAACAACTTTCTAACAGCCAGGGTTTTGTTCTGGATCCGATGCTGGGTCTGCGGCAAAGCCTCTCCCTGGAACCGGGGCAACGAGTTCAGCTTTCAATGGTGCTCGCTGCCGGGGAAACACGAGAGCAGGTACTTCTTCTGATGAATAAGTACAGTACCGCCCATGCTACTGAGCGGGCTTTCGATTTCGCCTGGGGTGCAGCTCAACAGCAGTTGCAGTTGCTGCATATCCAGCCTGATGAAGCGCGCCGTTTCCAACAACTGGCTGGTCACCTGCTGTTTCCAAATCATCTGTTACGCGCTCCCGCTGAACGCCTTGAAGAAAACTGCAAGGGTCAATCAGGACTGTGGGCCTACGCAATTTCCGGTGATCTGCCAATTGTCTTGCTCACTATCGGTGATGTGCGGGAGATCAGCCTGGTCCGTCAGATGCTTCAAGCCCACACGTATTGGCGAATGCACGGATTATCTGCTGATCTGGTGATCCTTAACGAAGAAGCCGGGAGCTATGAGCGCCCCCTTCATGAACAGTTACACCGACTGATCCAGGCACATACTATCTCTGCAGCAACTGACCGGGCTGGCGGCATATTTTTGAAAAGTGTTGCGCTTGTTCCGGAGGAAGATCTTGCACTCCTCAAGTCAGCAGCGGCTGTTGTGCTGGTCGCTGCCCGTGGAACGCTACCCCAGCAATTAGGGATATCGGTTGAAGCTCCGGAACCAAAGGTAAAACTGATCCGGAAACGTGCTCCCCGTGAACCTTCTGCTCCCCTTCCATTCATGGAGTTGAACTATTTCAACAGCTTGGGGGGCTTTACCCTTGACGGTCGTGAATACGCGATCTATCTCGGCCCCACTACCAACACTCCTGCTCCCTGGGTGAATGTAATCGCCAACCCGCACTTCGGCACTCTTGTAAGCGAAACTGGATCCGGCTTCACCTGGTATGGCAACAGCCAGCGCAATCGTCTTACCGGTTGGTCAAATGATCCGGTGCTGGACCCGGCTTCTGAGACGATCTACATCCGAGATGAGGAAAGCGGGTTATTCTGGTCGCCTACCGCGGCACCAATTCGCGAGGAAACCGCCTATCGGGCACGACATGGAGCTGGTTATTCGGTTTTCGAGCATAACAGCAACGGAATCGAACAGGAGTTGACTGTTTTTGTACCGGTTGATCAGAATGGTGGAGAGCCGATCAAACTGCAGCGGTTGCGGCTTACCAATGCCTCCTCGAGAAAGCGCCGGCTCTCTGTAACCTACTATGTGGAATTAACCCTCGGCGAGAATCGGGAAACATCCCGGATGCATATCAAGACCGCCTGGGATGACGAAGCCGGACTTCTTAAGGCGCAGAACCGCTATCATCCTGAATACGGAGAGCGGGTTGCTTTCGTGGCGATGACTCCCCAAGCAGAATCATACAGTGGAGACAGAACCTCCTTCATCGGGCGGAATCGTTCACTGGCCAATCCGGCAGCCATGGACCTGACCCGACTGTCACAACATACTGGAGCCGGATTGGACCCGTGCGGAGCACTTAGATTTGGCTTTGAAATGGCTCCGGGTGAGCAGCGTGATATTATCTGCATGCTGGGGCAGGCCGATACTGCTTCGCACGCTCGACAATTGGCTGTCAAATACCGGGAAGATCTGGCGATCGAAAATACGCTTGCTCTGACTACATCGTGGTGGGATGACCTGCTCGGCACCATAGAAGTCCGCACACCGGATCTTTCGGCAGACATCCTGATTAACCGCTGGCTGCAATACCAGTCCTTAAGCTGCCGTATCTGGGGACGCTCCGGATTTTATCAGTCAGGTGGAGCCTTCGGCTTTCGTGATCAGTTACAGGACGTCATGGCATTCCTTTACGCCAGACCCGAACTGGCACGAGACCAGATACTACTGGGCGCGAGTCGGCAATTCAAAGAGGGTGATGTTCAGCATTGGTGGCATCCGCCAAGCGGTGCCGGTATCCGTTCGCGTATTTCAGATGACCTCCTTTGGCTTCCGTATGTGGTCGCCCAGTATGTTCGAACAACCGGTGATGTGGATATTCTGAAAGCAGATGTGCCATTTCTCAACTCTGCTGCCCTGGCAGACAATCAGCACGAAGTATTCTCAACACCGGAAGTTACCTTTGAATCTGCCTCGCTCTTTGAACACTGTCGGCGAGCTGCCAGTAGGGGTCTTACGGTTGGCCCACATGGTCTGCCTCTCATGGGTACAGGAGACTGGAACGACGGCATGAATCTGGTAGGCGCGGAGGGGAAGGGTGAAAGCGTGTGGCTCGGTTGGTTTCTCTGCGAAGTGCTGCAAGGAATGGCAGAACTGTCGGACGTACTGAAACAGCCTGGACTGGCCCAAACTTATCACGAGGAGAAGTCTGCCCTGATCAGGCGGATCGAGAAGGCCGGATGGGACGGTGAATGGTATCTGCGGGGAACATTTGATGATGGCACCTCGCTCGGATCTGCAACCAACAGCGAGGCAAAGATCGATTCCATACCCCAGTCATGGGCATGGCTTTCCGGTGCTGCCGATCCAAAGCGTGCGGATCAGGCTCTTGATTCTGCATGGAACCATCTTGTCCGGCAGGATGAAGGCCTGGCACTGCTTTTCGAACCGCCCTTCGAAATATCTGAACCTTCACCCGGATACATCAAGGGGTATCCACCTGGAGTGCGAGAAAACGGGGGCCAGTACACTCACGCTGCTATATGGCTGGCCATGGCTCTGGCTCGGAAAGGCGATGGGAAGCGTTCCGTGCAGCTGTTGCGTATGCTTAATCCGATCGAACACGCCCGAGACGCAGACGCTGTGTGGCGTTATGGCATCGAACCGTATGTTGTCGCTGCGGACATCTACCGGTTACCTGGTCGAGTTGGGCAGGGTGGCTGGTCCTGGTATACCGGCTCGGCAGCGTGGATGTACCGGGCATGGATTGAAGGGGTTCTCGGTCTTCAGGTGCACAGTGGCCGGATGAGGGTAAACCCGGTTACAGGACTATTAGTCGTCGTGGCCATCAGTGTTCTCCTTTGTCTATGTAGCGGAGTTAGTGCTCCAGTATAGAGATTAAACGCAACATACGTGCCAGAGGACAACGGAGGACGCAGAGGCCGCAACTATCTAATTATATGTGTGAAAAAAATATAATGGTGGCGCAGGACAAAGTGGAATCAGCCACCGAAATCCGTCAGGGCTAACATAACCGTCATATAAGACAGATTTCATTGAGGTAGCTTTTTTATCTGTTGGCGGTGCATGTTTTGTCCATTTTAAAGTGCCTTGTCATGGACCGTCTGTTTGCCGACCTCATACATTTTGTCAATTTTCAGTGGAGGTATCGTGGACTAATCATGATCATCTTCGGCGGCGCCGTTTTCTGTAGGAGGAATGAGGGGGTAGAACTAAGAAACAAGCCACGGATCATGATCATCCCCGGCGGAACAGCTCCAGTCGGAAAATGGAAGGGCTGATGACAAGCGCTACTTGCGTGTGCTGGTCTCAGGGCTTGGAGGCGGGGTTGGACTTACGGCGGATTATCTGCTGTATGAGCCAATGGTGACATTTTGAAACGTAGCTGCTGTGCCAACGTGAGACAAATTGACCGGTGGCTGAAGCGGCTGAAAATGGATAACACCTGATGCAAGGATGAGTCCTCCTACCGGAAGTGGTTGTAAATGACTTACGGGACTTCATGACAAGTCACCAGAAGATGAACGGCAGATCCGTATATGGGGATTATGCCTTTCAGTTATAGTGTGACTTGTAGAATTAGCAATTGCTTCTTTTGATATTTCTTCACAGGAATTCCAACTCAGGGCCTCTCTTTTTTCTCGTTTTTAATCGGATTTTCCTTGACACATACATATGCCTCAAAAGTATGCAAACCGTCACAATGCAAACCGTCACACTTGGCCTATTCGTCGAAGTTTGCTATACTCTGCCTTGTGACTTTTCAACAGATGGTCTTGATAACTACCTCGCTGATATGACGCAGATATAAGAAACGGTATATGGCATACATAAGAAAACGATATAACAACGCTGAGGCATATCGCGCTGCACTTCACAAAGACGATACAGATACCACCACTGTAGGCTGTAGAAACACCAAGCCCGCCACTTGTAGCCGGAACATGCTACCTGATGTTTGTGCCTTTGCACGTCCTGATGGTAAGTGTTTAACGCCACCGACGTCATGGAAAAAACAATATCAGTCACTGCTGAACGCGGATACAACAAGTACCTCTACTGACACTGAGTAGCATTGAAAGGCTACTTTGCAAGATTTTATCGATATTATTTCATACCTTTTCTCTGACATGCGGCTGCTACTGTCGTTTGCTGCCGTGATGGTTGCGATAACCATATTAGCTATTGTATTCATGCGCAAGTACGCCTCTATGGGTGCAAACGCATATGATAATAAGATGAAGCTGCAACATGATCAACTAAACGAACAAGAGCGCAAAAAGAGAACAGATTTGGAAGAGCGGCTTAATAGATTTGAAACCCGTAAAAACGCACTTTGTGAGAATGAACAAGAGTGACAGCGAAGAATAGAGGGTTTTTATGCATAATGAAGCACTTCTGCAGCAAGACTTTGCCGATGATGCGCCACTGATCGGGCTTTCAGTATTGACGCTGGACGACATTGACGAACCGCTTCTACTTTCTGACGA
>CAIYDX010000394.1 GCA_903925005.1 uncultured Geobacteraceae bacterium
ACAGCAATAAGAAGAACTGTAATACAGCTCAATATCCGTATAGTGTAATACGTTGATGTGAGTTTAATTTGATGAGGAGTATAGATAAATCTATTCTATTTACAATATGGGGGTTTAATTTAAGGTTTTTTATACTTTGTGGAAGTGGTTTTAGCTAAGACAATCGCGGCAAAAACCACTTTCAATGCACTCTATATAGCCATAACTGTAGGAATGACGCTTTGCGATAAGTAGACATACGTCGAGTTAGTCTATGCATCGCTTGAATGTATTATTACCGTCTCCGTCTTTGCACAGTCTGTGGATCAACGGTTATTTGGCGATAAATTTCAACTCTATCTCCATCTTTTACCGTGGTATCCAATGGAAATATTTTGCCGAAGATGCCCACTTTTTGGATATCTAGGTTTATTTCAGGGTAGAGCTTTAATAGGCCTGAAAGTTTAATGGCTTGTTCTATGCTGCTGTCATCGGGTACTTCAAGACGCATCCATAGTTGCCTATCGACTTCTGCATAACAAACTCCGACGTTCATACTGATTCCTCTGCAATAACGGGCGTTACTATTTTAATAATTGCTTTTCTTTGTGCTAGTTTTCGGTCTATCAAGCGTTTACTAACTATTATAAAAGCCAGCATAATAAAGCCGCCTGGGGGTAGAGCCATTAATAAGAAACCTTTGTAGTCATGAATTACAGTGATTTCAAGAAATTTAAACGAGTGACCCAGTAATAATGAGGCATTGGCAAAAAGAGTACCATTGGCGCTAATTTCTCTAGCTGCCCCTAATGTGACTAGCACTAGTGTAAATCCCAGTCCCATCATGAGTCCATCCCACAAGGCATATCTTACTGGTTGTCTGGAAGCAAAAGCTTCGGCGCGTCCTAATAATGCACAATTGGTGACTATTAAGGCGATGAATAAGCCTAAAACTTTATAGAGTTCGTGTGCCCAAGCATTCATTAAAATATCGACCAAGGTCACTAAGGCGGCAATTAATAATACAAAAATAGGGATACGAATTTCGCTAGGTATCAAATGTCGTGCTGCTGAAATGAGTCCGTTGGAACAGATAATGACCACTAGCGTTGCAAGCCCCATTCCTAAACCGTTTGTCGCTGTTCCCGTCACTGCTAATAAGGGGCATAGCGCAAGATTTTGTCCAAAAACAATATTGTTATTCCAGAGGCCGTCACTAGCAATTTTACGATAGGGTTTTGATAGAAACATGGTGTCGCCCTCATGGATTGATTAATTGTGTCTGATGGTCTTTAAATAGCTGTAAGCCACGATATATTGCCTGTACCGACTTACGCGGCGTGATGGTTGCGCCAGCAAATTGATCGAAGTCACCGCCATCTTTTTTAACCGCCCATTGTTGCTTGCTTAGATTGTCTAGCGACCGTCCCACAAAGCTCAATATCCAGTTAGATTTTGTTACTTCTATTTTGTCGCCTAGGCCGGGTGTTTCTTTGTGACTGAGTATTCGAACTCCAAGTATATTGCCCTCTCGGTCCAAGCCCATAATCATACTGATGGCTCCAGAATAACCATCGGGTGCGATGAATTTAAAGCTTACAGCAGTAACTTTCCCTAACTTTTTGGCGATATAAACCATGGTTTCTTTTGCGCCTATATTATAGTCAGCGGAGGGAATGCTCAGTGTGTCTTGTAGAATGTTATTATCATAAAGCGCAGCAGGTACCACTTCTTCTAGTGACTTTTTTAGATCTTCATCGAGTCTCTTTTGAATAGTGCCTTCGGTACTGCAGTTAGTAACACCCAGTAATACGCTGGCCATTAAGGCAAAGCCTGCTAATATCCCTGTTTGAAATTTCAGTTTGGGTCTTAGTCCTGCTAGATTTGAGGGTTCTAACCAATTCTTTAGAAACACACGATAAGCAGCGATTTTCCTTTTCCAATGTTCAATGCTTTCAGGGTCAACTTTCATGGCGTTTTCTCTGGTTTATTATTTAGATATTTCAAGGGGCTTGCCATTACGATCACGTCCATAGATACGTGGGCGTATGTAATAATCAATCAATGGTGTAGCAGAGTTCATCAGCAGCACAGCAAAACCAGCTCCTTCTGGATAAGCACCCCAAGTACGAATGACGAATATGAGCAAGCCGCAGCATGCACCGAATATTAATTGTCCTGTGGGCGTATTTGGCGAGGTTACATAGTCAGTTGCAATGAAAAAGGCGACTAACATTAGACCTCCCGAATTTAAATGTAAAAAAGGACTTATATAGTGCTGGCTATCAATGCTATGAAAGATAGTGGCTAGTACTAGGACCGTTACTAATAGAGAGGCTGAAATTTGCCAATGAATGATATTTTGCCTGATTAACCAAATACCTCCCAAGCCAATTAATAGTGTCGAGGTTTCACCTAGGCTTCCGCGTTGCCAGCCGATAAAATTTTCAAATCCAGAGATGTCTTCTAGGATGTTGCTCAATACTTTGTTCTGTGAGAATTCTGTTTTAATAAAGCCTAAAGTGGTAGCTCCGGTATGAGCATCAATATTGTCTAAGCCCGAAAAAGTAATATGCCAGCTTTCGATAATACCTGGAGAATTAGAAAAAAACAGCGGTGAGACATTCGCCCAAGTGGTCATTTCTATAGGGAAAGATATGAGAAGTGCCACCCTAGCTAACATCGCTGGGTTAAATAAATTTTGCCCTAAGCCTCCATAAACATGTTTGCCTAGAATGATGGCGAGTCCTGAGCCTATAACTCCAATCCACCAAGGTGCCCAAGGGGGCAGAGTCATTGCTAGTAACCAACCTGTGAGCGCAGCAGAACCATCCATAAGGATGGGTATTGCTATTTTGCCAGCTAATCGCAAACAAAAGGCTTCAAAAATCATTGCTGAACATACGGTAATGATAAATAGATTTAAAGCGGGCCATCCAAAACACCAAAAACCAAAAGCGGTCGCAGGCATCAGGGCTAACATAACTTGCCACATGATATGGCTGATAGTGGTATTGCTACCTACATGTGCACCACTACGTGGTTTTAGACGCTTGATCATAGTAAAGCCTCTTGCTCTGCTTTAAGTCTTTCTCGTTCTGCTTTTGCAGCTAAACGTGCTTGTTCTTCTTCACGCTGTTGTTGGGCAATACGCTCCATGCGCTCATTGCGAGATTCGATTAAACGTTTGGTTTGTTCTGATTTGTGTTGAGCTTGCTGTCTTGCAATGACTTCACCGGACGCATATTTGAAGTATTGTACGAGTGGAATATTAGAAGGGCAGATATAAGAGCAGCAACCACAACTGATACAATCTTTTAAACCTAAATCCACGGCAGCATCCAGTTGATTAATGCGGATGTTATTGGCCATATCTAAGGGTCTAAGTCCTGCTGGACAAACACTGATACAACTGGCGCATCGGATACAAGGTTGTTCATCGCCATCTTTAAGTTCATTTTGAGTTAAAGCAAGCAGGCCACTTGTTGCTTTAACGGTAGGTACACTGGTATGGGGTAAAGAATCACCCATCATGGGCCCGCCCATAACAAGTCGTGCGATGTCATTCACACTTACCTCACAAAATTCGAATAGTTCCGATATTAAGGTGCCAATGGGAACTTCTACATTCATGGGGCGTTTAACAGCTCCACCTGCAACTGTAATAACTCGACTTAATAAAGGATGCCCAAATCTT
The DNA here is from genome assembly GCA_903925005.1 of uncultured Geobacteraceae bacterium. GTDB lineage: Bacteria > Desulfobacterota > Desulfuromonadia > Geobacterales > Pseudopelobacteraceae > JACRCG01. Next base: position 3,677 of record CAIYDX010000394.1, read on the forward strand.
AATGCATTGTGCACAGAGTAAGCGGTGCCGACGTTATGGATAGTGACTCCAATTTCAGATGATCTACTACCGACTGGGACTTCTTTTCCAGTTACATAACGGATTAATTGTCTATCCCAGCCCATTGGGTAGCGAGTGGGAATTTGTATAACCTTGATTGAAGAAAAAGGCGTTGCTGCACTTTGCATCGCATGGAATGCAAGCAGTTTATTGTCTTCAATGGCTATCACAGCATTTTCGGTATTCATGCCATGCAGCATCAAGCGCACACCATCAATAATCATGGCGGCATGTTCTTGCATGAGTCGATCATCGCAGCTTAAATACGGTTCGCATTCAGCGCCGTTGATGATGAGTGTATCAATTTGATTTTCGCGACCCATGTTGAGCTTAACCGCAGTTGGAAAAGTGGCTCCGCCTAATCCTACGATGCCTGCAGCGCCAACGCGTAAAATAATGTCTTCAGGTGTTAATAGAAAAGGGTCTTCAATTTGAGCTGCTGTTATCCACTCATCCTTATTATCCGTTTCTAGTACGATCATTCGGATAGGTAAGGCTGATGGATGCGGGGCAGGGTAATCGTTTACATCTAAAATAATGCCAGAGCTAGGGGCGTGAACAGGCGCTGAAACCATGCCTTGGCTATAAGCCAATAATTGGCCTTTTAATACATTTTCACCGACTTTAATGATGGGTTCGGCGGGTTTGCCAACATGCTGTTGCAGGGGAATATATAACTTTTTAGGCAATGGAAAGTTTCTGACTATTGGAGCAGCGCAGGTTTCGATTTTATGTTGTTCGGCATGAATACCACCACGAATAGCTGATTGAGTGAAAAAACCTAACATGAGATGTTACCTACTTCAGTTAATATGGGTTTATTCCATCGCCAGTTACGTAAAGTAATCTCAACTGGGTGCATTTGTAGACATTCAGTTGGACAAACTTCGACACATTTTTTGCACGCTATACAGGCATCAGCAACGACTGCATGAATTTGTTTGGGTGCACCCACTATGGCATCGGTAGGACAAACCTTAAAACAGCGCGTACAGCCAGTGCATGTTGCTTCGCTGACTCTGGCAACCAGTAAATCGGGTTCTTTTACCTCGCTTAAATCCAAATCAATACCTAGTAAAGTAGCTATTTGTTCTGCTAAGGCACTGCCGCCAGGTGGGCACATTGTTGCAGGAACTAGTCCTTCAGCTAAGGCTTCAGCTGCGGGTCTACATCCAGGATAACCACATTGACCACATTGTGAGCCTGGTAGTAAAGCTTCTAATTCATCAACTATCGGACTGCTTTCAACTTTCAAATATCTAGCTGCAATGCCCAATAACAAGCCTAGGAATAGTCCTAATAAAGTTAAGCTAAAAATGGCGGATAACACATACATGCCTTAGTCCTATTAGTGTGCGCTGTAAAGTCCGGCAAATCCCATAAACGCCAAAGACAAAATGCCGGCAGTGATAAATGCAATGGGCGTTCCTGCAAATAGCTCTGGTACAGCCATTAAAGCTAAGCGCTCTCTCAATCCAGCAAAAAGCACCATTACCAGTGTAAAACCTAAGGCCGATCCGAATCCAAAAATAATACTTTGCATAAAGCCATAATGTTCTTGCACATTTAATAGAGCCACACCCAATACTGCACAATTTGTGGTAATTAGGGGTAAAAAAATACCGAGTATTTGATACAAAACGGGACTCGTTTTATGCACAACCATTTCGGTAAATTGCACAACTGCAGCAATGACTAAAATAAAGCACACGATGCGTAAAAACTGGATATTGAAGGGCGCCAAAATAAAATGCTCTAGCATCCAGCTAGTCATTGCAGCCAGAGTGAGCACAAAAGTAGTCGCTAAGCCCATGCTTAAAGCAGAGTCTAGTTTTTTCGAGACGCCCATAAAAGGACATAAACCTAGAAACTTAACCAGAACCACGTTGTTAACCAGAGCAGTGCCTAATAAAAGTAAAAGATATTCGCTCACTGTTGATCCAGACTTTAGATGATTGTTATGTTACTAGTTTAAAGCATCAATTATGCCAGAATGTTTTATGGTCAAACTCGGCTTCTTTGTACCTAGAATCTTAGTCTTAAGTATCCAAATAAGTTTAAGCAGGCTGTTGTAAGTGATACATAGCGACAGCGAGATAAAGTTTTTGTAGCAAACCTTACAATGCTTTATTATCAGAACT
>CAIYDX010000395.1 GCA_903925005.1 uncultured Geobacteraceae bacterium
AAGAAAAAGTCAATAACACCAATAAAATTATGGCACTACATAACGTTTATAAAGAGACTGGTATTGATTTTATTGAGTTTTTAGAGAGCTATGCATCAATTTATGAGTGAAAATGGGCGACTGGTGTTAAACATGGGTTAAGGATTTGGGCGGCAAGAATGTACACCTCTCCGATTACAAGGGCAAGGTTGTTCTTGTCAATTTCTTCGCCAGCTGGTGCCCGCCCTGTAGAATGGAGATACCCGGCTTTGAGCGAATGTACACGTCATACAGGAGCAGAGGATTTGCCGTTATCGGCGTCGCCCTTGACGATGTTCCCCCTTCCTTTATCAAAGCAATGGGAATGACGTACCCCGTGGTCGAAGCCAATGACAATGTGATCAGCGATTACGGAAACGTCTCCAGCACGCCCATATCGTTTCTGGTCGGAAAAGACGGCAGGATCATCAAAAAGGTCATGGGGTTGTATTCCGAAACCAGCCTGAAGAACGATGTTGAAAGCGCCTTGAAAGGCAGGATCTAAGGACATGGAGAATGTTACGTTACTCATGGCTTTTGGCGGAGGGCTCCTGTCGTTTTTTTCTCCGTGCGTGATACCGGTTATCCCTTCCTATGTCTCGTTCATTACCGGCATATCGTTCGAAGAGCTGACCGGTGAGCAGAACAGAGGCAAGATCATGAAGGCGACCCTTAAAAACTCGCTGTTCTTCATAGCCGGGTTTTCGCTGATATTCATTCTCCTCGGCGCGTCATCAAGTTTTATCGGCGAACTGTTTTCCCAGTACCAAGGCTCCATCAGGAAGGTCGGAGGCGTGCTGATCGCAATTATGGGGCTATACATAGCGGGTGTTTTCAAGATCGGATTGTTCTCCCGGGACATACGCCTGCATCTGCGGAACAAACCTGCGGCGCTCTTCGGCTCCTTTGTGGTGGGAGCAGCCTTTGGCGCGGGCTGGACGCCGTGCATCGGGCCGGTTTTGGGATCGATACTGGTGTATGCCGGCACCGCCCATTCCGTGGCATCAGGAGTGGCACTGCTGTCAGCGTACGCACTTGGCCTTGGCATACCGTTTTTGATCACGTCCCTTGCCATAAACACCGCCATCTCCTTCTTCAGGAAAATGCACCGTGTCATGAGGGTAGCGTCTGTTGCCAGCGGTGTGTTGCTTGTGGCTGCCGGGATCATGCTTTTTACGGGGACACTGGATATGCTGAGCAGATATGCGTCCATGATTTGATTCCGGAGTCAGCGTAACGATGAATTTGTTCACGGTGGAGGGAAAAAATGCAGAATCCGAGGGGCCAGAGGCGATTTTCCCGATCGGTTAGATCTTTAGACGTTTAATGGCTCTTGAAAAAGATTGATTCACCGGTACTATAATAAAAAGAGGAGAATTCTCCTGGAGGTCAACGATGTTCAAGTACAGATGGTTGATGGTTTTGTTTGCGGCTTATCTTTTTACGGATTTCGGAGTAGTAGCGCGCACGGCAGAGAGCGCCGAAGCGAAGGAGGTGCAGGCCGAGCCCGCGATTCATATAGATGTCCCTGTCAGGCTCGAAAAAGCGAATGTTGTATTCAACATGGATCATCTGGCGTTCACCGGCGATATGCCGATCGGAATCAAATACATGGACCTGCTCGCGAAACGGTACGTCGAATGGAACACGAAGGGCAGGATCATCGGCATCTTTCACGGTCCCGCAGCATACATGACGCTCAATGACAAAGCATATAACGTCTATCGTCGGGTAAACACCGGAAACCCGTATAAGGAACTCATCGCCGGACTGATAAAGCAGGGAGTCCAGATCGAAGAGTGCGGTTTTTCGATGAAAACCAATAAGTGGGGCAACACGGATCTTCTGCCCGGAGTAAAGGTCAATACCGGTGCAATAGGCAGATTGATCGAACTTGCGCAGCAAGGGTATGTGCAGATCCAGCCGTAAGAGATCCGATAGGCGCACCGTCTTTCTAAGTTAGGATACAGGCAGCCGCGCTCCCGAGGGGGAGTTTTTTTTCGGCTCGGGAATTCCCTCTCGTAACAAGACTAAGGGAGCACCATTTTCTGATATAAGGTTTCTCCGGAGGGTAAGATGAAGAAACGAGCAATCCACGCACTGAAAACAGTACTGGCAGTACCCCTTTTCCTGGCATTGGTGACCGGGGCATGGGGATTCGATGCGGCCTCGCAGTGTGTCATCTGCCATGGCGACAAGGCTAAAATGAAGTCCCTTGGCTCAGAAGCAATGTACCTTGATCCGGCCAAGGTGGATGCCGAAGTGGGCATGAAAGGCGCAACCTGTGTCGATTGCCACCTTGGCGATGGCTCACAGGCCGACAAGGCGGCATCACACAAGGGGCTGCTCCGTCCCTTCCTGGTTGGCGTCGGCCCCAAGCTGAAGGGAGAGGCGATTTCCCGCGAGGCCGCCGGGGCCATGCAGCCGCTTGTTCCTCGGGGAAACGGGATGGACAGCATGATCCCGAAGGGTGATCCGAAGAAGATGGAAGCTGCCGGGGTCAAGAAAATTGCCGGGATTGAGTGGCATGACCGTGATCCGGAATCAATGGCATATTCACCAAAGATTGCCATGCAGACCTGCGGCAGATGCCACGCCAAAGAGGTTACGGATTATAACAAGTCGGCTAAAGGTCTGTTAAAGCATCAGCGAGCCTATCGGAGCTGGGCCGAGCAACTGCCCGGCCCGCAAAACTGCGGCATGTGGTTCGGACAGAATCAGGAGAAACTCGCAAAGGAAACGTCAGTGCCGTACACCGCCGCGCAAAACGCCGCCTCCGAGCGGAGCTGCAACATGTGTCATGCCAGTTGTAATGACTGCCACTACAAACCGCTGGCAGGCAAAGGAAGCCATTCCTTTGGCCTGCCTGATACACAAAGCTGCTATGGCGAAGGGCGAGCCAGTATCTGCCACGCAGGCCCGATGGATCGGCGGCGCGGTGCGGGATTTGTCCGCGGCGACTACTCCTTCCCGAATACTCTTCCGCAGGGGGCTCACGTCAAGGCCGGGCTGCAATGTACCGACTGTCATAAACCTGTCAATCACCAATTCGGCCATCTCTCCGCCGATGATGCACGAGGCGCTTGCGCCACCTGTCACAGCGAGATCGTCGCGGCGGTTAAAAGCTCATCCCATGCCAACGTCGATTGCACCGCCTGTCACGTAACCGTTTCCGGCGCATATCAGTACACCTTCTGGGGACAGGGCAATACCCTCGGCGTTGAAACCCCGTACGGAAAACATAAGGAATATTACGGTACTCGCGACCTTCCGACCATCATCAAAAATGCTTCCGGCCGCTGGATCGGCGTAAAACCGTACCCGATGGCGGTGCTTAACCAGACGCTGGAGCTGGGGCCAAGCGGCCTGCTGTTCCGTTCAATCCCCAAGCGGAGCATTCCCGGCAACACAAAAATTGGCGAGCCTTCATTCTTTGACGTTTCGCGCTCTGTTGCCGATGTCAACGACGCCTTTATCATCGTTGGCACCCGTAGCGACCTTCCTTCCGGCAACAAGGCGATTCTCTGGGTGCAGATGGACAAATTGAGCCACGCTCTGGGCAAACCGCGCAGTTGCGGCACCTGCCACGATTCCCATGCACAGGTCGGCACATCGGAATGGAAGTATTTTGAAGATAAGGATGTGACAAAGCCTTTCAAGGGAAGCTACACCGTAACCGCAGATAAAAACGGTATCCGGTTCAGCAATCAGGTCTGGGAAAATCCAACTCTGGCAGCCAAACGCAAGTTGGAGGACATCGCGCCGTTTGCCCTGCTGCCGAAAAATGCCTGGGATGTGAAGGGGGTCGATTTATCCATTCCGTATGATGAGAATATAACCGGATTGGCGAGGAGTGAGCTGGATGCATTTCTGGCCGAGCTGAATAAACGCACGGGGGGAGCAGAGCTGCAGAAAATCAGGGTGATCGCCTATCATAATCTGGCAATGGCCAAGAAGATGCTGAAAAAACCGTAAGCAGAAAAAACATTCGGCGCACACAGAAATGACTTGGTTTCTAAATCTCATTGCGAGCTACTGTGGGCCAGTTTAACCGCAGGCAGACGATTGGATTTAATGTAAGCAAGTCGTCGCTCTTCATTTGCTACAATGCCGACATTCACATCATACAGGAACCCCAAACTTTTCTCGTTGAGTATGCTGTCAGGTTGCCCATCTGAGACGATGCGCCCGTTCTTAAGCATTATCACCTGATCGGCGAAAACGGACGCCAGATTCGGGTCATGCAGGGTCATTAACACGGTCAGTCCCTTGTCTGTGGCGATTCGTCGCACCAACTCCAGCACCTTGTGCTGATTTTTGAAATCCAGATGAGATGTCGGTTCATCCAGCAGCATAAGCGGCGCATCCTGGGTGATGGCGCGGGCAATCAGTACCAACTGCTGTTCTCCGCCGCTGATGCGGGTGTAGGGGCAATCGGCAAGATGGCTGATGCCGACAGTCTCCAGCGCCTCCCCGGCGACCTCCCGGTCAACCGAGGAAGGTGCGGCATACAATCCCACATGAGGCGCCCGCCCCATCAAGACGGCTTCTGCGACGGAAAAAGGGAAGGGGGGCGTATGATCCTGAGGCACTACCGCCAGCAGGGTGGCGCGCTGCCGGTAATTGAGCGCCAGCAACTCTGTACCGTCCAGTCTGACCTGCCCGGCAGACGGTTTCCAGAGTCCGGCGATGCATTTGAAGAGCGTGGTCTTGCCTGACCCGTTTGGTCCGAGCAGCACCGCCAGTCGCCCCTGCTCCACCCTGAAAGTAACATCCTCGACTACCGGTGCGGATACATGTGGATGATGAAAGGAGAGTTGATCTACTGTTATCATTGTCCCCAGCTCTCCCTTCCGCCCCGCTTCATCAGATAGATGAAAAACGGCGCGCCTGCCAGGGCGGTGATGATTCCGACCGGCACGTCGAGGCCGGCCAGATTGCGCGCCACGGTATCGGCACAAATCATGAAAGCCGCGCCGCCAGCCATACTGAGCGGGATCAGACGGCGATGATCCGGCCCGGCAATCATGCGGATCAAATGCGGAGCAATCAGGCCGATCCAGCCGATAATCCCGCTGACCGCAACCGCGCTGGTTACCGCCAGCGTGGAGCAGGCAATGAAGATGATGCGTTTGCGGCTGACATTGACCCCCAGGGAGCGCGCCTCGTCATCACCCATGCTGATGACGTTAAGCCTCCAGCGCAACAGGTACACCGGCAGGCACCCCAGAATGATACCGATACCGGCTGTTTTGACCTGATGCCAGTCCGCCAGGGCGAAGCTCCCCATCAGCCAGTAGACAATGCTCTGCAGTTTCAAAGGATCAACTACGAATTTAACAATGGAGAGCAGGGCGGTGAAAAAGGCCGAGACAATCACCCCTGACAGCACCAGCGCCAAGCGGGAAATCTCGCCTCCGGAACGGGCCATCATACAGGCCAGCAAGACCGCCAGCCCGCCAAAGACAAAGGCCGCGACCTGCAACGGCAGCCAGGCCAGAAATCCGATAGCGATTGCACAGCCGAAAGCCGAACCGGCTGAAATACCGAGAATGAAGGGATCAACCAACGGATTTCGCAAAACAGCCTGCAACGTGGCTCCCGAAGAAGAAAGCGCCATACCGACCAGGCCGGCCAAAATGATGCGCGGCAGCCGAATGTCGATAATAATGGCGGCCTCAGGTGTGTTCGCCCCGGAAAACATGTTGAGCAGGACTTCCAGCACCTGGGACGGGGAAAGGTCGTACGCTCCCCAAAACAGTGCTGCTCCGGCAGCCATAAATGGCGAAATCATGATAATGGCGGATTTGATTATCACAGCATCTCCGCGCACTGTGCCAACTCCGCGAAACCATCAGTGATCCTGGGGCCTGGACGGTACAGAGCGTCATCTTTCAAGTAACAGACCCGCCCCTTGCGTACCGCCTCAAGCATCCCCAAACGTTTCAGCAATACCTTCGATCCCTCTTTCATGTCGGTATGCCCGGCTCCAAAAATAATCAGATCCGGGCGACTCCCGATAATGGCTTCGAGCGACAGACGCGGATAGGGCATTCCGGAGCCGGCGGCTATATTTTTCAGGCCGAACTTTGTCATGGCATCATCGATAATGGTCCCCGATCCCGCCACAACAAGCGGATTGGGCCAGACAACGATTTATGAGTTTATGCGGCGCGAAGCCGTCGCATAAACTTTTGTTGAACTGAACCGCTCCGGCTCTGCTGCTATTTGGGGATTTATACGATTTTTGGGCTTTTTCTTCGGAGTACTGCTGTCTTCGCTGGATAACT
>CAIYDX010000396.1 GCA_903925005.1 uncultured Geobacteraceae bacterium
AGTTATCCAGCGAAGACAGCAGTACTCCGAAGAAAAAGCCCAAAAATCGTATAAATCCCCAAATAGCAGCAGAGCCGGAGCGGTTCAGTTCAACAAAAGTTTATGCGACGGCTTCGCGCCGCATAAACTCATAAATCGTTGGAAGTGGCTGAATTCAGCCTGCATCAATGCATTAAAGATATTACCATAATGCATGAATTGATGACGCATGAAAAAGGGCTTGTTCTGAATCTGGATCTGGACGAGGAGATCCCTCACGTCCTGGTGGGCGACCATCTGAGGGTCAAGCAGATTCTTCTCAACCTGTTGAGTAACGCGGTAAAGTTTACAGCAAAGGGGAGCATCACGATCTCGACGAGACTCCTTGAACGGCACGACTCAGCCATGCTTATTCAAATGGATGTACGCGACACCGGTATCGGCATCTCAACCGAAGCCCTTGGTGCGATATTTGAGCCTTTTGTCCAGGGAGATGGCTCTACGACCCGTAAATACGGTGGAACCGGCCTTGGCTTGACCATCTGTCGCCGGGTAGCGGAAATTATGGGGGGCAGTATTTCTATTGAAAGTATTCCGGACGTTGGCAGCTGTTTCACGGTGACTCTGCCATTCTCTGCCGCCAAGAATACAGATTCCACCTTGCCGGCCTACAAAGAAACCATCGGCTGGGATGGCCCGCCGCTGCGGATACTGTTTACCGAAGACGACAAGGTTAACATCTCGATCGGTGCGTCCATGTTTAGAAAATTGGGGCACGAAGTCGTTGTTGCCGAGAATGGCCGGGAATGTCTGACGGCACTGGAACAGGGCACGTTCGATGTCGTGCTGATGGATATCCAGATGCCGGTTATGAATGGCGAAGAAGCACTGCTCGAAATCCGCAGAAAAGAGCAGGAAACTTCCCGGCATCAGCCGGTTATCGCCCTGACAGCCTTCTCGATGCGTGGAGAGGAGAAAAGGTTTTTGGAGGAGGGATTTGATGGCTATGTTTCTAAACCCTTTGCAGTAAAGGAGCTGATATTTGAAATAAAACGGGTTATCGGTATGACTGGAACGACTGTCAATGATGATACCAAGGAGGATAGTCATGAATAACCGTTTCAGGATACTGGTCGTTGATGATGAGCCCATCAATATCCAGCTTATAACCTCTGCCTTGAAAGACGAGTACGATATCCTCGCGGCCCTGAACGGATATGATGCAATCGGCCAACTTAAGGAGCATAATCCCGACCTAGTCCTCCTGGACGTGATGATGCCGGATCTGAGCGGTTTCGAAGTCTGCCGCATCATCAAGTCCGATGCGACGTTTACAGAAATCCCCGTTATCTTCCTGACTGCTTTGGATTCTTTAGAAGGAGAACTTCAGGGACTTGAACTCGGCGGAATTGACTATCTTACCAAACCGATCAATTTTGATCTGCTCAAGCTGCGGGTTAGAAACCATATCGCATTGAAGGTCCGTAATGATCTTGTAAAGGAACAGCGTGATCTGCTTGCATGCCAGAAACAAGAGCTTGAAGCGGCGCTTGCACGGGTCAAGCAGCTGGAGGGAATTATTCCTATCTGCATGTACTGCAAAAAAATCAGGAATGACCAAAATAGCTGGCAACAATTAGAAATATATATCACCGAGCATTCCGAGGCCATGTTCAGTCACGGAATGTGCCCACATTGCGCTGAGGAACAAATGAAAATGATTAATAATTTGGTTCGTCACAGTATTTAATGCATGATTTTGATCTTTAATAATTGAAAAGCATGGGCTCCATCAGGTAGTTATGGAAGCGCGACCAACCATTCTATCTGAGCGAGGAACCCATGCTTATCACACATATTATCCGCGA
>CAIYDX010000397.1 GCA_903925005.1 uncultured Geobacteraceae bacterium
GCCATCTTCACCAGACTGGTCTACGCTGCTACGCATACCGGATGCCGTCCGGAATGGTTTTTACGACTAGCGCTCTTTTAGAACGATTCAGGTATTTTTTTGAGGTTTATGGTTTGTGCTGTTCGACAAGCCGTGGAGAAATGTAATGAATAAACTGAAAATCAAAACACGACTGATAATAGTGCTGGTCTTTGTAACGTTTATGATGGCCCTGCTTTTGGGAGTCGGCCTGCGCGGCATGGTCAATTCGAATACCAGCCTGGAAATGTACCGATCGCACACTGTTTCGATCCGCCATCTGATCGCGGTTCAGTCCGGCATGAGCGAATCCGTCCGAGAGCTGAAGCTGGCGTTTATCCATGATCCGGGAGCTGGAATAAACGGCCCGCACGATCAACCGCTGTCAATCCAAATACGGAATATTGCACAAGCACTTACCGATTGTTCAAACCGATGGGAGGCGTTCACAGCCGCGAATTGCAGCGCTGATGACAGCAACGCAGCGGAAAAGGTATCCGTCGAAAAGGGGCGTTTCCTGAAAGCCGCCACTGCCGCCCTGGCGCTGTTGCAGGAAGGAAAGTTCGCTGAAGCGGCCCTGATCGTGGAGTCCGATGTAGCAACTTCCTTCTCACAGGCATATAGCGAAATTGACATGCTCGTTAAAGTCAAAGACAACGCAATCGCCCAGGAGTACGAAGCCGCCATCGCTAAAAACCTGAATACCCGCATCGTTTTGATAACGATATATGCCATCTGCATGCTGCTGGCTGCTTTCAGATGCATCATCCTGATTCGCGAGATCGGGTGTGCGACCGGTTCACTGATAGGCGCATCCGAGTTGATTGCTGCCGGAGATCTGAGCGCCAGGGTCACGATACACACTCGGGATGAGTTTGGAGATATCGGTAAGTCGTTCAATCGAATCAGTGAAGAGTTCCAAGCCTTTGCCGTCCATGTCAAAAGCAGTGCGGAACAGCTGACAACCGCATCGGCCCAGCTTCATGCCACGGCTGGAGAGATGTCGTCCGGCGCTGAAGAGGTGGCATCGGAGGTAGGAACGGTAGCGGTTGCCAGCGAGCAGATGGCGGCGACGTCGACTGAAATTGCCAATAACTGTTCATTGGCGGCCGAAAGTTCGAGAAATGCCGCGGCATCGGCCAGCGACGGCGCCCTGGTGGTACAGGGAAGTCTGGCGGTCATGTATAGAATCGCGGAACAGGTGATGGGAACGGCAAAGACCATCGAAAAGCTCGGCACACATTCCGACCAGATTGGCGAAATTGTCGCAACGATTCAGGATATCGCCGATCAGACCAACCTGCTTGCCCTGAACGCGGCCATAGAGGCGGCCCGGGCCGGCGACCAGGGGCGGGGGTTTGCCGTTGTCGCCGATGAGGTACGGGCTCTTGCGGAGCGGACAACCCGCGCGACCAGAGAGATCGGCGCGATGATCAAGGCCATCCAGACCGAAACACGGGGAGCGGTCCTGTCGATGGAGGGTGGCGTCAAAGAGGTTGAACGGGGAACGGGAGAGGCAGCCAGATCGGGAGAGGCTCTGCAAAATATCCTGAACCTGATCAATGAAGTCACGATGCAGATCAACCAGATTGCCACCGCGGCCGAAGAGCAGACCGCCACGACCGGAGAGATCAGCGGCAATATCTATCACATCACCAAAGTGGTGAAGACAACGGCAAAAGGGGCTCAGGATTCGGAAGGCGCGGCCTCATCCCTGTCATCCCTGGCTTACGGCATGCTCAATCTGGTTGGCAGGTACAAAGTGGCGTAGGCGATGATGTACGCGGGCACGACTCAATGTTTCATCAGGGAAGGAGAAGAGCATGAGAGATCCACTGTTTCAACCGATCATCATCAACGGCATGGAGGTCAAGAACCGCATCTTCATGCCGGCGATGCATCTGAATATGGCCGGGAACTATGCGGTCAGCGACCGTCTGGTAGATTTCTACGTCGAACGGGCTCGTGGCGGGGCTGGAATGATCACTGTCGGTTATGCCACCGTGGACGAGCGTTCCGGCAACCCCGGTAATATCGGCGCCCACAAGGACTTATATATCCCTGGCCTGACCCGCCTGGCAACCGCTATCCGCGACAACGGCGCCCGCTCTTCGGTACAGTTGAACCATGCCGGACGCTACAATCACTCGATGCTGATGGGTGGAAAACAACCGGTAGCCCCCTCCCCCATCGCTTCGCGCCTGACTCGCGAGACGCCGCATGAATTGGACATCGCCGAAATAGAAGAGATTATCAGCCGCTTTGCCCAGGCGGCGGGGAGGGTCAAGGAGGCCGGCTTCGACGCGGTCGAGATCCTCTCCGGCACCGGCTACCTGATCAGCGAATTCCTCTCGCCGCTTACCAACAAACGAGACGACCGCTACGGCGGCGATTTTGAGGGGCGTATCCGTTTCGGTCTGGAAATAATAGCCGCCGTACGTTCAACAGTCGGCTCCGATTTTCCGCTGCTGGTCAGAATGAACGGCAACGAGTTCATGAAGGGCGGCTCGAACCGGAAAGAGCTTCAGGAGTACGCCGTTCGTCTGGCGGAAGCCGGAGTTAATGCTCTCTGCATCAACGTCGGATGGCATGAAGCACAGGTGCCGCAGATCGTCACCGAAGTGCCGCGCGGCGTCTTCGGGTATCTGGCCCGCGGGATAAAGGAATGCGTCAGCATTCCGGTCATCGCCAGTCACCGCATCAATGATCCCGACGTGGCTCGTGAAATGATCGCCGACGGCCTGTGCGATATGGTCGCGGTCGGACGGGCGTTGATCGCCGATCCGTACTTCCCGGAGAAGGCCCGCAACGGTCACGAGGGCAACATCGTTCATTGCGTTGCCTGCGGCCAGGGGTGTTTCGACAATCTTTTTAAAATGAAAGCGGTGGAATGCCTCTGTAACCCGCGAGCCGGTTACGAACGTTCTTGTGCCATTTCCAAAACCGATACGCCATTGAACATAACCGTTATCGGCGGCGGCGCGGCCGGGATGAGCGCGGCGATTGCCGCCGCTGAGCGTGGCCACCGGGTGACGCTCCATGAGGCGGGCGACCATCTTGGCGGGCAGTTGCTGCTGGCGGGTGCGCCTCCGGGGCGAGAAGAGTTTCTTGAACTGGCGGCCGATCTGGAGCGGCAGGTGGAATTATCCGGCGTCACGGTCGTATTCAACTCCAGCGTTGATGCCCGATTCCTGAAAGATGCCCGTCCGGATGCCGTGGTTCTAGCCACTGGCGGCAGACCGATTGCGCCGCCAATTCCAGGCTCCGATCTGCCGCATGTCGTCCAGGCTTGGGATGTTCTGACAGAAAGCGTCGCAATAGGAAAGCGCGTAGCAGTGATCGGAGGCGGTGCGGTAGGCATTGAAACCGCGCTGCTGCTGGCTGAAAAAGGGACCCTTTCCGGTGAAGCGATTAAATTCCTGCTGGTCCATGGCGCCGAGTCGGTCGAAGAGCTGTACGGACTTGCGACCAAGGGGAGCAAGAAGGTCACGGTCATTGAAATGTTGGAGGAACTGGGCAAGAACTTCGGCAAAAGCACCCGCTGGGGGATGATGCAGGATGTCGAGCGGTACGGCGTGATGACCCGGGCCACGGCAAAGGTGATCGAGATCACCGCCGATTGCGTCAGGATCGAGTGTGAAGGCGCACGTGAAGATATCCCGACCGACACCGTTGTCCTGGCGGTCGGCACACGTTCCCACAATCCGCTTCAGGATATCGTAGCGGCCAGCGGGGTGCCCTTCCGGGTTGTTGGCGATGCCGTACAGCCGGCGATGGTTTTTGATGCCATTCATCAAGGTTTTACAGCCGGTCGTGAGATCGGCTGAACGTAAAGAGACGAGGAATATGACATGAAGAATCTGATTATTGCATTAGCTCTGACACTATGCGCCGCCAGCCAGTCATTGGCTCTGGACGTTGCCGGAGTGCAGCTCGACCAGACAGTGGCGGTTCAGAACCAACAACTGAAATTGAACGGTTACGGAATCAGGAAAAAATTCTTCGTCAAGGTTTACATCGGTTCGCTCTACGCTTCAAAGCGGCTGAACAACGCTGCCGAAGCGTTGCAGGACAACGGCAACAAATTGATCCGGATGAATTTCCTGCATACGAAGGTGGAAAAAGAGAAAATAATTGCGGCATTCAGTGAAGGGCTGGCCAATAATTCGCCGGACCTTATCGGATCACCGGAAGTGAAAAAGTTTCTCGCACTTTTCAAGGCCGACTTTAGCCGAGGCGACATTGTTGATCTGACACTCGGCGCGGACGGCGCTGTTTCGGCCAGCCATAACGGCAAGTCGCTGGGCAGCATCACCTCGACGAAACTGGCACGTGGAGTACTTGCCATCTATTTAGGCGACAAGCCGGCCGACGAAGCCCTGAAAAAGGGGATGCTCGGCAAGGATTAACCGAGAGGCGACATGCGAACAGTTCAACAGCAATCAATTCCGGTGCCGTCGACGAGCGGAGCGGTTCTCACGCTCCAGAGGTTTACCGGCGCGGCGGCGGGACCGCCGGTTCTGATGTTGCACGGCGCGATCGAAAACGGCCGTATATTCTACTCGGAATCGGGCAAGGGGCTGGCCCCCTATCTGGCTGAAAATGGTTTCGATGTTTATGTGATCGACCTGCGCGGACATGGCAAGAGCATGCCGCCGATCGACCGGAATTCACGCTTCGGCCAGACCGAGGCAATCACCCAAGATATTCCGGCTTGCATCGAAGCGGTCAGAAGAATCCGCGGACCGGTCCAACAGCAATGGATAGCGCATTCGTGGGGTGGAGTGCTTTTCACATCGGTACTGGCGCGCTTTCCCGAGTTGATAAAACAGGTTGATTCACTGGTCTACTTCGGCAGCAAACGAACCATCCGGATCTGGAACATCCACCGCATCCTGAAAGTGGATCTGGTCTGGAAATGGGTCTGCCCGCTGGCATGCCGCATCGCCGGCTATCTGCCGGCGCGGCAGCTTCGGATCGGTTCGGACAGCGAGACTGCAAAGTTCTATCGCCAGAGCGCCGCGTGGGTACGAAACGATGCCTGGATTGACTCCGACGACGGTTTTGATTATGCCAAGGCCATTAAAAAGCTCTCTTTACCGCCGACCTGGTATATTGCCGCTGTAAACGACCATGCCCTCGGGCATCCCAACGATGTGCAGGACTTCATGGCAGCGGCAGGTAAGCAGGATTGCCGGTATACGCTGCTCTCCCGCGAGAACGGCAATCGACATGACTACGACCACATCAACATGCTTACGCACCCCGATGCCGCCTTGGACCATTTTCCCCAGGTACTGGAATGGCTGCGCCGACATTGAACAGAATCAAGGGCAATTGGACGCGGAACAAGCAGGATCTGAACGGATTTACGCAGATTAAACAGAACAAGGAAAAGATGTAAAAAATCTGCGCATATCCGCTCAATCCGCTCAATCCGCTCAATCCGCGTCATCCGCGTCATCCGCGTTCTATTGCAGTCCGGGTCCAATCGTTTTTTGAAAAGACTCAAGTTAAACAGATAGATTAAGGAGCAGATAATGGCGCAAATGTACTCCACCCCGATTGAACTCAGATTTTCCGACCTCGACGCCTATGGTCATGTGAACAGCGCCGTTTACTTCACCTACCTGGAAACGGCGCGAGTCAAGCTGTTCCATGATTTTTTCAAAGAGGTTTCTGAGCAGGGGATCTTCACCGTCGTGGCGCGGGCCGAATGCGACTTCAAGATCCCGATAACGCTCTATGACGAAGTAATTGTGACACTTTGGGTGGCAAAGACCGGCAGGTCGAGTTTCGATCTGGAATACCGGCTCCATGACAGTCGGGAGAAGACTTATGCCACCGCCCGCACCACAATGGTCTGTTTTGACAGCATCAAAAACGCAACCGTACCACTGCCGGACAGCATCAAAGCGATGGCATGACACCAATAACAGGAGTATACGACGATATGAACACAGATCTGATCCAGAGCGAAATTTCCGACGGTATCCTTACCCTCCGCATTAACCGGCCGGACAAGAAAAATGCGTTGAATATGGCCATGTATCAGGCACTGGCCGATGGCCTTAAGAGTGCCGACAGCAACGACACCGTACGTGTGATCATGATCTGCGGCGGCGAGGATTGCTTCACCAGCGGCAATGACCTGACGGATTTTCTTTCCGCCCCGCCGACCGGCCCGGAAAGTCCGGTCATGCAGTTCCTGATGGCCATCAGCGAAGCCCGCAAACCGATTGTAGCGGCGGTCAACGGCCTGGCGGTGGGGGTAGGCGTCACAATGCTGCTGCACTGCGACCTGGCATACGTCGGGAACGGTGCCACCTTTCAGATGCCGTTCGTCAACCTGGGGCTCTGCCCGGAAGCCGGTTCAACGCTGCTCCTGCCACGGATTATGGGGCATCAGCGGGCAGCGGAACTGCTGCTGCTCGGAGAGGTTTTCACTGCCGACAAGGCGTACAGCCTCGGCATCATCACGAAGATCTGCCCGGACAAGGATGTTTTCGCAACCGCCAGAAACCGGGCGCTGCAATTGGCTGTTCAGCCGGCGGCGGCGCTCCGGCTGGCCAAGGATCTGCTTAAGCGCGACTACGCGCCCCAATTACGGGAAACCATCGTCGAAGAGGGCAAGCAGTTCGTCGCGCGTCTGAAATCGCCGGAAGCGGCCGAGGCGCTGCAGGCGTTCATGCAGCGGAGAAAACCGGATTTTTCAAAGTTCAGTTAGGTCTACGTAGGGGCGAAGCAATCGCTCTATCTGCTTCGCCCTATTTGCCACGAAGATTAACGGCGGGCGAAGCAGATAAAACATGCTTCGCCCCTACACAGAAAAAGGAATACATCATGGGACATCACCTCGGTTCAAAAAGCAGTATCGTACCGCTGATCGACCGGCTCAACAAGTATCCGATCGGGCTGGTGGACAGCGACAAGCTGCGCGAGATCTTTACGCTCCTCTTCGATGAGCGCGAGGCTTTTATCGCCTCCCGGTTCCCACTGGAAGAGGCGACTCTCCCGGAACTGATGCGGCTGACGAAGATCCCGGCTGGCGA
The DNA here is from genome assembly GCA_903925005.1 of uncultured Geobacteraceae bacterium. Taxonomy (GTDB): domain Bacteria; phylum Desulfobacterota; class Desulfuromonadia; order Geobacterales; family Pseudopelobacteraceae; genus JACRCG01. The sequence goes on from CAIYDX010000397.1 coordinate 7,071, forward strand.
ACTGCAGCGTCTGCTTGATAAGATGGCTGACAAGGGGCTGGTGATGGACATGCCGTACGGCGGAGAGGTTTATTACCTGCTGCTGCCCGGCTTGATCGGATTCTTCGAACTCACCTTCATGAAGAATCGCAGCGATCTGCCGCTGGAACGGCTGGCGAAGCTGATGCGGGAGTATCTGGAGGAGAGCCAGGCGCCGGAATTTTTCGGCAGCAAGACGCCGTTGACCCGTTCGCTGATCTATGAGGAGCATATCCCGGTCACCTCGGAAGTCACCAGCTATGACCGGGCGAGGGAGATTATCAGTGAGGCCGGTTTCGGCGCGGTCGGGATGTGCTACTGCCGCCACAAGAAAGAACATCTCGATGAAACCTGCGGCAAGGGTGCGCCGGTGGAGGGCATCTGCATCTCGCTCGGAAGCGCGGCCCGCTTCATGACGCGGCGCGGTTTTGCCCAGGAGAAGAGTGTGAATGAACTGCTGGCCGTCCTGGACAGCGCCAGAGCGCTGAACCTTACACATATAACCGACAATATACGTCATAAGCCATCGTTTATCTGCAACTGCTGCAGCTGCTGCTGCGAACTACTGGCCGGGGTGCAGATGGGATACCATGCCGGGGTCGCCAAGACCGGTTTTCGCGCCGTAATCAACAAAGAGAAATGCACCTACTGCGTCGCCTGCTTCCGCGCCTGCAACGTCAAGGCGATTGGCCTGCCCAAGGGGGTAAAGTTCGAGCATAAAAGCGACCGTTATGCTGCTGTTTCCGAAGAAATCTGCCTCGGCTGCGGCGCCTGCATAAGCGCCTGTACTGAGGGAGCTATTACGATGATCCCGGCAGCCAACAGGGAAGTTCCACCTCTGAAGCGGAAGGATCTGTACATGCGGATCCTTAAAGAGAAGCACCGCCTGACCCCTTTTGTCGTCAGCGGCATCAAAAAAAGTCTGCGCAACCTGCTGAAGGGTAAACCCGCCAGTAAAACCATACCGATCATAAAGGAGTAGTAGACCATGTTCCTGCTCAATCCGAAACAGTTGCTGGAGAGCCATCCCGACCCCAAACTGAATGAAATCCTCCGCAAGACGGTGGCCTTTTTTGAGTCCAAGGGAAAGAAAAGTCTCAAAGAGGACGACCTGGGGCGTGTCTGGTATGCGGAGTTCCTCGACTTCATCAAACGGGAAAAGATTTTTGCCACGTTATTGACACCCGCCGGATACGGCGGCAGCGACTGCCGCTGGGATACCTCGCGACTCTGCGCCTTTAACGAACTGCTCGGCTTTTATGGCCTCTGCTACTGGTATGCCTGGCAGGTTACGATACTCGGGCTCGGGCCGATCTGGATGAGCGACAACGAGGAACTAAAGCGCAAAGCGGCCGGGTTGCTCGATGACGGTGAAATCTTCGCCTTCGGCCTGTCGGAGAAGGAGCATGGCGCCGATATCTATGCCAGCGACATGCTCCTGGTTCCGGCCGGTGACGGCGGTTATCTGGCGCAGGGTGACAAGTACTACATCGGCAACGGCAATGAAGCGGCGATGGTATCGACCTTCGGGCGCAAACCGGACGGCGGCGAATATGCTTTTTTTGTCGTTAACAGCAAGCATGATAAGTACGAACTGGTTAAGAACATCACCGCCACCCAATCCTATGTCGCCGAATTCGTGCTGCACGACTATCCGGTAGCCGAAGCGGATATCCTGTCAACTGGCGATAATGCCTGGAATGCAACGCTCAACACCGTCAACATCGGCAAGTACAATCTCGGGTGGGCCACGATCGGCATCTGCACCCATGCGTTTTACGAGGCGATTAACCACGCTTCCGGGCGCAGCCTCTACGGCATGCATGTCACCGACTTCTCCCATGTAAAGCAGATGTTCGTTGACGCTTATGCCCGCCTGGTAGCAATGAAGCTTTTTGCGCTGCGGGCTTCGGATTACCTCCGCTCCGCTTCTGCGGATGATCGGCGTTATCTGCTGTACAACCCGGTGGTGAAAATGAAGGTGACAACTCAAGGGGAAGAGGTGATCAACCTGCTCTGGGATGTGATCGCTGCCAAGGGTTTCGAAAAGGATATGTATTTCGACACGGCGGCCCGCGACATCAGGGCGCTCCCCAAGTTGGAGGGGACTGTGCACGTCAACATCGCGCTGATCGTCAAGTTCATGCAGAATTATTTCTTCAATCCGGCCGATTACGCGGCGGTTCCACGACGTCTTGATCCGTCCAACGATGATTTCCTTTTTAATCAGGGTGCAACCAAAGGGCTCGGCAAGATCCGCTTCCACGACTATCGCCCGGTCTACGAGGCCTCCACACTGCCGAATGTGCGGATCTTTACTGAGCAGATCGCCCTGTTTCGCGAGTTTTTACTCAAGGCGACCCCTGATGCAACACAGCAAAAGGATATCGATTTTATACTGACTGTAGGCGAGATTTTCACACTGGTAGTCTACGGCCAACTGATTTTGGAAAATGCCGCCCTGCTTGCCATTGATGACGACATTGTCGATCAGATTTTCGACTTCATGGTGCGGGACCTGTCAAAATTCGCGCTGCAGCTCTACAGCAAGCCTTCCAGCACGGAAGCGCAAATGGCATACTGCATGAAGCTGCTGCGCAAGGCAAATGTCGATGAAAGGCGCTATCAAAGGGTTTTGGATCGGTCTGTATACAGCTTGAACGGGGCGTATGAAATGACGGAGTAACTGCCAGGATTACCAGGTAGCATTTGATAAATCAAATCACACCTCGATCCTGAACTCCGCTCCATCAAAGGAATTGCGTACAGTCAACCTGCCACCCATGTGTTTCTCAATGATGGTCTTAGACATGAAAAGGCCGATTCCTGTCCCTTTATCCGGTTCCTTCGTGGTGAAGAAGGGATCGAAGATTCTGCTCAGGATCTCGTCATTGATACCGCCAGCGTTATCGGTGATTGTCACAACAGATGTGTTTTCTTCGGAAATTGTCACTTTGATCGAAATCATGGCATTAACAATAGTATTTTCAAGTAGAGCGTCACGGGCATTTGTTAGAATGTTGAGTAGTACCTGAGCAAACTCGTTGGGATAGCCGTTAACCTGAGGATCACCTTCAGAATGGAGGGAGATTTTTATGTTTAGATCATAAAAGTTCTCTTCAATTAGTGAAAGAGTTCTGCGGATTACCTGTATAACGTCGAATGTTACCTTGGTTTTGTCTGGCTTGAAAAAGTTTCTGAAGACTTCGATAGTCTCGGACATATGACAGATCTGCTCCATGGCGAATGCAGATTTATTTTCCAGATATTCCTTTCCGAATTCAGCCGTGTCATAGATGTACGGTAATTCCTGGATGGTAAGCCCCAAACTGTTTAGCGGCTGTCGCCACTGATGGGCAATATTGTTGATCATCTCACCCATAGCGACAAAACGGTCCTGCAGTATCAGCATCTGGTCCTTCTGACGCAACTCGGATAAAGCATGTTCGATTTGCGATTCCAGAGTGCTATTGAGTTCTTCAAGTTTGAGACGATAAGCGGAAAGTTCATCTTCAAGAACTTTCCGCTCTGTGACATCATGGGCAGTTCCGATCATCCGGACTACCTTTTGGGATTCATCAGTAATAGCCAGTCCCTGGGCATGAATGTGGCGGATAGTTCCGTCAGGCTGCACAATACGATAGTAAACGTTGTAGGGTTGTCGCTCGGTAAGGGTGACCTGAACAGCCTTGTTAACCGAATCACGGTCATCAGGATGAACCCGTTCCAGGAAATCATTATATGAGTCGAAATTACAGCCAAATATCCGATAAAATTCATCACTCCCTGTAATAGTGTCGGTAATCGAATCCCATTGCCAGCTGCCAAGATGAACAAGACACTGAGCATCGATTAATTGCTGCTCGTTATTGCGCAATTTATTCTCGGCTAACTTACGCTCGGTAATGTCGATGAGTGAAAAATTGCAATCCTGTCCAGATGATATGGCAATTGCCTGAACCTGCACGATGAGCGGTAGTTTTCCACCGCTTAAAAGAGTCACTTCGCATGTTTCTTTGACTTGCTCCATAAAGACGGAATTGAGGAATATTGTTACTATCGGACGGTCTGTAAAAGCGACAAACTGCCCGATATGCTGACCGATCAACTGGGAACGCTCACTGCCAAGTAGACCGGCACCGGTGAAATTCACACATCTGATAATCCCTCCCCGGTCGAGTGTCACGTAGCCGATCGGGGCGAAATCGTAGAGTTGGGTGCTCTTTGCTACAGCCGCCTCAAGATCATCCTTTGCCCGTCTAAGCTCATCATTTTGCATCTCCAGTTCGATCTGATGAACTTGCAGCTCATGGAGCAGACGTTGTGCCTCCGTTTCTGGCAAAGCCAAATCTTTCTCAACTCTTTCGTCCCACAGCCTTTCTTCAGCTTTGTAGCTCTTTTTGGCGGTTTCTGCCGGAGTGGTAATATTTTTTTTCAAAGCCTCTCCTAAACGAAATACCCATACATTTACAATTCATATGATGAACCGTCAAAACCATTAACTCAATAATTCCATACTAAACTACTTTTGAATATTATTCCAAGGACAAGATGAGCTTGCATATTCAACTCTATTAATGTATTGTTTTCGGTTCAAACGGAGAATATACATGAAAAAATTTATGGGTGTTTTGGCCATACTGTATATTATTGGCAACCATTCTGCAGATGCCGCAGCTGAAAATCTTTCAATTACTGCCGGAGCACTCTCCTGGTATAACAGGTTCGTTCCGGTATCAAGAATCCAAGGAATGGATGTTCCGAAGAGTTCATATTCCGTCATGAATGGACCAACTATGAAGATTCAGTACAAGGATCTGTATGTCGGCGTAACATATCTTATTTCATCAAATGATTATCAGCTTGTGAATACCGATGTGCCTGTCAACGTTCATCAGTCCAAGGTTTCTTCATCGGCGTCTCTCGATGAAATTGATGCTGTTGTCGGCTACGTTTTGACTCCCCGTGTGAGTTTGAATGCCGGATACAAAGGCATATCCGTCAAAGATGACCTTTCGCTTCTCTCTTTCGGGGTGTCATATCATGCCAAACGTGACGAGTCCTATTATCTGGGATCACTCGGCACAAACGTGAATATCCCTGTAGTGAGAAAATTAACATGGCTGATAGATGGCAGTGCGCTCCTCGGCACATTCTACAACCATGTTGCATATCCGGTGTATTATAGACGCCTCAATGAACCTGACACCAAAGTTACAGCATGGGGGTTAAGTGTGAATTCAAGCCTTTCCTATGCAATTATCAACGGTCTGTCGGCAAATATCGGTTTTAACTACCAGTATATAAAAGCCGGCAGCGACAATTCCAATTTTATTGGGCCAACTATGGGACTCAATTACCGATATTAGCCGCTTCATGAATATTTGTCCCCAAAGCCGGCCGTAACTATATTCCAAGCGGGAATCACAACGGCGGATCGCCGATGATCTTCACGCGGGGGCCATAGTCGATTTTGCTGAAGCCGCCGGAATCGTCATGGCTGCCCACGACCCACAGGTAAAGCCTCTTGGCCCCCTCCAGCAACGGTGGTTTCATCTCGCGATAGATCTTCCCGTAAACCTTTCGGTCGTGGGCGCTGTAATATTCAATCTGCATCTCTTCGTCGTAGAGACCGACACAGCCGTGGGAAGCGGGGTATCCGGGCAGATCGCGACCATGAATAAAATAGGATGGAGTGGTGGGAATCGACTTGTCCATGAAGTATCTGAGCCCATAATGCATCGGATAAGGCCTGCCGATCTCCTCAACCGTGTACATATTGGAGGTGTGGCGGCGGTCGATGGCATCGATTCTGAATTCACCGGTCGGGGTGCGGTGTCCATTGATGCCGACCGCTGCCGGGTACGAGAACACCAACTTGCCATATTCGTAGGCACCTATAAACATCTCCGACTGATCCAGAAGGATGAATTTCTCATCCGCTGCGGCATCCGAGTAAAAAGTGGGCAACGGCGAAAAATCATTGACATCCTCCAGCCGTCTCGGCACTTTGATGGACATCCCGCCGTAGAAGTGGCGCCGGTCCATGCGGTTAAAACTCAGCACATCCTGCCAGCCGGCCCCGAAAAGTTTCTCCGGAGTATCGCCCCACTTCAGTTTCACACAGTCCCACTCAATGGCGGCGTCGCTGGGAAAGCTAACCCCGCAGAGCGACGTTAGCTTGGTCGCGGCAAGCCCATCGGAGATGCCGAGCGACATAACGGCACACACAAGTATTAATCGTACTAGATATACCATCTGGCTCACCTCTGACGCAGGAAGTACCCTGTTCCGGTTGCCTCGGTTGATTACATCTTTGTATCCCTATATTACCATAATACAGATAAAACCAGAGATATTTTCTGCATGCCAAGCTCTTGGTTATTTGTGTGTCGGCAGTTGCCGATTGTTACCGGAATTACTCTGCACCGGCGGGATGGAGCATACAAAAAGGCGGGGTATAAATACAGGATTGCTGCCAGAGTGACTACTTTATCAGATTGAACTGATCGATGATCCTTTGGCGATAGGCGGTAATATCTTTTTCGAGAGATTGCAGCGTCGAAACTTTCTGTTTGATGCTTTTGAGATGGGTGTCCAGAAGCTCGGTCAACCTGGGCATGATCTTCTCCGGCACCTGGTGTTCCTTGTCATAAAGCTGAGCCAGCTCCTTCATCTCTTCCAGGGAGAGCCCCAGTTCCTTGACCTTAAGGACGAATTTGAAACGTTTTACATCAGCTTTTTCATAATACCTGACTCGCCCGTCAGTCCGCTTCGGAGGCTCTACCAGCCCCAGTTTTTCATACAGGCGAATTGTCCTGGTTGTGATGCCAAGCGCCTCGGCAAGATCACTAATCTGCATATGCTCTTCATTACTCAGTCTCATACTTCACCTCAGCGTCAATTACTGACATATAGAACCAGGTTTGCTTTTTTGTCAAGATTTTTAACTTGTTGACTGACTATCATGCTAAAAATGCCGGTGATGGAAACACACCGGTGAAGATCCAGGCAAATTATGCCGATATAATTAGTAAGAGCCGAGCCATGACAACTGAAATTATCCCCGGAAATGAAGACCGAAACCATGCTGCTGCGGCAACATTGAAGGGCTCACTCACGCCATGAATCAATCACGGGAACAACTTCTGCACAGACTTGATGACCAGGCAGAGCCATGGGACATTATCGTGATCGGCGGAGGAGCTACCGGACTTGGGGCGGCCGTAGATGCCGCCGCCCGCGGCTACCGCACTCTTCTGCTGGAGCGGGGAGACTTTGCCGGCGGAACTTCGAGCCGCAGCACCAAACTTATCCATGGCGGCGTACGCTACCTGCAGCAGGGGAATCTGGCGCTCGTTCACGAGGCGCTGCGCGAACGGTACATACTGCTCAAGAATGCTCCGCATCTGGTGCATGACGTCCCTTTTGCCATTCCGCTTTACCGCTGGTGGGAGCGCCCCTTCTACGGCATCGGCATGGCGCTGTACGATCTTTTATCTGGTGCCCACGGATTAAAACATTCCAGGCATCTCAGCCGGAAAGAAACCATTGACCTGATTCCGACCGTCAGGAGACAGAACCTTCGCGGGGGGATCACCTACCACGACGGTCAGTTCGACGACGCCCGACTGGCCGTCTGCCTGGCCCTAACCGTGGCTGATCTTGGAGGGACCACGCTTAATTACATGAACGTCACCAGTCTTGCCGCAGCTTCAGGACGGATGACCACTATCGAAGCAACGGACAGTGAAAGCGGTAGGAAATATAAGCTGACCGGTCGGGCAGTGATCAACGCTACCGGAGTCTGGTGTGATCAGCTGCGGCGTATGGACGAACCGTCCTGTTCCCCTTTGATTTCCTTAAGTCAGGGAGCACATCTGGTTCTTGATCGCTCATTCCTGCCCAGCATCTGCGCCGTTATGGTTCCACATACCGATGATGGACGGGTATTTTTTGCTATTCCATGGTATGATCGCGTGATAGTCGGCACCACGGACACGCCCCACTCTGAAATTACGCCGGAACCGGTCCCATTGCCGGATGAAATTGATTTCCTGCTTGCTCATGCGGGACGCTGTCTCGAACGCCGGCCAACCCGCGCCGACGTTCTCAGCTGTTTTGCGGGTCTCAGGCCGTTGGCCGGAGGCAACAAGGGTCAAAATACGTCGCAACTAAGCCGCGAATATCTGCTTTCGGTGTCCGCTTCGGGGCTCGTAACAATTACCGGCGGCAAGTGGACCACGTATCGCAGCATGGCGGTTGCCGCGGTCGACGCCGCCGCCCTGCAAGCAGGACTTGAATCGCGACGATCGGACACCGATTCACTCCGTCTGCATGGGTGGGAGCCGCCATCACCTCAGGCAGGATCATGGGGCGTCTACGGTTCAGACCGCAAGCTGTTGGAACAGCTGGCTGACGAGCACCCCGATTGGCGAGAACAGCTGCACCCCCGCCTCCCATATAAGGTCGGCGAGGTAATCTGGGCGGTACGTTTCGAATGGGCGAGAAGCGTCGAAGATCTGCTTGCCCGGCGCACCCGGGCCCTTTTTCTGGATGTCGGGGCCAGCCGCGAGATAGCCCCCAGGGTAGCCGACTTGATGGCATCCGAGCTTGGACAGGATCAGGCTTGGCAGTTCCGGCAGTTGGAACATTTTGAAGAAGTTGCTGCACATTACCTCCCGCCTTTAATGTCGGGAGAAAAGGACCGGCCATGAACTATTCCGCTTATCTTGCCACTGGCCAGATGATCGCTCTGATGCAGGGTTTCTCAAAGATCAAGGTAATAACCCACGGCCAGGAGTCGATTCCTGCCGGTTCCATAATCTTTGTCGTTAATCATTTCACTCGCATCGAAACCCTCCTGCTCCCTTATCACATCTATACACACACTCACGTGCCGGTCTGGTCGCTTGCCGATTACTCTTTTTTTGAAGGCCCACTAAGCGGCTTTCTGGAAAAAGTCGGCGCAGTTTCGACCAAAAACCCGGATCGGGACCGACTGATTGTTAAAAACCTTCTGACCGGCGAATCCAACTGGATAATCTTCCCCGAAGGACAGATGGTCAAGGACAAGGAGGCGGTGTCCAAGCCATCCTTCCTCGGCATGCGCCGTGGCGGAAAGCGGCCTGCTCATTCCGGGGCGGCAAATCTGGCGCTGAGAACCGAATTTTATCGAAAGCGGTTAAACTATCTGATTTCAGAAAACCCCGCCGAAGCCGAGCGGTTGCAGAAAATGTTTCAGATCGAGGATCTGGCGCCGGTACTGACCGGGAAAACGTGGATCGTCCCGATCAACCTGACCTATTATCCGCTCCGGGCACGGGAAAACGTGCTGAGCACGCTGGCCAACCGCTTTGCCCATAACCTTTCCGAACGAATGCGCGAAGAATTGCTGACCGAAGGAACCATGTTTTTCGAAGGGGTAGATATCGACATCCGCTTTGGCCAGGCTATCCCGGCATCGGAGTATCTAACTTCTTCCGTAATTACGCAGGACATTTTTTCCACGAGGCAGATCAATTTTGACGACCGGCTGCCGTCACTGCAGGCAATGCGCCGTGAATCGACCAATCTGATGCACCGCTTCATGTCCGATATTTACAGTATGACCACGGTCAACCACGATCACCTTTTTGCATCGCTGCTCAAGGCGCTCCCCCTTACCAAAATCTCCGAAAATGACTTCAGGCGGCGCGCCTTCTTGCTGGCCAATCTCGTGCCGGACGAGACATCGGTTTCTTGCCACCATAGTCTTGAGACCGGGCAGGTTGCACTGTTGACGGACGACCGGTACCATAAATACCGCGACTTCCTGGAATTGGCACGGGAAACCGGGGTTGTACGCTGTGAACATGGCGTTTTGCACAAGATCTCGGCAAACTTATCTCCGGATAGCGAGTTCCACCGGATTCGGATCGAGAACCCTCTCGGTGTAGCGGTCAATGAAGTGCAGCCGCTTTCAGCTCTGCATCGCAAAGTGCGCTGGCTGGCGTGGCTGCCGGAAATACTGATAAGGCATCAGATTGTCGATGTGCTGTTGCGGCAGGCAAACGATCAATTTGAAGCCGACTATACACGGTTTAACCGAGTCGGCGAATCCAAAGAGCGTACTGTCGGCGCACCTATTCTGCTGAAAGGCAAGTCACGAAGAATGGGAGTCGTTCTTGTGCATGGTTTTCTCTCTGCACCGCGCGAGATGCTTGAACTTGCCGCCTATCTGAACGGCAAAGGATTATGGGTGTACTGTGTACGCCTCCGAGGTCACGGGACTTCACACGAAGATCTTGCTATACGAAACGGAAACGATTGGACTGAATCGGTGGATGTCGGCTATGCTTTGATGCGCTCTCTCTGCGCACGGGTCGTGGTTGGCGGGTTTTCTTTCGGCGGCGGCCTGGCGCTCGACAGTGCCGCTCGTATTTCCGGATTGGCCGGTGTTTTTGCGATTTCGCCCGCTTTTCGGCTGCAGGACATCACGACACGATTTGCATCTGTCGTCACCACCTGGAACAGGCTCATGGATACTATTCACTGTCACGAAGCGGCAAAGGAGTATTTCAATATTACTCCGGAACACCCGCAGATCACCTATGCTAAAATTCCGGTGGCGGCTCTGTCGAAACTGGAACATTTCATGAAAGAACTTGAACAGCGCTTGGAGAGAGTGAATGTACCGACCCTGGTCATACAGGCTCACGGCGATCCGGTGGTCAATGCCGAGGGAACGGCACTGCTGTTCCATCAGATTGGTTCGAAACAGAAAACATATCTCCCTTTTGATTTCAGCCGCCATGGGATTCTGGCGGGTGAAGGCTCTGAAGACGTCCATGCGGCGATAGCGGCTTTTATTGAAAAGCTGTGATTGTGATTGGTGGAGAGGGAAACATAAAACATATTGAATTATTTTTAAATTCTGCCGCATACATTCACTGGCGCTTACGGTATTACTTTGCCGGATACCGCGCTGCCCAGTTCATATCTTTGTATCTGTTTTTCATAAATGATCCCAACACCCACGAATAAATATCCTCGCACTTGCCGTTCCAACCGGTGTATTCAGGCTTTTTTCTATCAGACGCTGTTATGTCGCCGCAATGAACAAAGGTAATATTCGCAATAACTTCGAGCACATGTCCATATTCGTGGTGCAACAGCCCATCAAAAACGCCGTACATCTCGGGATTGGCCGCCATGACGGCGACGCCGCGCGGCTGTCCGACACTTACCCCGGCCAGGGTCATCGGCCACGACCCGCCCCCCTCGCCGGTACCGTTGTTCAAACCGCTGGTCGCGCCATTCCAATAAAAAGCATAGGTATCGAAATTTCGATGTTTCGAAATCAAGGGCGCAACTGAAGGCGCGATGGAATCGACTTTGATCTGAACAAGTCCATCAGAATTGACGCGGCCGGCAATACCGACATCAACATTTTTGAATGCGACAGCAACCTGTCCTTCCGTTTCACATTCAATATAAAGGCCGTACCACGCCTGTCCCGCGCGAATACGCTGTTTCATCGCTTCGGGGAAACCATCCCTGATTTTCACATCTTTTCCGTTTACCACCTGGTTGATATCGATACCGTTTACAATCAGCGTAAGCACTCTTTGTACGGAGGCAGGCGTTACGTTCATCAGCTCTTTTTTCTTTGCCAGCAGCTGTTTTACCGCTACCAGATCACTGTAACGCCCTTTCCCTTTAATCAAATCGGCACTGTTTTCATAAGTCCTAATCGCCTCATCGATAAGTTTTTCGGCAGCGCCGTAATCCTTTTCATTTACTTTCAGCCCTGCGGTCACATGCAGAGCTTCACCCTTGGCATAAATTATCTGCCGGTTATTCGTGTTCGGGATCAGGGCAAAGCCTTCATCGGCAGTTTGCAGCGCCTTTTGCCAGTCGGCCAGCTGATTGAAAGTATTGGTCTTGATACCATATGCTTCAATCAGCTCATTACTAACCCCACCGTTACGAGGGTCCTTCAGCAATTGCTGCTTCCGGTAAACTATCGCTTTATCGGCTATAGTAAGCGCTTTATGCCAATCTCTTTTTTTCCAGTACAGATTAAAAAGGTCTCTCAGCGCGCGTGGAGCAAAACCGTCGGCTTGCAGGGCCCTTTCCAGAACATCAATAGCACGGTCATCGCTTTTAATTACGACCAGCCATTGCCCCGCTTCCGACAATATGGAGCCATCATTGGGTGCAAGGCCGACCGCTTGTTGAAATGCATCGCCAGCCTGCTCATTCATTTTGTTCTGCGCGAGTTTTATCCCTTCATTCAAAAGCCCCCGGGCTTTCTGTGCAGCTTCTTCGTTAATGACGCTCCCTTCCGGCAGCAGTTCGAAAACCTCATTACTGTTATTCCTTTCAACACCCTCGCGCATCGTGGTTCCGTGATACGTGGAGTTGGCTTCCACAACCATGATGCGATTTGAATATAGCGGGGATATTTTAACCAGGTTGTCGCCGACACGTTTTATTCTGAACAGCTGCTTTGAATCATCGCGAAAATCGTCCTGAACAAAAGCCCCACCTTCCTTGCCGTCAAGCGCCCCGCTAAGGGATTTCATCGAATGCAAAATGGTAATCCTGTAAGTTCCGTCACTAATCTGTGTAAATCTGAATTTTCCGGAAGTACGCTTTCTTTTATCGCCATCCTGATACAGATCTTTGCCGGCTAACATACTCTGGCCGCGGATATTCAGAGGCAAACCGGAATGCTTGCTGATTATGCTGTAATAAATATTTGTATTAATGTTGAAAGGAATAAATTCCAATCCTTTTTCAATTTCTCCGGTGTTTTTGTACGGCATGAGCTTTAAATCGGTATCGATCGGCATCTGGGCAGATACGGTATTTGAAAAAAACATTACAGCCACGAGAAAGAAGATTATTTTCATAGCAGGTCCTCACAATTCTTGACAGGGGCGGGCATTAAGACTATTTTTTAAATTCGTTTTAGAAATAAAGAGTTATGTTGAACGTTGTATGCAAATAACTTCATCAGCAATCAAACTCGCCGCTGAAAGGACCACACAACTATGCAAAAATATCTGATTTTGGCTCTGGCGCTGTCCGCTTTGTTATGTACAACTACCGCTTTTGCCGCGAATTTATGCGCCGGCAAAGCGCCCGGCTCCGTAACGTTTTTCAAAGAAGAGATCAGTCGCGACGCAGCATTGCCGAAGCCGGTCAGCGAATTGAATTTTTCAGGCCCGATGTGGGCTCTATTGTGCCTGCCTGAAACGGTCGGTCCTCAGCAGGTGGGGGGAAAGAAATTCAGAATCGTACTGTACGTAAAGGCGATCGAAATAGCTGATGGAAAATACAGCAGCTACAGTCAAGCCAAACAGGATGGGGGCATCTTACGTCCGGCCCTTTCCGCTGCGCGCAAAGACATAATTGTGTTTATAAATGAGGATTTCAATTACGATTCATTAAAGGCCAAGCTTGATCCGGGAACCTACGAGTTCCGACTTCAGGCCGCCTCGGAAAAGGCCACCGGTAAGGTGGATATGACCATCGACTGGAATAATGATGTCGCCTATTTCCAGGAACTGCGCAAAGCCGGTTATCTGGCTGACGGCAAAGTAAAAATTGTCGTACAGTGACCGCGCTTCTATTGAGCACGTAGTAATGAGGACTACTCTTTCAGACTTTCCAGCTCGTCCCAACGCTGAAAGGCTGTTTCCAGTTCCTGCTCCAATGCGGCCAGGCGGGCATTAACGGCAACCACCTCTCCTCCGGCGTTTTTGTAAAATTCGGGATCGGCCAGGCGGGTGTGCAATCCTTCCTGTTCCTTCTCAATCGCGGCAATCCGCTCCGGCAGCCCCACCAATTCACGTTCGTCCTTGAACGAGAGTTTGCGGGGTTTCTCTTTCTGCGGTTTTCCCTTTTCCTGGACCGTTTTCTGCGCCGCCTGAACCACTGCAGAGGCCTCGATAGCAGCTTGATTCAGCCAATCGTCATACCCGCCGACAAATTCCCGCACCTCTCCTGAGCCGGACAGCACCAGCGTACTCGACACGACATTGTTGAGGAATTCGCGGTCGTGGCTCACCAGCAGCAGCGTGCCGGGATATTCCATCAGCAGATCTTCCAGCAGGTCAAGCGTTTCGGCATCCAGATCGTTGGTCGGTTCATCCATGACCAGGATATTGGACGGCTTGGTAAAGAGCTTGGCCAACAACAGCCGGTTGCGCTCGCCGCCGGAAAGAATGCTTACCGGGGAACGCGCCCGTTCCGGGGAAAAGAGAAAGTCCTGCAGATAGCCGATAATATGGCGCGACTGACCATTGATGACCAGGGTATCGTTCCCCTCCCCCACATTCTCCTGCACACTTTTGTCCATATCCAGCTGTTCGCGCAGTTGGTCGAAATAGATCACTTCGCGGCGGGTACCAAGTTTGATCTCCCCCTGTTGTGGTTCCAGTTCGCCCAGCAGCAGCCGGAGCAGCGTCGTCTTGCCCGAACCATTCGGGCCGATGATCCCGATCCGGTCGCCGCGCATGATCGTGGTGGAGAGATTCTTCACAATCGGCCGGCCATCGTAGGCAAAGGTCACGCCGGTCGCTTCGGCCACCAGCGCCCCAGAGCGATCAGCTACCTGCAGCTGTATTTTGGCTGTTCCCACCCGTTCGCGCCGTTGGCGGGATTCGTCGCGCAGCTTCTTAAGCGCCCGAACACGCCCTTCGTTTCTGGTCCGGCGGGCCTTGATCCCCTGCCTGACCCAGACCTCCTCCTGGGCCAGTTTTTTATCGAACAGCGCCTGACGGCTTATCTCGGCCTCCAGCAGCGCTTCCCGGCGCTCGACAAATTCATCGTAGCCGCAGGAAAAAGCGTAGATCCTTCCGCGATCCAGCTCCGCCACCCGGTTGGCCAGCCGCCGAGCGAAGGCACGGTCATGGGTTACGAACAGCACCGTTTTGACATTCTTGGCCAGAAACTCCTCCAGCCAGAGGATCGTGTCGATATCGAGGTGGTTGGTCGGTTCGTCAAGAATCAGGATATCGGGGGTGGACACCAGGGCACGGGCCAACAGCACCCGGCGCTTGGTGCCGCCCGACAGCGCGGTGAATTCAGCCTCGGCGTCAAGATCCAGGCGGTTCAGCACCCGCTCCACCTCCTGGTGCAGGTTCCAGCCGTCATTCTCCTCCAGCTCCTTTTGCAGCGTTTCTAGACGCGCCAGCAATTTTTTGCTGCCGTCATGCGCCAGTTCGTGGCTGACATGGTGATATTCAGCCAGCAGGGTTGCGGCGGTACCCATGCCTGCCGCGACCACGTCAAAAACTTTTCCAGCCAGCCCCTGCGGTACATCCTGGGTAAGCTGAGCCACCTTGAGACCCTGCTGCCGCTGTACCTCTCCGCTTTCGGGGGTCAGCTCGCCGCCGATCAGTTTCAGCAGCGTCGATTTGCCGCTGCCGTTGCGCCCCATCAGACAGAGCCGGTCGCCCGGTTCGATCTGCAGGTTGATGCCGTCAAAAATAGGTGGGCCGCCAAAAGCCAGGGATATGGTGCGTAGGGAGATAAGTGCCACGGGTACCTCATATGGTGATTTGGTTATATCTAATCTTTCGTTGGTGGTCTTTTCTACGTTGTCAGGTATGTTTTTACTTCAAGCCAACGCTCCAGCTTATGTTGTTTTGAAAGAGCCGCATATGCCGGACTTGTAGACGGCAGTATCACTTGCCTGAGTTGATACGGAATAATCGCCGGTTTTACATACCGATTGAACAGCATAGCAGCTTTCTTGCCGTTAAAGAAAATTACTTCCATTGAATGTTCTGAGAGAAACCGGCCAAAGTCATTGAGAACAAAATGGCCCGGCCTGATCTCCCCGTCTGAACTTCCTTCTCTATCGCAGGAATTGAGCACATCCCAAATTGCGATACCATTACTTTTCACGAGAGCACAACGTTTCTCGTAATCATCGATTGGACCGGTTCCGCAGATCGCAGCAATCATTTCCCAAAACAGGTTCCGCGGATGAGCATAATACTGATGGCGTCTCAGTGATTCTTCTCCGGGAAAAGATCCCAGAATAAGAATTCTGGCGGTTTTGTCTGCAATTGGCTCGAAACATTCTTTTGTCATGCTGACCTGGTGTGGAACAATTTAGTATTTGTCTGAATATAACATACAATGATTTCCCTCCGTAAACAGGAAAATTATTAGCTTTACCATCTGAAAATCATTTCTATGGTTCTGTTTATGCGATATAAGTCTATACGGAAGATGAACAGGTTGGGACTGGAGGGAGCCGGCTGATGAGTAAGAAAAAAATCCTTGCCGTGGATGACGAACCGAATATTTTGATGTCCATCGAATTCATTCTGGACATGGAGGGATATGAGGTCCACACGGCGCGAGACGGAGATGAAGCACTGGATGTGGCCACACGGGTTCGGCCGGACCTGATTCTTCTGGACGTCAACATGCCGCGCAAAGATGGCTACGAAGTCTGTCGAATCCTGCGGGAACGGGAGGATATGGCCGGGACAAAAGTGATCATGTTGACGGCCAAGGGGCAAGCCCTTGAAAAGAAAAAGGGGTTAGAGGTGGGCGCGGATGAATATGTAACCAAGCCGTTCAGCGCCGACGAACTGCTGCTTACGATTCGAGCCTGTCTGGAATCATGACAGCGATCCAGGAGGAAATACCGGTCCGGAGAAAAAGAAGCCTGCGCCGCCGCATGATTGCCTCGTTCCTTGGATTGGCATTATTTCCCATGATTGCCGCAATGACCGGCCTGTTCTTTGTCGTCAGCGACTATGTTGCCGAGATCCAGCGATTTCAGCCGGCATCCCAGGTGTATGACCAGTTCATCTCGGCAAGCATTCAGATTGCCATTCTTCTGGCAATATTCGGTGGCATCATTACGGCCCTGGCGTGGCGCATGGCCAACCAGTTCCTGCGCCCGATTCTCGAAATCAGGCAGGGAGCCGAGCTCATCGCCCGAATCAATCTCGACCACCGGATCGTGCTTGATACCGGCGACGAGCTGGAAGATCTGGCCCTGGAGTTCAATCACATGGCCGAGAATCTTGGCAAGGCTTACGACGAACTTGAGGAGCGTGTCCGTGAAGCGACCCGCACGGTGCAGGAAGAGCGCAATCGCCTGGCAACCGTCTTGCGGACAATGGTGGATGGTGTTGTCGTGGCCAACGAAGCCGGAGAGACAATCCTGATGAATCCGCGGGCAAGAATTATTCTGGATATGGGCTATACGTCCGGCATCGGGAACCCTCTGTCGCGAATCTTGCCCAGCGACCGCCTCAACTTTCATCTTAAAAGAGTACGCCAGAGGTGGGAACATGGACGGGAGACCGTGGAGGATGTGCTCTTTCCACTTCCGGACGGCAAACTTCTCAAGGGTTCGCTTTCCGCCATTCCGGGGCCTGGAGGGGAACGATCAGGATTTTTGCTGGTATTTCGAAATCTGAACAGAAGAAAGTCCGAGGAGACCCTGCGGGAAATGCCCCAGCTCCTGAGAGGGCCGCTGGCCGCTACCAGTTCACTGGTCGAAATACTCAAGCGTCACAGGGATATGCCGGCGGAAAAACAGATGGCGTTTCTGGAGGCGATTGATGAAGAGATGAAACGCCTGAACGAACGGGTTACGGCAATCGACGAAGCTAACGAAGCCGCCCAGAGCACCAACTGGCCGACTACGGTTTCATATCCCCGCGATCTGCTCAAGGAATCTTTGCTATTGGTTCCAGGGGTTCAGGTCGATATCGAAGAGGACGATATTCCGATTCCTCCGGTGCTGGTGGAGCCGTTTTCATGGGTCTCATCCCTGTCGTGCGTCCTCAAGTGGCTCAACCAGAGCGGTACGGAGCAACTTTCGGTCAGTGCGAACCTGAGGGTGGAGGAAGGCACAGTGGTCACAACCTTCCGCGTCAAAGGCCCCTTCAAAGGCAATCCGGCTGAATTGGAAGCGCTGGAGGTATCCCCTGCCGGTGAACAATCACTCCCTCTTGGCGATGTAGTGCGAAAAAACCGGGGTGAATTTTGGACCCGAACCTCCGGTGAATGCCTGGAGGTTCGGCTGGCTTTGCTTCAGGCGGACGTCGTATCCGAAGGAGATCATACCGGGGGGCTTTTTGACGGTGAACCGGAGTTTTACGATTTCGATCTCTTTCTGCCTCGCCCGATCATTGAAAGGACTGATCAGCTGCAGTCCGAATTGTGCGATCTTGAGTATGTCGTGTTCGACACCGAGACCACCGGACTGCGTCTTTCCGAGGGAGACAAGGTCATCAGTATCAGCGGAGTCCGGATTCGTAGAGGACGGATCCAGAACGCCGACAAATTCCACTCTCTGGTCAACCCTGGCCGGCCGATACCTCCCGAATCGATAAAGTTTCACCATATTGAAGATCACATGGTGGCGGATGCGCCATCCATGAAACAGGTTTACCAGCAATTTGCCGAATTTGTCGGCGATTCCGTTCTTGTCGCCCACAATGCGGCCTTTGACAAAAAATGCCTGGAGCTGGCTGCTGCCGAGGCCGGATTGCCGATGATCGACAACCCGATTCTTGATACCCTGTTCCTCTCATATGGCATCCATGAGGGGACCGAAGGGCACGGCCTGGACGCGATGGCGGAACGGATGGGGATCGCCATCGAGGGGCGTCACACCTCTCTGGGCGACGCCCGCGCCACCGCCCAGGTATTTCTGGGACTTATCTCACTGCTGCCGGGCCGGGGAGTGCATACGCTTGCAGATGCCAAAGCGTTCTGTGACCGCCACCTCCTCCTCCGCTGGCAATCGTCCAGATTCTGAAATCAGGGAGGGTATTAGAGACATGAATAAGACCTCACGCCGGCTCGCCGCCCTGTTTGTCATCGGAATAGCGGCCCTGTTCCCCCCTCTGCTTGTGGCGTTTAACCGCCCCGGCAGTTTTTTGGGAATTCCGATTCTGCCCCTTTACCTGTTCGCGGTTTGGGGCGTATTGGTGCTGTTTGGCTGGCTGCTTGCACGGGGAGATGAATCGTGAATGAAACTTTCTGGGTTGCTCTTCTCGGAGTAGGATATCTTCTGGTTTTGTTCGCAATCGCCTATGCCACGGACAAGGCGAGGGATAGCGGTCACAGTCTGGTCGACAACCCGTGGGTGTACAGTGTTTCTATGGCGGTCTATTGCACCTCCTGGACGTTTTACGGCAGCGTGGGACAGGCCGCGTCCACCGGACTGGGGTTTCTGCCGATCTACCTTGGCCCCACGCTCGTCTTCCTCTTGGGGCCGTCGCTGCTCAAACGTCTCGTCTCTTTCTGCCGGGAAGAGGGGGTCACAAGCCTGCCGGACCTGCTTGAAGTAATGTATGGAAAAGGGTGGTCTCTTGGAGCACTTGCCACTACGGTAATGGTAATCGGGGTTACCCCGTATATCGGCCTCCAGCTTAAAGCGGTGGGGTACACTTTCGATCTGCTCACCGGAAGAAATGCAGCTTCCGGGATTCTTGGCGATGCCGCCTTCTGGGCGGCCCTCGCGCTATCGATCTTTGCCGGGCTTTTTGGTGCACGCAGCCTGGTCGCTTCCGAACGGCACGAAGGGATGGTCGCGGCGGTGGTCTTCGAGAGCGCCGTCAAGCTGGGTGTCTTCTTGGTGCTCGGACTTTATATTACCTTTGGTATCGGCGGCGGACTGTCGAGTATTTTTGAAAAGGCTCTTGCCGATCCAAACCTGGCACAACTGTTCCAGCTTGGGAAAGGGTCCGGGGTGTCGCTGCCGACCTGGGTATCCTTAAGTTTTCTCTCGGCGTCAGCCGTAATATTTCTCCCCCGCCAGTTTCACATGCTGGTTGTCGAAAATGTCGAACCGCGTCACCTGCGCACCGCCTCCTGGGCATTCCCGGCCTACCTGTTACTGATAAACGTACTCGTACTTCCCGTAGCGCTGGTTGGACGTCTGTATGGGGGAGATCTGGTCCCGGATTTTTACATGATCTCCCTCCCTTTGACCCGGGGTCATACCGGGCTGGCGTTTCTCGCGTTTCTGGGCGGTTTTTCCGCCGCAACCAGCATGGTCATCGTAGAGGCGGTCGCCTTGTCAACAATGATCCTCCATCACCCCGGCGTAGCTGTCCTGGGTGGTCTTTTCCCCGCACTCCGGAACCTGGGAAACCGCAACGTCTCTGTTCACCTCCTGTACACCAAACGGGCCGTAATATTTGGCGTCGTACTCCTCGGATACGCCTTCAAACGGTCGATCGGTGAATCACACACTCTGGTCGCGACCGGACTATTGTCCTTTTCGGCCATAATCCAGTTTGTCCCCGCGATACTTTTCGGGCTGTACTGGAAAGGAAGGAGCAGGGCCGGAGCGCTTGCCGGCCTCGCCGCCGGGTTTGGCGTCTGGACATACACGCTGCTGCTCCCCAGCTTCGTGGATTCCGGATGGATGAACGAATCGTTTTTGACACAGGGACCCTGGGGAGTCGAACTGCTAAGGCCACGAGTCCTGTTCGGCCTTCAGGGGTTCGACACCTGGACCCATTCCCTGATCTGGAGCCTGCTGTTCAACATGGCGGTCTATTTCATTACCAGCTTCCTGACCTCACGCCCATCAGATGTGATACAGCGTTCCGAACTTCCGGCTGCGTGGGTTAACAGAACCGTATTGGAAGGGCTTCTGACTCGGTTTGTGGGCGCCAAAATGGCGATGGATGTCCTGGGGGCCCTCCCCGAGCGCTCATCACCCCAACTGCTGCTGGAAGCCACCGAGCGCTGTCTGGCCAGCGCCCTTGGCACACCATCGGCACATATGATCATCACCAGCACACTTGCGTGGTCACGTGAGCACGCGGTGGAGATTCTGGATGTATTCGGCGGTGTTTCACAAACGCTGGTGGAGAGCAGGGATGCCCTTGAAAGGCGGCTGAGGGAATTAATGGTACTCCATGAAGCCTCGCACGCACTTTCAAGGAGCCTGGACATCGATACCCTGTTGCAGGAGGTGCTCCTGTTAATCAAGCGGGAGTTCGGGTTCGAACATCTTGGAGTCCGGCTCATGGGCGAAGACGGTATCATGCGGATCCGGAGCCACGTCGGACTGAGCGATGAATACGTATTAGCCTCCGCCATGCCCCCTTCGCGGGATACATACTTCGGCTGCTGTTTCCTCGATGCCCGGCCGATGGTAGTCGGGGATACCCGTGAAATCGACAAGCCGCTGCTGCTCTCCAAACTTGTCAAGGATGTGCCGATCAGCGCGCTTATCCATGCGCCGATGATCTACGAAGGGCGGGTGATCGGAGTACTCACCGCCTATACCTCCCGCGGACCGATGCACTTCACCGACGAGTTTGTCGAGCTGTTCGCGGCTTTGGCCAACCAGCTGGCAATGGCTACGGTCAATGCTCAGCTTTACACAGAGATTCAGGCCTACAGCCACGCCATGGAGGAAAAGGTGGCCCGGCGCACGACCGAACTGGAAAAGGCCAATACCCGCCTGCTGGAGCTGGACCGTCTTAAAAGCGATTTCCTCTCCACAGTCAGCCATGAGCTCAGAACTCCGCTCACTTCAATCCGCTCCTTCTCCGAAATCCTGCTCCGTTATGACGTGGACGGCGTGGAAAAGCGCAGGAAATTCGTCGGCATCATCCATGACGAGGCGGAGCGGCTCACCCGTATGATCAACGACCTTTTAGACCTTTCAAAGATCGAAGCCGGACGGCTGGAGCTGTTTCCCGAACCTCTGGAACTGGAACCGGTTTTTGCCAGGTCGGTCGGCACCACTCACCCGCTCTTTGCCGAAAAGGGTATCAATGTTGTCAGCAGTGTCGAGGCCGCCCTTCCTACTCTGTTTGCCGACGCTGATCGTCTTCACCAAGTACTGACGAACCTCCTCGGCAACTCCGTAAAATTTTCCCCGGAAGGAGGGACAATCAGGCTTAGCGGTGTAAAAAAAGAAAATTTTGCCCTGATCAGTGTCGCTGATGAAGGTCCCGGCATACCACCGGACAGGTTGGAGCAGATCTTCGAGCGTTTTCACCAGGTGCGTGATCCGC
>CAIYDX010000398.1 GCA_903925005.1 uncultured Geobacteraceae bacterium
TAATTATTGGTTTATTTTATTATTTTTATATTGACTTTCAATTGACCATCAATTTTAATGCTAGGCGACTATTGACGTTGGAATTACTACTGTTTTCTGCCAGAAAAAGCAGACAACTTGAATTTTCGATAGAGAACGGTCAACACTTATTCAATTAAGGAGATAAAGATGAGTCATATTTCTGATGCCAAACTAATTCGTGCGGCGCGCATACACACACCAGGTGGTCGCTTCCAAGTAGACACAATCGATCGTCCACATTTGATGCATCCAACAGATGTTTTAATCGATGTTAAGGCTTCAGGTGTTGTTCCCAACCTCCGCAACGTTATAAGCAATTATGGTGAACATGCTTACTTAACTGTCCCAGAATTGCCTGCTATATACGGACTTGATACCGCTGGCGTTATCGCTGAAATAGGAAGCGCAGTGAGGGATATTTCCGTCGGTGATCGTGTCTACCTTAATCCCGGTAGATACTGTGGAACTTGTCATGCTTGTCGTTGCGGAGAACCAATAAACTGCAGCGCTTACACTTTTCAAGGGTATTTTGGATTTGGACCAGAGTCCCGCCGCATTTACCGTGAATATCCCTATGGAGGATTCTCAGAGTTCGTTACAGCCCCAGCTAGTGGAATTATCAAATTACCGGATGCGATTAGCTTTGAGCAGGCAAGTCGATTTGGATATTTGGGAACTGCCTATTCCGGATTGAGGAAAGCAGATATTCGTGCTGGAAGAACTGTCTTAATAAGTGGCGCAAGTGGGACATTAGGACTTGGAGCCGTGCAAATAGCAAGGGCTATGGGAGCAACAAAAATTCTTTGCGTTGCACGAAATCCAGAGTTGCTCACACGGGTAAAAAATCTTGACCCTCAACGAATAAGTATCTTCTCTTATGGAAGTGGCGATTTGGCATCGTGGGCACGCCAGGAGACTGATGGACTTGGAGTTGATGCAGTACTTGATGCTATTGGGCCAGGTGCATCTCACAAAATCACTCTCGACTGTATTGATTCGCTTAGGCGAGGCGGAAAGCTCGTAGAAATTGGTGCAATGATGGATCCTATGCCCGTAAATATGCATCAACTAATGTGTGTTCAGGTAAGTCTGATCGGATCGCTATGGTTCTCAGTGGCAGAAGGTCAAGAGCTTGCATCAATGGCAACAGCTGGTACGCTAGACCTATCAATATTTGAGCACCATCGATTTAAACTCGAACAAGTAAATGAGGCACTCGAAGTTGCGGAAAAGCGTGCTGGTGGATTCGTAAACGTCGTAATTGTTCAATAACCATCAGGCAACAAACCACACGAAAATGACCCCATCCATCCTGGGCATTTAATGATTGCATGTCCCAAGTCGTATGAGTCTAACACTTCGAACAACATAAACAATTTAGGAGATATTTAACATGACTAGACGCATTGTAACAGGAGAGAAAAACGGACGCTCCGTTATCCTTTCAGATGGACCAATACCGAATATACACAATTATGTGTCGGTTCCTGGCTTTCAGACCGCATTGGCTTGGGCAACACCACACACACCGAAATTCCCTGAAGACAGCATAGACACCACATCAAATATAAAATCATTCGTTCCAGACCCTTATGGAACTAGAGTGATTCTTGTCCAATTTCCACCCGACAGTGTTTTTGAATCGAAAGAATTTAATCCGGAAGGTGCAGGTGAAGAATATGCCAAACACTTGCCTGGACTCGCAGAATCCTTCGATGCAGATGGTTCCGGTATGCATAGAACCGACACTGTAGATTATGACGTTATTGTTTCGGGCGAATTGTGGCTTGAACTGGATGATGGTGAAGTGCGACACCTCAAGGCTGGTGATATTGTCATACAAAATGGGACGCGACATGCGTGGCGTAATCGCAGCGAACAACCTGCAACCATGATAGCAGTATTGATCGGGGCAAAGAGATAAGTTTCCACCATTTGCCTATACTACGAGGTAATCACGCAACTCCAATGCTTGAGTGTATTTGAATGCTTTTCGATACAATCAAGCCCAGAAAAAAGGAAGAAATGTGGAGATATTCAATGAACAAGTGGTCCATACAAAACAACAAGCGAGTGAATTCAATTGGGATGACAGCATGTTGGTTGGACATGAGGCTATCGATGAAACGCACCGAGAATTTGTCACTCTAGCCGCAACATTAATAAACTGTTCAGATATCTCTGCAGTCCAATCCCTTATTGATATCGAATTGCATATTCTGTTACATTTTGACAACGAAAAAGCCATGATGGAACGAACCGAATTCCCAGCAATGGATTGTCATATAGACGAGCATAATAAGGTTATTCAAGCAGTGCAACAAGTTCGCGAACTGTATTCCAATGGGAAAGTAAAGTTGAATGATGTTAAGCGACTGGCTAAAGCACTCATAGACTGGTTCCCGGGCCATGTTATCTACATGGACTCTGCTCTCTCGACCTGGTTTAGCAAGAAATCATATAACGGAGCACCAGTTGTTTTTCGTCGTAGCATCACGAATCATCTCTCAGAAAAATAGCTATTTCGGCAACAATCTTAACAAAAAGAGCCAAACTATCCTAATACTGGACTGGGGCATAAATTGGCACAGCATATTCAGAACAATTGGCACTTTGCAAATTCCAAATTGGAATTTAATGCCTATGAGTTTCACTGGACATTAATTCGGTTCAATGAGGCTTTTAAACGCTACGTTCTAATTACCAGTAATGTTGCGATAACATACCATGAACATATTATTCTTCACGTCATTTGGATGCTTGACTGCCCCATGAATAGTGCGTCAGTGGCAAGATTACTTAATAGACACGATATAACTAATATCCAATACAGTTTAAGAAAGCTTGAATCTGCCGGGCTAATAGAAAAGAAACTAGATCGAAATGGTAAAACATATTCTTATAAATCGACTGAAACAGGATTCAAATTAACGGATGAATATTACAAACATAAGGAAGAGGTTCTAATCAAACGACTAGATGAGATAAGCGGAATAACTGATAAATTTCACAACGCCACCAAATTTCTTTCGCTTCTAACTGGCATTTACGATGAAGCGGCACAAGCTTCGACAACATACTCCCCCCCCCATAATCCAATTGTTCTACCGACGGCACTTGCTTTACGATATGATTATTAAACTTTCAATGTTGAACAGGATATCAAAATGGAGCAAAAATATTATAAGAATTGGCATCTGGCAAAGTCAGATTTGGAATTTAACGTAACTGAGTTTGAATGGGCATTGATTCGTTTCAATGAAGCATTTTCTCGTTACGTTTTGGCTACTGGAATGATCACAATCATTTCTGATGTTGAAATCAAATACCAAGAACATATCATTCTCCACGTTATTAGGATGCTTGATCGCCCCAAAAATAGTGCCACTATTGCCAGACTCATTAATAGGGATGATATCCCAAACATCCAATATAGCCTGAGAAAACTTGAGTCTGCAGGCCTGATCAAAAAGCAAAAAGACACAAAAAGCAAAACCTATTCGTATTCTGCAACTGAAAAAGGTGTCAGTTTAACTAATGAGTATTACAAACTCAGAGTTGAAGTGTTGATTAAGCGTCTTGAGGATATTAACGGGGTTTCTGAGAAAGTTGAGAATACAGCGAGATTTCTTTCACTATTGACTGGTATTTATGAAGAGGCTGCCCGAGATTCGGCAACATTTACATACCAACTAGACGACGTATGACTGTTGTCGAGCGTTTATTATGGCATTGGCTGTTATCAACAGTATCGCACCATGAAGCAAAATAATTCATGTAATTCATTGATTCGTATTGGCTTAGACTTAATCTGACAGTAGAGTCTTGCCAAAGGGTGGGGTTACCCGGTTTGATAGAGGAGCGAATCTGAGGAAACCGGAAAATTCACCTGACCTTTTCTCTTGGTGTATTAGAGGGTGACAAGGTGAAAATTGAAAACGGCGAAATCGTAAGAATGTAAACAAGATATCGTGAAGTAGAGCTTCATTTAGCTGTAGTAGTCGCGACTTGATCTGACAGTTACCCGATTTGAACGAAGTGACTGTCAGTTCAGATTCAGCTATTCAATGTGGTTATTTTATCGTGCCACGCCCCCTTTCCGTCAATTAAAGTTTGCATTGGTGTTCGACCGCA
>CAIYDX010000399.1 GCA_903925005.1 uncultured Geobacteraceae bacterium
GATATCAAAGATCGTAATGCAGGCAAAGCCGATACTGGAACAACTAAACAACGTACTTAGATTTGCCGCAGGAACTCAACTTAGAAGAACCCTCTACGGCGGGATTGCTACACCCCAACCTTTGTCTTGGGGATAGAAGCGGGACGAAAAGCGCAACGGAGCTGAAAAAGGTGGAGCAGGACCAAAGCCCAGACCCTAAAAGCTTTCACCACGGAGGCACAGAGACACTGAGAAAACCTGGATAAAAAGTTTTAAGGACTTGGGGTAAACCATAAAAAAGGTTTTTTTTGACTTTCTCCGTGCCTCCGTGTCTCCGTGGTAAATTGCTTTTGTTTATTCATCCAATGTGATTTTTTAGGACTCCCAACTTATGAATTTCTCCCGCCTTTTCATACTACGCCCGGTAGCTACCACGCTGCTGATGATCGCCATCATCCTGGCCGGTGCCGTAGCCTACAAGCAGCTGCCGGTTTCCGCGCTGCCGCAGGTTGATTATCCCACGATCCAGGTTCGCACCTTTTATCCCGGTGCCAGTTCCGATGTCATGGCCTCTTCGGTAACCGCGCCTCTGGAGCGTCAGTTCGGCCAGATGCCGGGGTTGACCCAGATGACCTCCACCAGTTCCCACGGCAGCTCGGTGATAACTTTGCAATTCAGCCTTGAACTGGCGCTGGATGTCGCCGAACAGCAGGTCCAGGCGGCCATTAACGCCGGTTTCAACTTCCTACCCAGGGATCTTCCCAATCCGCCGGTCTATAGCAAAGTCAATCCTGCCGATGCGCCGATTCTGACGTTGGCGCTCTCTTCCGATTCCCTCTCACTGCCTAAAGTGGAGGATCTGGCGGATACCCGTTTTGCCCAGAAGATTTCCCAACTGCCGGGCGTAGGCATGGTCAGTAT
The DNA here is from genome assembly GCA_903925005.1 of uncultured Geobacteraceae bacterium. GTDB lineage: Bacteria > Desulfobacterota > Desulfuromonadia > Geobacterales > Pseudopelobacteraceae > JACRCG01. Next base: position 901 of record CAIYDX010000399.1, read on the forward strand.
CAGCGGCGGACAGCGTCCGGCGGTCCGGATTCATGCAAATCCGACCGCGTTGGCGTCTTACGGCCTGACCCTTGAAGATCTGCGGACCGCGCTGGTCGCTGCCAACGTAAACCAGGCCAAGGGCAGTTTTGACGGTCCCCGGCAGTCCTACATCATCGGCGCCAATGATCAGCTCTTCACCAGTAAAGAGTACCGTTCCCTGGTAATAGCCTACAAAAACGGCGCTCCGGTCCTGCTCAAGGATGTGGCGGACGCCATCGACGATACGGAAAATGTGAACCAGGCTGCCTGGATGAACTCTACCCCTGCCGTGATCGTCAACATTCAGCGCCAGCCCGGAGCCAACGTTATCGAGGTAGTGAACCGGGTAAAGAAACTGCTTCCCCAGCTGCAGGCTTCTCTCCCCGCTTCGGTGAAGGTAACGCCGCTTACCGACCGGACGGTCACAATCAGGGAATCGGTGAAAGACGTTCAATTCGAGCTGCTTCTGTCCGTAGCCCTTGTCGTGCTGGTGATATTTCTCTTTCTGCGCAACCTGCCGGCTACCACCATTCCGAGCGTTGCCGTGCCGCTGTCGCTGGTCGGCACCTTTGGTGTCATGTATCTGCTCGACTACAGCTTGAATAACCTTACGCTGATGGCGCTGACCATCTCCACCGGTTTCGTGGTGGACGATGCCATTGTAATGATCGAAAACATCTCCCGTTATGTCGAGGAGGGGGAAACTCCTCTGGAGGCGGCCCTTAAAGGGTCCAAGCAGATCGGCTTCACTATTTTGTCGCTTACGGTGTCGCTGATCGCGGTATTGATACCGCTGCTTTTCATGGGGGATGTCGTCGGGCGGCTGTTCCGCGAGTTTGCCGTCACCCTTGGGGTTACGATCCTGATCTCGGCGGTCGTCTCGCTTACCCTGACGCCGATGATGTGCGCCCGCATACTGAAACATGTGCCCGAGGAGCGCCAGGGGCGATTCTACCATGCGTCAGGGCAGTTCTTCGAGCGGATGATCGCCGCGTATGGCCGTTCGCTTCAATGGGTGCTCCGGCGCCAGACCGCCACCCTGATCGTGGCTGTGGGAACGCTGCTGCTGACAGTACTCCTCTACCTGCTCATCCCGAAGGGGTTCTTCCCGGTTCAGGATACCGGAGCCATTCAGGGTATTTCGGAGGCATCACAGGCGATCTCGTTTCCTGCGATGTCCGAACGGCAGCAGGCGTTGGCGAAGGTGATTCTCGAAGATCCAGCGGTGGAGAGCATATCTTCATTCATCGGCGTTGACGGTACCAACACCACGCTCAACAGCGGCAGAATACTGATAAACCTGAAACCTTTGCATATGCGGGACACAAACGCGACAGATGTCATCCGCCGTCTGCAGCCTAATCTGGCCCGGGTGGGGGGGATCACCCTCTTTATGCAGCCGGTACAGGATCTTACCGTTGATGCCAGGGTAAGCCGTACCCAGTACCAGTTTACCCTGGAAACCCCCAATTCCGAGGAACTTGCGACCTGGGCGCCGCGTGTTGTGGAAGTACTGCAGCAGCGGGGCGAACTGCGAGATGTGAGCAGTGATCAGCAGAATTTGGGGCTGCAGGTGAAGCTGGATTTTGATCGTGCCACAGCTGCCCGGTTCGGCATCACTCCGCAGAATATCGACGATGCCCTCTACGATGCCTATGGTCAGCGCCAGGTTTCGACCATCTTCACCGAACTGAACCAGTATCGGGTGATCCTGACGGTCAAGCCGCAGTTCCGGCAAGACCCGAGCGGCCTGTTGGCGCTGTATGTCCGTTCGAACAGCGGCGGTCAGGTGCCGCTGTCGGCCATCGCTTCGGCGACCGAGACAAAGGGGCCGCTGGTGATCAATCGTCAGGGGCAATTTCCCGCGGTTACCACCTCCTTTAATCTGGCTCCTGGGATTTCCCTGGGGCGAGCCGTGAATGCGATCGAAGCCGCTACCAAGGAGATGGGACTTCCGGCCAGCATCAAGGGGAGTTTCCAGGGGACCGCGCAGGCGTTCAAGGCATCGCTCTCCAACGAACCGATCCTGATTCTGGCGGCGCTGATCACTGTCTATATCGTGCTGGGCGTACTGTATGAGAGCTATATCCATCCGGTCACGATTCTCTCCACACTGCCGTCAGCCGGCGTCGGTGCGGTGCTTTCCCTGATGCTGTTCCGTCAGGAACTTACGGTCATTGCCATTATCGGCATTATCCTGCTGATCGGCATCGTCAAGAAGAACGGCATCATGATGGTCGATTTCGCCCTCGATGCGGAACGCAACGAAGGCAAATCTCCCGATGACGCCATCTACCAGGCATGTCTGCTCCGTTTCCGGCCGATAATGATGACCACGATGGCGGCGCTCTTGGGCGCCCTCCCGCTAGCGATGGGGACCGGTGTCGGTTCCGAGCTCCGCAGGCCGCTCGGTATCTCCATTATCGGCGGCCTGATATTCAGTCAGATTTTGACCCTTTACACAACTCCAGTCATCTATCTGGCGTTTGATCGGTTGGCGCGGCGGAGAGGGAAACGACTAACTCCCCCTGATCCCCTCTTAGATAAGAGGGGAGATAATCCTGAATCGCTTCAAAATGCGTCCCTCCCCTTTGCTAAAGGGGAGGACAGGAGGGGTTACGACCCTTCATGAACATTTCCGCCACATTCATACGCCGCCCCGTCGCCACGACGCTGCTGACCGTAGGGCTCGTGCTGGCGGGCATTATAGCCTTCCGGCTTCTGCCGGTGTCGCCGCTCCCGCAGGTTGACTTTCCGACCATTTCGGTGTCAGCTTCGTTGCCCGGCGCCGATCCGGAAACGATGTCAACCTCGGTGGCGGCGCCCTTGGAGCGCCAGTTTGGCCGGATTGCCGGAGTGGCCGAGATGACCTCCGTCAGTAATCGCGGCAGCACCAGCATTACTCTGCAGTTCGATCTGAATCGGGATATCAATGGCGCAGCACGGGATGTTCAGGCGGCAATCAATGCCGCCCGAAGCTATCTGCCGGCAAACCTCCCCAGCAACCCGTCTTACCGCAAGGTGAATCCTTCCGATGCGCCGATCATGATCCTGTCGCTCACTTCGGACAGAGTGAGCAAACCGGAGATGTACGATGCGGCGTCGTCGATTCTCGCGCAGAAGCTGTCTCAGGTAAAAGGGGTCGGGCAGGTTTTCGTGGGCGGAGGAGCGCTGCCGGCGGTACGGGCGGAACTGAATCCCCTGGCACTAAACAAGTACGGCATCGGTCCGGCCAATGTCCGTGCCGTTCTGGCCGCCACCAATGTCAATCGTCCCAAAGGGGTGCTTGCCAATGACACGATCTCGTGGGAGATACAGGCCAACGATCAGCTGAAAAAGGCTGCCGACTATCGAAATCTGGTGATCAGCTACAAAACTGGGGCGGCGGTACGGCTGTCCGATGTGGCCAGCGTAGAGGACTCGGTTGAGGATCTGCGGGTCAGCGGTTTTGTCAACGGCATGCCGGCGGTAATGGTGATCATATCAAGGCAGCCTGGCGCCAATATCATCGAAACCGTGGACAGCATTCGCGATGTATTGCCGCAGTTGGAGGCGTCCATGCCGGGGGGCGTCAAGCTTTCCGTAGTGCTTGACCGGACCCCCCCGATTCGCGGTTCCCTGCATGATGTGGAGATCTCGCTGATTGTATCCGGGATTCTGGTGGTCCTGGTGGTATTCTGGTTTCTCCGCAACGTCAGGGCGACGCTGATTCCGGCGGTGGCAGTCGCATCGTCGATCATCGGCACCTTCGCGGTAATGTATCTGTTCGGCTACTCTCTGGATAATCTCTCCCTGATGGCGCTGACCATCGCGACCGGTTTCGTGGTCGACGACGCCATAGTAGTGCTTGAAAACATCACCCGCTACCAGGAGATGGGGAAATCTCCGTTTCAGGCGGCCCTTTCCGGCAGCAAGGAAATAGCCTTCACGGTCCTCTCAATGAGTGTTTCGCTGGTGGCCGTCTTCATTCCAATCCTGCTGATGGGAGGGATGGTGGGGCGTCTGTTCAGGGAGTTTGCCGTAACGCTCTCCGCTGCCATCATGGTCTCCCTGGTAATATCGCTTACCGTGACTCCGATGATGTGCGCTACTATCCTCAAAGATGACGGCGCAAAACCGCACGGCAGAGTCTATCGTGTCAGCGAACGGATGTTTGCCTGGCTGCACAATCATTACGAGACTTCACTGCGCTGGGCTTTGGAGCATCGGCGGATCACGCTCGGATTGATGGTGGCAACAGTGGCGTTGAGTATAACCCTCTTTGTCAAAATTCCTGGAGGGTTCTTTCCCGAACAGGACACCGGCAGGATTTCCGGGGGTATTCAGGCCGCCCAGGATATCTCGTTCCAAGCGATGCGGGACAAGTTGACCCAGATTGTGGCAATCATCAAGCAAGACCCGGATGTCGAATACGTAATCGGTTTTACCGGAGGGGGGGGCGGCTCCACGGTCAACACGGGACGCATGTTCATTTCGCTGCAGCCCTTCGGCAAGCGGAAAGCATCGTCCAATCAGGTGATTGCGCGACTGCGCAAGAAGTTGGCCCATATCCCAGGTGCTCCAACTTTTCTGCAGCCGGTTCAGGATCTGCGGGTCGGCGGGCGCATCAGCAACGCGCTGTACCAATACACGCTTGTCGGGGAAAATGTTGCCGAACTGAACAGCTGGGGAGTGAAAATACTGCAGAAAATGCGCGGCATGCCGCTCCTTGCAGATGTGAGCAGCGATCAGCAGAACCGAGGACTGGAGGCGGATCTGGTTATCGACCGACCAACAGCGTCGCGGCTCGGCATATCTCCGCAACAGATCGATGAGGCGCTCTATGACGCCTTTGGCCAACGCCAGGTCTCCGTCATCTATACGCCGCTCAATCAGTATCATGTGGTCATGGAGGCGGCCCCCGCTTTCTTACAGCAGCCGGACACACTACACGATATTCATGTACTCTCGTCTAGCGGCAATATGGTGCCGCTATCGGCGTTCACCTCGTACAAGGTCGGCGCCAGCTCTCTGGCGGTAAACCACCAGAGCCAGTTTCCCGCTGTGACCACCTCCTTCAACCTGGCGCCGGGCGTTTCGCTGGATGCGGCCGTCTCGGCCGTGGTAGAGGCTACTCGTCAAATGGGGTTACCGACGAGTATCAGGGGGAATTTTGCCGGCACGGCACAGGCATTTCAGGATTCGCGAAAAACCATGCCGCTCCTGATTCTGGCGGCGCTGGCTGCGGTGTATATCGTGCTCGGGATACTCTATGAAAGCTATATCCATCCGCTGACCATCCTTTCAACTCTCCCTTCAGCCGGCGTGGGGGCGGTGGCCGCCTTGATGCTGTTCGGATCAGACCTGAATCTGATCGCCATCATTGGCGTGATCCTGCTGATAGGCATCGTCAAGAAAAACGGCATCATGATGGTGGATTTCGCGCTGGCGGTTCAGCGCCGCGAAGGTAAACAGCCTGAAGACGCCATTTTCGAGGCGTGCCTGCTTCGTTTTCGTCCGATCATGATGACCACCATGGCGGCTCTGCTCGGCGCTCTGCCGTTGGCTCTGGGTACCGGCGTCGGATCGGAGCTGAGACGGCCGCTCGGTATTTCGATTGTTGGCGGGTTGATATTCAGCCAGATGTTGACCCTCTACACCACTCCGGTGGTATATCTTTATCTGGACCGTTTCCGGGCTTGGCTTGAACGGAAACGGCATGGCCGCCGAATTATGAAACGGTCATGATTGAAACTGGAGGATTCGTGAAAATATCAGGTTTAACTGTCCGTATATTCTCTGTTTTATGCTTGCTTTTACTCTCCGCATGCACGGTTGGCCCGGACTATGTCAGGCCGACACCGCTTGCTACAATGCCGCCTGCATACAAGGAACTGGAAGGGTGGAAGATCGCACAGCCGCAGGACGGCAAGGTTCCCGAGCGGTGGTGGGAAATATACCAGGACCCGGTCTTGAACTCTCTGGAACAACAGGTAGTGACGTCAAACTTCACGATCGCTTCGGCGGAAGCCCAGTTCCGTCAGGCGCGCGCGGCGGTACAGGCTGCCAAAGCCGGCAACTTCCCGTCTCTTTCTGCAGGCGCATCGGCGTCCAGGTCACAAAGATCAGGAAATATCGGCGTTGGAGGAACTACGGTATCTGATTTCCAGATTCCCCTCGATGCAACGTGGGAGCTTGATCTCTGGGGCAGGGTGCGCCGGGGAGTTGAAGCGAGTCAAGCTGCTGCCCTGGCAAGTGCTGCGGACCTGGCGGCAGTAACTTTAAGCATGCAGGCAACGCTGGCCGGCAATTATCTTCAGCTGCGGGTGCTTGATGCCCAGAAACAGCTTCTGGATGTCACAACAGCAGCGTATCGCAAATCCCTGGATCTGACCAAAAATCGTTATGCTGCCGGCATTGTAGCCAAAGCCGATCTGCTTCAGGCCGAAACGCAACTTAGAAGCACCGAGGCTCAGACCATAGATCTTGGCGTGCAACGCGCCCAGCTGGAACATGCCATTGCCCTGCTGATCGGCAAACCGCCGGCAGCTTTTTCTCTGCCGGTAACATCGTTGGCCGCCAAAGTTCCATATATTCCAACGGGGCTCCCCTCCGAAATTCTTGAGAGGCGCCCGGATATCGCTTCGTCGGAGAGGAGGATGGCGGCGGCGAATGCCCAGATAGGTATTGCCAAGGCAGCCTATTTCCCGACCATCGGTCTATCTGCTTCCGCCGGTCTTGAAGCGTCTAGTCTTGGGTCGCTGCTTGCCTGGCCGAGCCGTTTCTGGTCGGTCGGTCCGAAGATGTCCATACCGTTGTTCGATGGCGGTCTGCGTGATGCCCAGACCGATCAGGCCAGGGCAGCCTACGATGCTACGGTGGCGGGGTACAGGCAGACGGTGCTGACCGCTTTTCAAGAGGTTGAGGATAATCTGGCACTGCTCCGCATTCTGAAGGAAGAGGCGCAGGTCCAGGATCAGGCGCTGCAGGCGGCACAACAGGTTGTGAATATCACCACAAACCAGTATCAGGCCGGAACGGTGGCCTATCTCAATGTGCTAGTCGCTCAAACTACCGCTCTTGAAAATGAACGGACGGCATTAGGGCTCGTGGGGCGCAGACTTGCCGCCTCTGTTCTGCTGGTTAAGGCGCTGGGAGGTGGATGGGTTTCGAAAACGCCCACTTCCCCGAAAATCGAATTGTTGTCAAACAAAAAAGACTAAAAGAGTATTTTTATCCCATTGACAAGCATCATATTGGCTGGTATTAGATATGTCATAAGCTTTTACTTTAATTTTAAAGGAGAATGACTATGTGTCTTACAACTCTCGTAACGCAGCAAGCACCGGATTTCACCGCCGAGGCGGTTATGCCGGACAACAGCTTTGGTTCGATTACCCTTTCGGCTCTCAAAGGAAAATATGTGCTGCTGTTTTTCTATCCGCTGGACTTTACATTTGTCTGCCCTTCGGAAATCCTGGCTTTCAATAAAAAAGTAGCTCAGTTTAAAGAAAAGAACACTGAAGTAATTGGTGTTTCGGTTGACTCGAAATTCACCCACCTGGCCTGGAAGAACACCGCAATCGAAAATGGCGGCATCGGCAATATCCAGTATCCGCTCGTTCAGGATCTCAATAAGGAAATTGCCAAGGCGTACGGCATACTACTCAATGGTTCGGTAGCTCTGCGCGGTCTGTTCCTGATCGATCCGACCGGCAAGGTACGCCATTCGGTCATCAATGATCTTCCGCTCGGCAGAAGTGTTGACGAAGCGTTGCGCATGGTTGACGCCGTCCAGTTCTCGGATACTCATGGCGAAGTATGTCCGGCAAACTGGAAACAGGGCGAAGAGGCGATGAAGCCGACCGCCGAGGGTGTTGCGGCGTATCTGGCTAAACACGCTAAATAAGCGATGTTCCCCCTCATCCGGCTTTCGGCCACCTTCTCCCTCATGGAGAAGGATTGAACGGAAGAACGTCTCATCACAAAACCTCTTGACTTTAAGTGAATATTTTTTCTACTATAGCAGAAATGTAAAGGCAATGAAGAGGAGTAGTAACCATTTACATGCTTTTCAGAGAGCCGGTGGTTGGTGCGAACCGGTAAGCATCGTGGTGAACTCGCCTTGGAGCCGCTCTGGTGACAGGTAGTCAGAGTCGTGAGCCTGCGTTAAAGGCGTATGAAGGCTCGGATTGTTCGGGCGAATTGGGTGGTACCGCGGATGGCTCAAAACCTCTGCCCCAAATATGGGGCAGGGGTTTTTTTTATCCACGATACTGGATTCCGGAAGAAAACGCGATACGTCGCAGGACACTGAAAGGGGTGCAAACTATGGCAAAGGCAGCGAAGAAAGAGGACCGCAAGATTATCAGAATTTTTGATACGACGCTGAGGGATGGGGAGCAGGCGCCCGGCAACAGCATGAACATCGAGGAAAAACTCCGGATCGCCAAGCAGCTGCAGAAATTGAATGTTGACGTGATCGAGGCCGGATTTCCTATTGCATCCGATGGCGATTTCGAAGCGGTAAAAAAGATCGCCCAGATGATCAAAGGGCCGGAAATAGCGGGGCTCTGCCGTTCCAACGAAAAAGATATTGATCGTGCCTGGGATGCGCTGAAATATGCCGGTGAGAAGGGGCGTATTCACACCTTTATCGCCACCTCCGATATTCATATGAAGTACAAGCTGCAGATGGAGCCGGCCAAGGTTCTTGCATCCGCCGTCAAGGCGGTCAAACGTGCCGCATCGTATACCGCCAATGTTGAGTTTTCCTGCGAGGATGCCGTCCGCACCAGGCTGCCGTTTCTGGCGGAAGTCGTCGAGGCGGTCATCGCAGCCGGCGCAACTACTGTCAACATCCCGGATACTGTCGGTTATACGGTGCCTTTCGAGTACTTCAACATCATCAAATACTTAAAAGACAATGTACCCAATATCGAAAAAGCGATCATTTCGGTTCACTGTCATAACGATCTGGGGCTGTCGGTGGCTAACTCCATCGCCGCGATACAGGCGGGCGCGGGCCAAGTTGAGTGCACGATCAACGGCATCGGCGAGCGAGCCGGTAACTGCTCGCTGGAAGAGTTTGTCATGATTCTGAAAACCAGGCGCGACATCCTCCCCTTTGCCACTAATGTGATTACGGAACATCTGACTCCGACCAGCCGTTTGTTATCGACGGTAACCGGCATCGGTGTGCAGCCGAACAAAGCTATCGTCGGTGCGAATGCTTTTGCCCATGAAGCGGGTATTCATCAGCACGGCATGCTGATGGAAAAAACTACCTACGAAATCATGACCCCTGAATCGGTCGGTCTTGCCGCAAGTGCCATTGTGCTGGGCAAACATTCCGGACACCATGCTCTACGCAAACGGCTTGTTGAATTAGGGCACGATCTGGATGATGAAAAATTCCGGCGCACTTTTGACAGGTTCAAGGAGCTGGCTGACCTGAAAAAAGAGATTTTTGACGAAGACCTTGATGCGATAGTTTCCGATGAGATTCGGGAAGAGGATCAGTACAAACTGGACCATGTTACTGTTACCTGCGGCTCGTTTGCCGTAGCTACGGCAACGGTTCAGATGGAAATCAACGGTGTCGCTGTCCGTACCGCCGAACTGGGCGATGGTCCGGTCGATTCAACCTTCAAGGCCATCAAGAAACTGACCAAGTCGAAGGCAAAGCTGACGCAGTATAATGTCGGCTCCATTACCGGCGGCACCGATGCGCAGGGGGAAGTGACCGTGCGGGTAAGCGAAGGAAACCATACCGTGGTCGGCAAGGGCTCCTCGACCGACATTATCGTCGCCTCGGCCAAAGCCTATATCCATGCGCTCAATCGCCTGAGCAACAAGCAGAAAAGACTAATCGAAGCGGTCTGAATCTACCAAAACAGCGATAAAGGAGGCCTGACCGGAATATGCCTGTCAGGCCTCTTTTGTTTCGCAACGGATGCACCGGTCTAGATTTTCACCGTCTTATAGAGGAAATTCTTGAACCGGAACAGCTGCCGCTGTTCTTCATCTTTTTCCAAACCGTCATCGACCGCTTTAAGATAGCGCGCCACTGCCGGCATGGTCTTGCCGGCTTTTGTCCTGGCTTTCTCAATGGCCATCCGCACCGTTTCCCGAGAAATATCGCTTCGCGAGAACGGCTCGTAAATATCCGACCAAAAATCGCCGTCTGCAGATATCTTATTAATAATCTCATCCGCAACCTGCTCATCAAGATCATGAACGATCGATCCCTTTGGACGCGACTCCAGGCTGCCGGTGCCGGCGATAGCCTCACGAATCGCATCGCCGGTTATAACGCTCTTTTGCCTGAAAAACAGCGCCCGCAGCAGGATGCTGCGCAGCTCGCGGATGTTCCCCTTGTAGCTGTGGCGCATAAGGATGTCTTTGGCTTCCTTGTCCAGGAACGGCGGGCTTCCATCGATATCGTCCTCTGATCGATAGGTTCGGTAAAGCTTGCCCAGAAAGTGGACCGAAAGGTCGGGGATATCTTCGCGGCGTTCGTTAAGCGACGGCAGGCGTATCGAAAGCTCCGAGAGTCGGTGATAGAGATCTTCGCGGAAATGACCGGCGGCAATCTCGTCGGCAAGATTCTTGTTGGTTGCCGCAACCAGCAGAACCCGGCTGTAACGTTCGGTGTTATCGCCGAGCCGCATGAAACCGCCATTGTCCAGAAAGCGGAGCAGCTGCACCTGGGTCTTGGGATCGGCATCGCCGATTTCATCCAGAAAGACGATGCCGCCGATGGTCTCTTCCAAGATTCCGCGCCGATCGGTATAAGCTCCGGTAAAAGCGCCTTTCTTATGCCCGAACAGTTCCGAATAGGTCAGGTCCCCCGAATATGCCGCTATGTTGGTCTTCTTGACCGGCAACTCGCCGCTCGGATTGATTTCGCGCCGATACAGCTCGTTTAGTTTGTTGTAGAGGTTGTTGAAGAAGAATTCCTTGCCCGACCCGGTCTGGCCGGTTACCAGGATTGAGGGGAGCCCGATGGTCGCCTCCTGCAGGATATTGCGCGACCAGAAAACGATGCGATTGAAGAGCGGCGGCGAAACGGTGTTGATGAAATCGACGACCTCCTGAGATTTACGGCTGTTGCCGATAATGTTGCCCAGCCGGTAGGAGGAAACATGCGGATCCTTGTAGGCAACATCGGTGGTAAGCCGGTTTACCTCGCCCTGAAGGCGTTCTATGCGCTGCAGGTTGGATATGTGGCGCGCGGTCAGTGAACCGATAATCTGCAGAATACGGCGATGCTCTTCCCGGAAATAGTCATACTGCAGTGAATTGAGGCAGATAACCGCAATCACGTCATCATCGCATATAATCGGCACCGCTATTTCACTTTTCAGAAGGGCGCTCATTGAACGATGAAAACCGTCCCCCTGTAATTCGGCTTCTACCCGCGAAGTTATCTTCGGCAGTTTCGTGAAAGCGACATATCCTGTCAGGCTGCGCCCTTCACGCGGCAGTTCCCTGCCGCCGACCTGAAGCGGCGGAATGTACTTCTTCAGCCATTCCTTGTTCTTGGCGCCGATTATCGTCCCGTTCTCGTCCTCAACCACCAGCCATTTCACGCCGTCCCGCTCGCTGACGACCGCTATGCTGCCGGTATCGGCGCCAATCAGTTCCGTTGCCTTGGAAAGAACTTTGGTCAGAAACGGCTGTAAACTCTCCGTCCGTTCATTCAGCAGGTCGGTAATTTCAGACAGAACCCTGATTTCAAGATGCTCTCCGCCGACCTCGCTGATGACCTTCTCGACCATTTCGGCGTGTGTCTGCAGCAGACCCATCTCAAAGTCGTTGAAATGATACCGCTCGTGCGAGTAGTAATTAAGCAGACAGATGATGCGCCGCGTTTCCGGATTGAATCGCGGGACAACGTACAGGGAACGAAGTTCCATCGATTCCGTCAGGGCCCGCTTTTGCAGGTTGTGCTGAGTCAGGTCGGCAATAAAAAGCGGCTGAAGCAGCCGGTCGTCGGTAATAACCCCTTGATCGTTGATATAATTGGAAATCAGTGACATCCCTTTTTTCAGATCGAGCGCACCCAGCTGGTCATACATTTTCTTCAGATTCTCATCCGCCGAAAAGCTGGCAAGATTCTCCAAAGCTCCAGCCCCCTCACCCTGATTGGCCGGGATTAAAACCGCCGCCAGTGATACCTTTTCGATAAGTTTTACTGCCGACCTGACCATCATGCCGGCCGCTTCCCGAGCCTTGAACTTTTCAAGACGGCGGGCAAGCCGAACCTGCTGATGATAAATTCTGGCTTGGTCAAGAGGGGCAGCGACAATGCCGGCAAGTTCCGCCAACTGCATTTTTGCGTGGTTACCTGGCGTATCGCCGGGGGGGTCCCGGTCGATGCAGAGAACTCCGATGGATTTTCCAGAGCTTACAACCGGCAAGACGTAGCTGGAACGAAAACTGAAGCGGACGGCATATTCGTGGTCAGGGGAGCTTTTGCCGGTTCCGGAGCGTTTGAAATCCAGCGGAAGCTGGCTTACGAAAACGGTGGAAACGACAGCTTCCTTTGAAATGATCGGAAACGTTGTCTCGACTAGTTCTTTGCAGTGAGTCCCGGTTGCATGGACACAAGTAAGCGTCCCCCTGGTCAGGTCCTCCAGGTAAATGCGGATCTGTTCACTTCCCGACAACTGCTTGGCATTTTCAGCCAGGGCGTACAGCAGCTCTCCGAGATTCTCTTTTCCGTAGGCGGCGATTGCGGTCTGAAAGTCTTTGAAACGTGGTATGGCCGGTATCAAAGTCGGCATGATGACTCCTGCAACACGTATGAGTATAAAATATACACAGCAGGAATGTACCGTGGGAGGTAGGTGAGGTCAAGGGGAAATGAAATGTTTCCGATACAGCTTATAAATGAAGAAAACCCCGTTTGTCGGGGTTTTCCTGTACTAGCTTTTAAGCAATTTGATCATTTTTTCGGCGACATCCTTGCCACTGATGTTATAGCTCCCCTCGGACAGCTGCTGTCTGATCGCGAGCAATCGCGCATGGTGGGCCTCATCATCTACCAGTTGGGTGGCGGTCGGTGAGATGGTCACGTTGTCGGCTTTGCTGCTCGGAACAGCTTGCTGACCGGCCTTCTCCTTAGCTTTGGAGGAAGGGGGTGTGGAATCTGCAAGCAAAAGTGACATATAATTTGAAACTCTGTCATCTATTTTCATTGCCGGCTCCTATAAACGATTCTTCAGCTGTAAAACCTATCGGACGATTACCGGAAAAACTTTAATAAGGTAAATGCAGCAACCTCAACTTAACCCTTTACGAATCTGGTACAGCTCCGCAATCTCCAGGCCATTAATTTCGTAATACTCACGTTCCAGCTCTTCAACATAGAACCGGTCAAGCCCGGAATTCTCTAGAAAGTCCTCTCGCAGGCCGGCGTTGCGCTCTTTAATGATCTGAGGCAACAGCGAATGCAGGTACATCACCTCTTTCCTGATTATAAAAATGGTTTCATCAAAAAGATGATCCGGAATATCGGTGCTGATAAGTTTTTTTGTTTTAAGTTCCTCGACAACTTCACGTCGCAATGCTTCCTGTTCAGACGTCGTTGAAAATTTGGAGTAAAAATTACGGATTCGGTTGCGCACATGTTCCCGGAGAGTAATGGCGAGACGCTCCTCCTGATCGATCCTGGCCAAATCGAGGTGCAGCTCTTCAATTGTTGCCTCACGTGCCGCAATCGCCGCCAACCCTTCCAGGAGGGTCTTCACTTTGCGGCGTCCAAAACTTCCAAGGTAGGCATTGGCAAACAGTTCCCGGATAAACAGCTCTTGAAAACAGTCTTCGCGCAAGTTGTCAAAGGCGGCTTTATGCTCAAGCAGGCCACGGAGCATCTCTTCGTTGATCCTGACGTTTTCCATGAAAGCCAACTGGCTGATCAGGTTTGAAACGGTATCGAAACGGTCAAGATAGGTAACGACATACGAAAAGCCATCCAGAAGTGACGAGTCGGCGCCGTCGCGGATTTTTTCGTCGCACATCTTGCTGGCATCGAGCATAAGTTGATCGAAGGTGTGATCCCGATGCTCCATAGCCTTTTTCTTGGCCTGGATCAACTCAAGCATGTCATTGCGGTCTATGTGGCTTTCGATCTCGATTTCCCGAAAAAAAATCCCTTCCAGAATTTCGCGGGTTACCGCGGTATAATCGCGTTCCTGACCATCGGTAAGATATCGCCCCTTTTTCAGCATTTCATCCAGAGTATAAAAAAGTGCCCCAGGAATTTTGTTGCGCACCGACAATGTTTTCAAGCGGGTCAGACGGGCATTGTCGAGGTTGCTGATCTCCCCCCTGGTATTGCACTCCAACAGAATATTGCGGTATTCGTCGACAATTCTCTTGTTGGCCGGACTGCGGTACATAACATCTATTCTTATGCGCTCCTGCTGATAACGGTCTATTTTATGGGTGGATGCGACTGTGACCAGCCGACCGAAATCCTCATCGGATATTTTTTTATTCTTGAAATATAAACTTCTAAACAGGTCGCGATATTCGCGATGGTGGCGATTGATCAGCTTGATCACAAACAGCTGGGCCGAAGCGTCGTTCAATAACGGGAACAGTTCCGAAACAAGGATATCGTCCCGCTCGCTGCCTATGGCCTCAGAGCGCTTGATGCTCTTGCCGAGCCGTTTGATCAGCTCTTCCTGCTGCTTCTTCAATGGGCGTGATAGTAAATCTGAATGCACGAAGAAGAGGTAGTTGCAGACGGCATTTCCTTCGAAAAAGATATTGGCGTACGTTTCCGAACCCGACGTCCGGTCGCTGAAACGGACGGCACCATCCTCGTCGGAGTGGGCGCCGTACATGACAAGGCGGTTGATAATTTCCGGCTTGACAAGGTCTGAAGATGGCTGTTCCACTCCGAACATATATTCGCAAAAACTGCCGCCGTTACACTGGTGGCTCATCCCTCCGGGAGAGATGATCACTTCATTGCCGGGAGAGAATATGCGGAGCTGATCATCCTCCTGGACGACATTAAAGAAATAGCGCTGATAAGCATCATTGCCCGCCACCACGACAAAATATTCGACCTGTTCTCCCATCATGCCGTGCAGCCGAATGTCTTTGTGCATCACTTATACCTCGCCATTACGGCAGATCGAACTCCATGCCGTCATACGCAAACTCAAAACCGGGAGGCAGCTTGCATTCTTCTGAATAGGCAATCTGATGGGTAAGATGGGTAAGGACGGTGCGGGGAGCTTTTATCTGCCCGGCTGCGGCAATTGCGCCGGCAATGTTAAAATGGAACGGATGTTCCGTCCAGCGCAGGCCGTCGATTATCAGCAGCTCCAATCCCTGCAGCAGTTCGAACGAGGATTCGGGAATGGCACTGCAGTCGGTTAAATAAGCGAAATTACCGATCCGGTAACCGAGCGACAAAGTTTTTCCGTGCAGCAGCGGAATCGGTACGACAACATTTCCGAAAAGTTCGACCGGTTCGCTGATTTCGTGAGCGACGAGCAGCGGCGAGTATCCGGAGCCTTCATGTTCGTTAAATATGTAGCTGAATCCACTCTGCAATGTCTCAAGGGTTTCCCGTGATGCATAACAGGGGATGATCTCTCTGTGGATGAAATGAAACCCGCGCAGGTCATCAATGCCATTGACATGGTCTGCATGAGCGTGACTGAAAAGCACGGCGTCGATGCGGCGGATATGGTGCCGCAACGCCTGTTCTCTCAAGTCGGTGGATGTGTCTATCAGGACGGTGCGCTCGTTGTATCGGATAAGAATCGACGCGCGCGTACGTTTGTCCCTGGGGTTGTCGGATGTACAAACCGGGCAGTAGCAGCCAACCATCGGAACACCGGTGGATGTCCCACTCCCGAGAATAGTGATTTTCATGCCGGTCAACTTTCTTATTGTTTTGCCCGATAAATAACAGAATCGGATCATGCGGGCAAGGTGGTTTTAAATTCAATCTTGTATCCAAAAAAGTGAGATTATCGTGCCAAATCTACCAGCAAAGCTATGTTCAGCGCGATAACAATCAACCCGACAATCCAGAGCACCGACGCCCCGAAACGGCGATTGGCATATATTCCCATGACCTTTTTCGATGAGGTCAGCAGGATCATCGGGATAATGGTCAGCGGAAGCTGCAGGGAGAGTGCGACCTGGCTCCAGAGGATCCCTTTGAATGGGTCCGAGAGCAGCATGATGGCAGCCAACGCCCCTAACAGAGTGACGCCCAGACCGATGCGGGAATGCGGGTCGTTGATGTCGAACGGTTCGATAAAGATGCCCGCAAAAACGCTGCCGCCCGCCATGGCGGCGGTTACGGACGAAGAAAGTCCGGCAAAGAGCAGCCCCAGCGCAAAAAACAACGGCTGAAGCCTTGCCGAAGATCGGTACAAGCGTCGTGGTAACCTGCGGCAGCTCGGTTACCACGATCCCGTTTTTAAAGAATACCGCGGCGGCCATGATAATCATCGCGCTGTTGATAGCCCAGCCTATGCCCATTCCGGTCAGTGTATCCATGAATTCATATTTCAGCTGCTTTTGTATGACGTCATCACCCTGTGCGTTCCATTGGCGACTCTGAATGACTTCCGAATGCAGAAAGATGTTATGCGGCATGACAACGGCGCCCAGTACCCCCATGATGACGGTCAGCGCCCCAATCGGAAAGGTCGGCTTTACCAGACCGGTCAAGGTTTGAGCCCAGGAAACGTCTGCAAGCCAGATTTCAAAAACGAATGCCAGCCCTATCAACGAGACAAAGCCCATGATCCATTTTTCGAGCCGCTGATAATTTTTTGAAAAAAGCATCCAGGCCGAGAAAACTGCCGAAAAAACCGCTCCAACCACCAACGGCAGGCCGGTCAGCATATTAAGGCCGATAGCCGCCCCCAACAGCTCCGCGAGGGCTGTGGCAACACAAGCTACCATGGCGCTTCCGAGCATCAGGACGCGCAGCCACGGCTTGAAAAATTTGGAAGCGGCTTCGGAGAGGCAGAGGCCGGTGACAATCCCAAGGTGGGCGGCATTATGCTGAACGATTATCAGGATAAATGTCGAGAGGGTCACAACCCAGAGCAGTTTGTAGCCGAATTGCGAACCGGCGGCTACGTTGGTGACCCAGTTGCCTGGGTCAATAAAGCCGACCGTCACAAAGAAACCTGGGCCGATATAGCGGAACAGTTCGAGTGAGGCCAGGCGCGAGGCCTGTTTGCCGATGTGGGAGAGCCAGTTCATGGCGGAAATACCTCAAAAGAAATGTATTTGTATGCCGAAGTATAGCCGCTCGGCCATGACTTGGCAATCGTGCTGTTTCTGCCGGGGAAAGTTTGAATTGAAATATTCAAGAACAGATCTAAATTTAGGGTGTCATGAGATGAGAGGGTTTATTAAGGAGTGGGCAGTTTAACGCATTTCGGTTGACCTGTTTTTTATGCGATTCGTTTGATTTTATCGCATTCCGGGTGTAAACATTACCTATGCCTTGAACTCAGGAGTTATTGGTTGGCTTGTGATTCGCGGGGGGAGTGATGGTATATGGCAGATGAAGACCTTAGCGGGCTGAAAATCGACAAGAATAAGATAAACGGCGTAGATCGACCGGCGCGGCGACGCAAACGGCTGGTCTGGTGGCTGTCTGCGGCGTGTGCCGTACTGGTAGCGGGTCTGGCCGCGTCAGGGGTTGTTTCCCCACGGATTGAGGTGGAAACGGCGACCGTTTCCCTTGTCTATCCATCGCAGACCTTTACCCTGCTTAATGCCAGCGGGTACGTGGTCGCTCAACGCAAATCGGCGGTGGCCGCAAAGAGTACCGGTCGTTTGGTTTGGTTGGGGGTGGAAGAGGGGAGCCGGGTCAAGGCGGGTGAGATCATCGCCCGTCTGGAGAACGATGATCTGTCGGCAACCAGGGCCCAGGTAGCGGCCAATCTGGCTAGCAATCGCTCAACGTTGGAGCAGGCGGAAGCAGAGTTGAAAGATGCCACGCTCGTTTTCAACCGTAACAAGGTGCTGGTGTCTCAGGGTATTGTTGCTCAAGCCGATCTGGACGCTAGTGAGGCGCGTTACCGGAAGGCCAAGGCTGGGGTGGGCGGAGCCGTAGCGGCGATCGATGCCGCCCGGGCCTCGCTCAAAGGGGCTGACGTGGCCATCGGGTATACCCAGATTCGTGCTCCTTTCGACGCGGTAGTGCTGACCAAGGATGCGGAGGTGGGGGACATCGTCACCCCTATTGGCGCTGCCGTTAACGCCAAGGCGGCTGTGGTGACCATGGCCGACATGGGTTCGCTCCAGGCAGAGGCGGACGTTTCCGAGTCCAACCTGGAAAAAGTCAAAGTGGGTCAGCCGTGCGAGATCCAGCTCGACGCCCTTCCCGATAAGCGTTTCAGCGGAACGGTGCATATGATCGTCCCGACCGCCGACCGCTCGAAGGCTACCGTGCTGGTCAAAGTTCGTTTTGACGATCGGGACGCCCGGATGCTTCCGGAGATGAGCGCTCGGGTGGCCTTCCTGCAACGGAGGGTGAAGCAGGACGAGAAGCGGCCGCGTACGGCGGTTAATCCCGCCGCTCTGGTTAAACGCGGCAACAGGGATGTCATTTATCTGGTCAAGGAGAAGCGGGTGGTGGAAACCCCGGTGACCGTGGGGGGGCGCATCGGCGAGATGATAGAAATTCTGGCGGGAGCCAAGGCCGGAGACAAGGTGGCGCTTAAACCGCTGGAACGATTGAAGGATGGGACCCGGATCAAGACGGCGGAGAAATAGTTAAATATGGAACCACAAGCAATACCGCCCATAGTCGAGATAAACGACCTTGCCAAGGCTTACCGCCGCGGCAGTCAGATCATTCCTGTTCTGGAGGGGATATCCTTCACTATTCCCGATGGAGAGTTCTTGGCGCTGATGGGGCCGTCCGGGTCGGGCAAGAGTACCCTGCTCAACCTGATTGCCGGCATCGACAAAGCCGACAGCGGGATCATCCGGGTGGGTGGCGTGGACATTACCTCCCTGTCTGAGGCGGAGTTGGCCGTTTGGCGCAGCGCCAATGTCGGCTTCATCTTCCAGTTCTACAACCTGATGCCGGTTTTGACCGCCTATGAGAACGTGGAACTCCCTCTGCTGCTGACTTCCCTCTCCCGCAGGGCACGGCGGGAGCATGTGGAACTTGCCCTTGGCGTTGTTAACCTGACCGACCGTATGGACCATTACCCCTCCCAGCTTTCAGGCGGCCAACAGCAGCGGGTAGCCATTGCCCGGGCCATTGTCAGCGACCCGGCCATACTGGTGGCCGATGAGCCGACCGGCGACCTGGACCGGGTTTCGGCCGAGGATATCCTGACCCTCATGGACCGGCTTGTCAGGGAATTCGGCAAGACTATCATCATGGTGACCCACGACCCGCGCGCGGCGGACAAGGCCCATTGCGTCAGGCACCTGGAAAAAGGGATATTGACCAACTAATGCCATGATCCTTAAACTCATCATACGCAACGCTTTCCGCCACCGCTTGCGCACGGTACTGACCGTGATCGGCATCGCCATCGCCATCCTGGCTTTCGGCATGCTGCGCACCCTGGTGGGGCTCTGGAGCCTGGGGGTGGAGCGTTCCTCCGCCACCCGTCTGGTCACCCGCAACGCCATCTCTCTTATTTTTCCCCTCCCCATTTCGTATCAGGAACGTATCCGTCGTGTGCCGGGGGTGAAGAGTGTCTCTTTCGGCAACTGGTTTGGCGGTATCTACATCGACGAGAAACATTTTTTTGCCAACGAGGCGGTCGAGCCGAAGAGTTTCCTGGAGCTCTACCCGGAGTTTGTCCTGCCGCCGGGGCAGAAGGATGACTTTATTCGCGACCGGAAGGGGTGCATCGTCGGCAGGAGGCTGGCGGACACCTACGGTTGGAAGCCGGGCGACCTGATCACGCTGCGGGGCACCATCTTTCCCGGCCAGTGGGAGTTTGTACTAAAGGGGATCTACCGGGGGGCCGAGCGGAGCACCGAGGAGCGCGCCCTGTTTTTTCACTGGGACTACCTGAACGAGACTCTGAAAAAGAGTGTGCCGCGCCGGGCCGGCCAGGCCGGCTTCTACATGATCGGTGTGACCAGGCCGGAGGTGGCGGCCGAGGTTGCGGTTGCGGTGGACAGCACCTTCAAAAATTCGCTGGCGGAAACTCTCACCGAGACGGAGCGTGCTTTCCAGTTGGGGTTCGCCTCAATGACCGAAGCGATCATGATTGCCATCCAGATCGTCTCCTACGTGGTGATCGTCATCATCATGGTGGTGGCGGCCAACACCATGGCCATGACGGCGCGGGAGCGGATCGCCGAGTATGCCACACTGAAAACTCTTGGGTTCGGTGCGGTACATATCGGGGCGATCATCTTCGGCGAGTCGATGATCATCTCCCTGTTGGGGGGGCTGCTGGGGGCGGCTCTCACCTTTCCGACCGCCCACTGGATCGAAACCGAGCTGGCCCAGTTTTTCCCCTATTTCAATGTATCCATGACCACGATCGGCCTTGACCTGCTGATCGCATGCTGTGTCGGGGTGGTGGCGGCGCTGTTCCCCACCTGGCGTGGCGCCACGATCAGGATCGCCGACGGTTTGCGGAGGATCGGCTGATGGCCATTCCTTACTCATACAGTCTGAGAAACCTCTGGACCCGGCGCTTGACCACGGTGCTGACCGCCTCGGGGATGGCGCTGGTGGTGTTCGTCTTTGCCGCCACTCTGATGCTGGCCGAGGGGCTGCGCCAGACCCTGGTGGAGACCGGCTCTTACGACAACGTGGTGGTTATCCGCAAGTCGGCTAACTCCGAGGTGCAGAGCGGCGTCGAGCGCGGCCAGGCGGCCATTGTCGAGAGCCTGCCGGAGGTGGCCGTGGGGGAAGACGGTCGTCCGCTGCTTGACAAGGAGCTGGTGGTTCTGATCAACCTGACAAAACGGGGCACGATCAAGCCGGCTAATGTGGTAATCCGGGGGGTGGGGAGCAGCGCGCTTGCGCTCCGGCCCCAGGTGCGGCTGATCGCCGGGCGCATGCCCAAACCCGGTTCGGACGAAGTCATTGCCGGAAAGAGTATTGCCGAACGTTTTCAGGGGGGAGGCATCGGCGAGCGCTTGCGCTTCGGCATGCGCGACTGGACGGTGGTCGGTACGTTTGCTGCAGGGACTACCGGCTTCAATTCTGAAATATGGGGGGATGTGGACCAATTGATGCAAGCCTTCCGCAGGCCTGTCTATTCCTCGGTGCTGTTCCGGTTGCGGGACTCGTCAGAGTTCGAACGGGTGAAGGAAAGTATTGAGAGCAACCCGCGTCTGACATTGGAAGCAAAGCGAGAGACGCGCTATTACGCCGACCAGTCCGAAATGATGGCCAAATTTCTGCGTATCCTCGGCTTGACCCTGACGGTGATATTCTCCCTGGGGGCGGTGATCGGCGCGATGATCACAATGTACGCCGCCGTGGCCAACAGGGTCACCGAAATTGGCACCCTGCGCGCCTTGGGTTTCGGTAAGGCAAGCATCCTGGCGGCCTTCGTCCTGGAGTCACTGTTTCTTGGACTGGTGGGGGGAGTGTTGGGCGTATTCTGTGCCTCCTTCATGCAATTGATCACGATATCGACCATGAACTGGCAGACCTTTGCCGAACTCGCCTTCAGTTTCAGTCTGACCTTCGGGATTGTTGGCAAATCACTCTGTTTTTCGCTGGTAATGGGGTTTGTCGGCGGGCTGCTGCCGGCGGTGCGGGCCGCGCGGATGAATATCGTCGAGGCGCTCAGGGCGACGTGATGGGGAGGGATTGTTAAACAGCTTGCCAATGCGGTGAATACGGGCTGTATTCACCGCAAAAGGTGCTGAGAATAACAGTTTATATTAGTACTAACGCGAAAACCACTCGTATGAATTGCCTAAGCGGCATCAATCGTTGATATACTGCAGCGAATACTTCACATAATTACCGGGCGATTTTTTCAGCCATGCCACTTCATCCGGCGTCAGGTCCCGCTTGTATTTGGCCGGCGCCCCTACCCAGAGGGTGTTGGAAGGAATGATCGTCCCCTCGGTTACCAGCGCCCGCGCCCCTATCAGCGCCCCCTCGCCTACCACGGCATGATCCATCACCATGGCCTGCATCCCGATAAAACAGCCGTTGTTAAGAGTACAGCCGTGCAGGGTCACGCTGTGACCGATAGTGACGTCATCGCCGATTATCAACGGCGCTCCGGGGTCGTCGGCATGTTTTTTGTGGGTGACGTGCAGCATGGAGAGATCCTGCACGTTGCTGCGGTCGCCGATACGGATATGATTGACGTCGCCGCGAACCACGCAGTTGTACCAGATGCTTGATTGTGCCCCGATCTCGACATCGCCGATAATCACGGCGGTTTCGGCAATAAAGGCGGTCGGGTCGATGGTGGGGTGGATGCCTTGAAAAGATTTGATCATGGTAGCAATACCTCAAAAGAAAATATATCAGCGAGCCGGAGTATAACCGCTTGACCACGGCTTGGCAATCTTGGCGTTTCAGCTGAGGAAAGATAGATTAAACTACTTGTTGCCACGCTCTGTTTTTGCTACACTGCGAAGTCAATTTTAACCAGCAAGGGGATTCAACACGATGAAATTTACCAAGATGCAGGGCGCCGGCAATGACTACGTCTATGTAAACTGCTTTGAGGAGACGGTCAGCGACCCGCAACAGACAGCGATACAGGTATCGAACCGAAATTTCGGAATAGGTTCGGACGGATTGATCCTGATAATGCCGTCAGAGGTAGCCGATGTGCGGATGCGGATGTTCAACTCCGATGGTTCCGAGTCGGAGATGTGCGGCAACGGTATCCGCTGTGTCGCCAAGTATGCTTACGACCATGGTATTGTGAAGCGGACTGAAATAACTGCCGAGACCGGTGCTGGTGTCCTTACTCTGCAGCTCTTCCCCGGAAACAACGGAAAGATTGCTAAGGTGCGTGTCAACATGGGTCCGCCACGTCTGACGCGCGCTGAAATTCCGATGACTGGCGATTCCGGCGCAAAAGTGATTGCCGAAGAATTGACAGTCCTGGACAAAACCTTCAAAATTACCTGTGCTTCAATGGGTAACCCGCACTGTGTCATCTTTGTCGAAGATGTTGCCAATTTCCCGGTTGCCACCTATGGGCCGCTTATAGAAAATCATGATCTCTTTCCGCGCCGAACCAATGTAGAGTTTATCCAGATCATTTCCCGCACTGAAATCAGGCAACGCACCTGGGAGAGGGGCGCCGGCGAAACCTTGGCCTGCGGCACCGGTTCCAGCGCCGTAACGGCAGCATGCGTACTGAACGGCCTGACAGAGAAAAAGATCCTCAACCATCTGTCCGGCGGTGATCTTGAAATGGAATGGGCCGATGACGGTTGCATCTACATGACCGGCCCGGCGGTAGAGGTGTTCAGCGGGGAAATTACGCTGTAAAAAAACAATTGTATCTTCAGCCCTCAAAATACAGGTCCTATGCCACGTATCGTTAACATCATAAATCTTCTTCTGGGAGTTGTAATCATTGCCCTGCTGGCGGGAATTGCTACCGAGCGTCTGTCGGCCCGGCTCGGGAAGACATTTCAGCCCAAAGGTGCCACCGCGACCGCCTCTCCCGCCCCCGTCCCTCCGCGCACGGAAGAGCTCTCTTTTTACGCCCCGATTCTGACGGGCGGATTGTTCGGCAAAGCGGCTTTAGGCCAGTTGACTCTCATTACAAATGCTCCGGCGGCGGCTCAAGCCGCTCCGGTGACCGCTCCGACCGAACTGATGCTGCTTGGGACGGTAGTCGGATCGTTCCGTGAAACTTTCGCCCTGGTGCGACATACGGTAAAACAGGAAGAACGGGTGTTCCGGCTGGGAGATATGGTCTTTGATGCCGGACGTCTGGTGGAGGTCGGCAAGGAGCGGGCGTTTATCGTCATCAACAACAAGAAAGTCGAACTGTTGACTCCGATGACGCCGCCGCCATCGCCAACGTCGCCTCAGGCCGGTCAACCGGCAGCGGGAACACAGAGTAAGAACAGTGCGGTGGCCAGCACCGGAGCGGGCAGTTTTGTTATCGATCAGCGGGCTCTTAACGCCGCGCTTGACAATCCCTCCCAGGCGATGAGCGATGCAAGGCTGCTCCCGAGCCAGAAGGATGGCAAGGTTGAGGGGTTCCGCGCTTCGGAGGTAAAGCCGAATGGCGTGTTTTCAATGATCGGCATTAAAAACGGCGATGTTTTGTTGCGGTTAAACGATTTTCCGATGGATTCTCCAGATAAGGCGTTGCAGTCTTTTATCGCTCTCAAGGGGCAGAATCGACTGAAGCTGGATATTATTCGCGAGGGTCAGCCGCAGACGTTCAATTACGATATCAGATGAATCCCTTCCCGTTCCCTTAGGTTCTGCTAAAGGAACGGGAAGTAGCAATTTGGAGGCACACTTGACACGATATTTACTCCGTACATTTTGTACCCTTGTTCTGGCAGGAGCGCTTTTTGCCTCCCCGGCTCTCGCTAATGTCGGCAAGGGGGTGGTGCTGAATTTTAACGAGGTTGATATCTCCACCATGGTGAAATTCATCAGTGACCTGACCGGCAAAAATTTCATCCTCGATGACCGGGTCAAAGGGAAAATTTCGGTTTACTCCCCTTCCAAACTCTCGATCGAGGAGGCGTATAACGTTTTCACCTCGGTGCTGGAGCTGAAAGGCTTTACCGTGGTCCAGAGCGGCAAGGTTGCCAAAATAGTCCCGACTGCGTCCGCCAAGCAGTCAGGCTTCCGGCTGCTGCCGAATGGGGAACAGCCTCCGGTCAATGAAAGCTACGTGGCCCAGGTGACCAAGCTGGAATATATAACAGCCCAGGAAGCGGTGACTTTTCTGCAGCCGATGGTATCCAAGGATGGGCACCTATCGGCTTTCGGCCCGGGCAATCTGCTCCTGATGGTCGATTCTTCCATCAACATTCGCAAACTGCACGGCATTTTGCAGACGATTGACACCGAGCGCATCCGCGAAGGACTTGAGATCATCTATCTCAAAAGCGCCTCGGCGGAAAGCGTCGCGACAACGGTCCGGCAGTGGCTGACCGGCTCTGATGGCAAAGCCGGCGGGCAGCCCGCTCCTGCCGGAGGGGGTATCACGACTCAAGTTCTGGCGGATCAGCGTCTGAATGCCCTGTTGATTTTCGGTAACGATACGATCAAGAAAACGATTCGCGAACTGGTGGCAAAACTGGATGTCACCCAGCCCGAAGCGAACAGCAAAGTCAACGTATATTACCTGGAAAACACCGACGCTACCGAGATGGCAAAAGTCCTGGACGGTGTCGTCAAAGGGATCACCGTACAGGCAACCCCCGGAGCGCCGCAGGCATCCCCGTTCGATAGCGGCAAAGTTACGATAACTCCCGACAAGGCTTCCAATTCGCTTGTCATCATGGCCTCTCCCGCCGATTACAGTAATCTTGTTCAGGTTATCAAAAAGCTTGACCGTCGCAGCAAACAGGTCTTTGTGCAGGTACTTATTGCCGAAGTTTCGCTCGACAAATCAAGGGCTCTCGGCACTCAGATCGGACTGGTCGGGGCTGGGGTGAAAGGCAATGTGGCCGGCGGCGTTATGTATGATCCGTTTAACGCTCTGTCGAATATGCTTGCAACTGCAAGTACCGGCACAGGAGGGATATCGACGCTGCTCAGCGGAAAAATCGGCACTCAACCGATAAATGTTGCCGCTGTCATTCAGGCACTTGACTCCAACAACCTGCTTAACGTGCTGTCAACGCCCAATATTCTGACCTCGGACAACAAGGAAGCAGAAATATTCGTCGGTGAGAACATACCTTTTGGAGGGCAGTCCGTTGTTTCCGCCGGAATCCAGACACAATCCACCGATCGTAAGGACGTCGGTATCAACCTCAAGATCAAGCCGCAGATCAGCGAAGGGGATTATATTCGGCTCGATATCAATCAGGAGATATCAGCGGTCAAGGATGTTATAACTGTCGGCGCCGGCCTTACTGATCGCAGTACTACCAAACGCTCCGCCAAGACCAGTATCGTTGTGAAAGACAATGAGACAATCATTATCGGCGGGCTCATACAGGACCAGGAATCTGAACTAGTCAGCAAGGTTCCCCTGCTTGGAGATATTCCCCTGCTTGGCTGGCTGTTCAAGACCAAATCGAAGGCACACAATAAAACCAACCTGATGATCATGTTAACGCCGCGTATCGTCAAGGATGAAAGAGACATGGCAGAAATGACCGGCAGCCAGCGTGTAAAGTTTATCGGCGCGGTTAACAACGAGAAGTCTCTGGATGTGAAGAAAGAGATTTCCGGCAAATGAGTACCGGTACAGCGAACGTTCCTGATGAGTTGGCGGTCACTGCCGGAAGGTTGGGAATAGAGTGCCAGCATGAAATTCATATTGATGAGGTCGATTCAGGACTTCTGAACAGGCTGCCGCTGACGTTTGCCCGCGCCAATTCCATGTTGCCGCTGCGGGAAGTTGACGGAGTTATCAGGGTTGCCGTTTCCACTGCAGCCGGACTGCTGCTGCTTGACGAACTCCGCATGCTGTTCGACGCGCCGATCCAGGCGGTGCTGGTGCCGGCGCCGCTTTTGGCGGACAGCATCAATCATCTCTATGCCGGCGCCTCCGGGACGGCCCTCGATGTGCTGCAGGAGCTGCAGGGTGAAGATCTCTCGACGGTTGCCACCGAACTGAATAACCCGACGGACCTGCTGGATCTGTCGGACGAAGCGCCGGTCATCCGCCTGCTCAACTCGATTCTATCGGAAGCGGTCAAAGAGCGGGTCAGCGATATCCATATCGAACCGTACGAACGGGATCTTCTGGTCCGCTTCCGCATCGACGGCATCCTTTACGAAAAGCTGGCCCCCCCGAAGATTATCCAGGACGCGCTGGTTTCACGCATCAAAATCATGGCCGGTCTCAACATCGCCGAGAAACGGCTGCCGCAAGACGGCCGTATCCGTGTGCGGGTTGCGGGGCGCGATGTCGATATCCGCGTTTCGATCATTCCGACGTACTACGGCGAGCGGGCCGTTCTGCGTCTTTTGGACAAGAAGAAGGGCATACTGTCGCTGGCCGACATCGGACTCGGAGAGCATGGCGTCCGTACGCTGGAGCGGATGCTGAACCGGACTAGCGGCATCATCCTGGTGACCGGCCCGACCGGCAGCGGTAAGTCCACGACGCTGTACGCCGCACTGAACAAGGTCAATTCCAGCGAAAAAAACATCATCACCATTGAAGATCCGATCGAATACCAGATCAGGGGTATCGGTCAGATTCAGGTCAATCCGAAGATAGATCTGACCTTTGCCGGGGGGCTTCGCTCGATCTTGCGCCAGGATCCCGACATCATCATGGTCGGCGAAATCCGCGACGCCGAAACGGCCGAAATCGCCATTCAAGCCAGCCTTACCGGACATCTGGTGCTTTCGACACTGCATACCAACGATGCTGCCACCGCCGTAACCCGCCTCGTGGATATGGGAATCGAACCGTTCATGATCGCCTCCTCTTTATCAGCCGTTGTTGCTCAACGTCTGGTGCGGGTAATCTGCCCGCATTGTCGCGAAGAGTATCGTCCAGAGGAACAGTACGCCGGAATGACGCTGCCTGACAAGCTGTACCGGGGCCGGGGATGCGACGCCTGCTTCGGCCTCGGCACTTTGGGAAGGACCGCCATCTATGAAATCATGCCGATCGATCAGGAACTCTGTTCAATGATCATCCGCCGTTCGCACGCCGGGGAGATCAAGGAGTACGCGGTTGCGCACGGCATGAAAACCCTTCGTGATGACGGCCTTGCCAGGGCCGCTGCCGGGATTACGACAATCGAAGAGGTTCTGCGCGTTACCCAGGACGATTATGCCGACGTTCCGCTATAAAGCGTACAGTGCCACCGGATCCGCGGTCTCCGGCATGGTTGAGGCTGATTCCGAACGACAGGCGATACAGCAGCTTAAAGCTAAGGGTATGCTGCCGCGTGAACTGCTGGAAGAAGGTAGTGCAGCAGACCGCTCCGGGTCGTTTTCCTTCCGGCGTGGTGTTTCGACTGATGAGCTGTCGCTCTTCACCCGTCGTCTTGCCACTCTGGTGGCGTCGTCCGTGCCGCTCTTCGAAGCGATGGGATCGCTCTGCGAACAGGAGGAAAGCGGACCGCTTCGTCAGGCGCTGGTTCGGGTAAAAGAGCGTATCGCCGAAGGGGCTTCGCTGTCTCGGGCACTGGCTGCCGAGCCAGACATATTCGGCGAAAGTTATGTCAGCATGGTGGCGGCAGGAGAAGCCGGCGGCGCTCTCGATGCGGTGCTGGAACGGCTGGCGGATTTTCTGGAGGAGCAGGAGCAGGTGCGGAGCAAGGTCACATCCGCATTGGTCTATCCGATTCTGATGATCTTCGTGGGGGGAGGTGTTATGATCTTTCTGCTGACGGTTGTCATCCCACGCATCGTGACTATTTTCGAAAACAGCAAAGCATCCCTGCCGCTGATTACGATAATAGTTCTCAAAGTAAGTCATTTCCTGCAGGGATACTGGTGGCTTCCCGCGTCCCTGATTATCGCCTCGGTTCCCCTCTATCGCAAAGCAATGAAACGTGACGATCTGCGTCTGAAACGCGACGCTTTGCTGCTCAAACTGCCGCTGGCCGGAGGGATGCTTCAACGCCTGATTCTCTCCCGCTTTGCCCGGGTTCTGGGACTACTGCTTTCCAGTGGGGTGCCGATCATGCGGGCACTGGAGATCACCGGCGAGGTTCTTGTCAACCGGGTGTACCGTTCATACCTGCGTGAGGTAATGGAAGAGGTTGCCCAAGGGGGGAGCCTGTCCGGAAGTCTGAAGAGAAGCCCACTGTTCCCGCCGCTTCTGGTGCATCTGGCGAGCGTTGGCGAGAAGAGCGGCAATCTGGAGGAAATGCTGGTAAAAGCGGGCGTTGCCTACGAGCGTGAGTTCAGTGCGCGCTTGACCCGTCTGATGGGGCTGATGGAGCCGCTGATGGTCCTGGCGATGGGATTGGCGGTTGGTATCATAGTAATTGCGGTACTGCTGCCGATTTTCGAGTTGAATCAGCTGATCAAGTAGGAAACTCTCCTTGTTGCTCGTATTGTTTGGAAATGATTCTAACCTGGTTTGCTGATCCGGGGATAGCATGGCTTTAGCGGCAGACATACAACAGCAGGTTTTTGACCTGCTCTCACACGCCTCCAATATCTCCTTTGTCACTGCGGATCGAGAGGCGGGCAGCGTAAGTCTGCTCACTCCCGGCCAACGTGTCAGCGCCGAAGTTCTCTCGACGCTGCCTAATAACCTGGTCCAGGTGCGGGTCGGATCCGAACAGTTCAACCTCGATCTGCCCATGACGGTTCGCGCCGGGCAGACTCTGGAAATGACTTATGTTTCCGGAGAGCCGCGTTCGACGTTTGCCATCGCCCGCCAGGCCGGCGCAGCTCCTCCGGTGAGTCTTTCCAATGCCTCCCGCCTGCTAAGTCTTCTGGTTTCAAATGAACGGATTATCGACCCGCAGCTCCGTTCATCGTTGCAGAGTATCGGCGACATGATGCGACGTACATCGGGCGAAACCGCCGTGCTGGCTAATCTGCTGGACGAGGCGCTGGTCTATGGTTCCGGGAAGACTTCGGCACCGCTGTCACCTCAGGGCAGCGCCCCCTTGAGTGGATCGGGAGAAGAACCGGCAGCTAAAGGGTTAGCTCCGGACCAGGCGCGTCTGGCAACGTTTGAAGCAAATGCATCTCAAATCTTGCGCACGATCGCTCAAAATGCGCGTTTTACTCTGATCGAGGCCGCCAACCATCCAGTGACACCGTTGCCGCTTCTGCCTGGCGAAGAGATCAACGCAACCATTGTCGGGACCATGCCGGGCGGCAAGGCTTTTGTACAGATAGCCGGGACGACACTGGAACTGGCGCTGCCCCAGAAAGTTGCGACCGGTGAAATCCTGCGTCTAACGTTTCTGTCGGCGGAACCGAAGCCGACCTTTGCGCTTTCCCGTACAATCCCGGAGGGCACACCACCGGCACTGAGCGAGGCGGGGCGTTGGTTAAGCGTGCTGGAGCACAGCGAAGGGGGCATATCCAATCAGCAGGCTTATGTATTGGAACGTCTGAATAGCGTGTTGAAAAGCCTCCCTCCTGATTCACCCGCATTCAGCGCCATTTCCGACGAGGCGCGGACTTATCAAAGAGGCATGCGGCAGCCAGCGGCTCCCGACCTCCAGGTAGCCGCCGAAATGTCGGGAACCGCACAAAATTCCGCAGCGTCCGGAAATGGTATTGTGTTGAGCGATGATATGGCCAAACTTCTTCAAGCCGTAATCAAGGGAAATCGTCTGGCGCTGCTTGAAGTGCTGAACCAGCAGATTCCGTCCGGCACGTTTGCTCCCGGCCAGCAGCTCAGCGGGGAGGTGCTGGCCGTATTGGGCGGTGGGCGTTTTACCGTTCAGGTGGCGGGGCAGATGCTTGAGTTCATTATGCCGAAGGGTGTCAAGCGTGGTGACCTGGTCACCCTGTTTTTCATAAGCGACGAACCGCATCAGACCTTCTTGATGGCCCGCTTCGGCCGTTTGGGTGACTCAAGGGTCAGCGACACCGGACGCTGGTTGAGCGGATTTCTGAGCGAAGCATCCGGCCAGGCGCCGGCTCAAGCTACTCTAAGCATTTTGCGAACATTATTGGCCGAGCCGACCGAGGATGCATCACTGCTCGGTCGAATGCTTCATCAGGGTCTTCGCGAAAGTGGCCTGTTTTATGAATCTCACCTTGCCCGATGGTTCGGCGGCGACTACCGGTTGGAAGAGATTCTCAGAGAGCCGCAGGGGCGCTTGTCTCCCCGTCTGCAACAGACGGAAGAACCGGCTGGCGCGGAATCCGATGAACTTACACGGGCCGGCATTCGAACCGGCTCGGCGGAAATAATGGAGGCGCTCTTTAACAGGGCCGGCGCCAATATGGCGCACGAAGGAATCGCGGATCGGCGCAGCCTGCCGATTGTCGGCGAACAGTTGTCTACGCTGCAGAGCGGGCAGATGATGTTTCGAGGCGATCTGTTCCCAGGCCGGAGTCTGGAATGGACAGTTGCCGAGCGGGAGGCGGGGCGTAACCAGTCCGGTGGTCGTGAACGAAATTGGGAGACCCGCGTATCCATCAACCTGCCGCATCTGGGGCCGGTTACGGCACTGCTCGCGCTTGATGGAACTCGTATCGCCGTAAAAATACATGCTGAAAACAGTGCGACCGTGCCGGTTCTGGAAGCTGGTAGGACGCGTCTGGTTGAGCAGTTAGAGGGGGCCGGACTGACACCGGCTGAAATGAGCGTAGGTCATGCCGCCACGTGACGATGAAGAAATCCGTGCTGCGGCGCTTTCCTATAAACAGGGCTATTATGCTCCGGTCGTAATTGCCCGGGGAAAAGGGGTTGTCGCCGAGGCGATCATTGCCTGTGCCCATGAAGCGGGCGTGTTTGTCCACGAGTCACCGGAACTGGTAAAATTGTTGATGCAGGTTGACAGTGATCAGTTCATCCCACCCGAGTTGTATCGGGCGGTCGCGGAAGTGCTGGTATGGCTTCAGTGGATGGAGAGTCAACAGAAATAATTTATTCGTCAGGAGGAGCGATGCAGATCAAGTTTGGTACCGATGGGTGGCGTGGCGTTATCGCCCGCGATTTCACTTTTGAAAACCTGTCGCGGGTGGCGCAGGCCACCATGGATTATCTGAACCGTGCCGGTTTAGGGGATAAGGGGCTGGTAATAGGTTACGACCGCCGTTTCATGTCACGGGATTTTGCCAGACGGGTGGCGGAGGTTGCGGCCGGTAACGGCATTCGTGTCCGTTTATCGGAGGATTATGCACCGACGCCGGCAATATCGTGGGCCGTGCGCGCGACCGGCTCAGGTGCCGGGGTGATGATAACCGCCAGCCATAATCCACCGGAGTATAACGGTTTTAAAGTCAAGGAGGCCTTTGGCGGGTCAGCGCTTCCTGAAACAACCAGAATTCTCGAAGAAATAGTAGCCTATAACATGGAGAATGGTCGTCGGGTCATAACGACTCCTTATGACGAGGCTTTAGCTAAGGGATCTATCGAACTTTTCGATCCTTGCGAAGGGTATTTCCACCAAATCAGTCGTTACGTTGACCTTGATCTGATCAAAAGGTCCGGGATTAAAGCGGTAGTTGATCCGATGTACGGAGCCGGAAGCGGCTATATACCTCGCCTGCTGTCAGTGGTTGATGAAATTCATGCCATTGAAAATCCTTCGTTCGGGGGAGTCCCGCCTGAGCCGATCAGCCAAAACCTCCAGGAATTGTCCACTCTCCTCAAAAGCGGAAAATACCGGGTCGGCCTGGCGCTGGACGGCGATGCCGACAGGATCGGCGCGGTTGACGAAAATGGAGAATTCTTTTCCTCTCACTGTATCTTTACCGTGATCCTGCGTCATTTGATTGAGTATAAGAAGATGACCGGCGCGGTCGTCAAGACGGTATCGACAACACGCATGGTAGACTTGCTGGCCGAAAAATTCGGGTTGGAACTCTTTGAAACGCCGATTGGGTTCAAGCATATCTGCGAACTGATGCTGAAGCATGATGTTCTCATGGGTGGCGAAGAGTCCGGAGGGCTTGGAGTGAAAGGGCATATCCCGGAGCGTGACGGAATTCTGCTCGGGCTTCTGCTGCTGGAGGCGGTCGCGGTCAGCGGCAAGGGGCTGCGGCAGCTGCTTGATGAGACGATGGACGATATCGGGCATTTCTATTACCAGCGAATCGATCGTCGTATCGAAGATGCCGACAAAGAACGACTGATTGGGCAACTGCGCTCTAATCCTCCGGCAATGATTGATGGTCAGCGGGTTGCTGCCACCAATTTCAGCGATGGTTTCAAGTTTATCTTTGAAAATGGCGACTGGTTGCTGATCCGTCCGTCCGGAACCGAGCCGGTCTTGCGCCTTTACAGCGAGGCTGGGACATTGGATCAGGTCGAGCGTTTTCTGCGGCAGGCGTTAATGATTGCCGGTTGTTAGCTGATTTCCATCCGGAAATCAAAAAGATTTTTGAGTATTGTCACAACACGGTTGCACTGGCGAAAAAAACAGTTATAATCGTGCCGCCGATACGACTGACATTTGCAGAATAATAATCCATACTGACTATGGAAAAAAATAAGAAAAGGAGCACACTGCTATGGCAAACATTCTGATTGTTGATGATTCATCCACCATGCGTAAAATCATTTCGAGATCTCTTCGGCAGGCAGGCCTGACCGTCGACGAAATCTACGAAGCGGGCGACGGTATCGAGGGCTTGGGAGTGATTGCGTCCGGTAAATCCATTCATCTGATACTCTCCGACATCAATATGCCGAACATGGACGGCCTTGAATTTGTCAAAGCGGTGCGGAGCAACGGCAATTCAACCCCTATCGTCATGATTACCACGGAAGGCGGCGAAGAGATCATTGCAGAAGCCATGTCGAGCGGCGCCAGCGACAGTATCAAAAAGCCGTTTACTCCGGATCAGCTCCAGGAAAAACTGGGGAGCCTTATATGAGCCTTAACAAGGAAGTCACCCAGACTACCAGCTTAACCGAAGAGCAGATAGCGGGTTACGTAATCGACGCGACCAAGGAAGTCTTCTCTACTATGGTCATGATGGAGGTGGTTGACGACTTCCCGCTTAAGGAGCCGGTCAGCCGTTTTAAATGCAGTATTACCGGAATGGTCGGTTTTGCCGGGACCTACTCCGGAGTGATTTCGATCCACTGCCCGGTTCCCCTGGCACTGAAGGTTACCTCCAATATGCTTGGCGTTGATTGCGATGAGATTAACGATGACCTGAACGATGCTATCGGCGAAATTGCCAACATGCTTGGCGGCAGCGTCAAACAGGTGCTCTCCAAGGGGGGGCTGGATGTCAAACTTTCTATTCCGACAGTGATCTCGGGAGAAGACTATACCGTTAACTCGCTTTCCGATAACGATTGTGTCGTAGTCCCGTTTTCTTTCGAAGAGCATACGTTGCTGGTCGGGCTTACGCTGAAGAAGGAAGATTAGCCCGCCTTGCCCGACTGCCATCACGCACGGCAATCATACTCTGAATCTGTACCGGAAGACGATATCTGATGGATAGTTATACAACGCTATACGGGATGCTGGAAACAGCTCTAAAGCAGGCCGGTGAAGAAAGCGGCATGCTGCTTGGGCAGGAACTTTCCATTGCTCTATCAGACTCGCTTTCAACCAGCAAGAGCTCCTATTTCGGTGGGCTTGACGACGGCTGCTTTGTTTTGGGTGTCGGTTCGGGCGAAGCCTACGTGGGGCAGCTCTATCTACTGTTTTCGCTGCGCGATGCCATTGTGCTGAGCAGCATTCTGCTCGGCATTCCCCCGGCACGAATTCAGGAAAAGAAGCGGCTCTCCATCATTGAAAACGATGATATCGACGCTTTTTCAGAGATTGCCAACATGGTAAACGGTGCGCTCAACACCGTTTTTCAGGGTGCACTTCCCAATAAAGTCCGTCTCAAGCTGCTCTCCCCCAAGAAATACATTCCTGAAATCGATCAATTGACTCCTGAGTCGCCACTCCCGGACGGCGATTACGTGATGTTCCGGGCCAAGCTGGAAATGCCGGGCCAGGAGATGAATTACCTTGATGTGCTGATCCCGGTTGATTTGGCCGATCTGTTTGACCCTCAGCCTGTTGCCGCCGTCGAGGAAGAGGTTGAAGCGGTAACTGAGCCTGAAAAAGTCGAAGTCAGTGAAACAAAGAGCGTTACGGTGGATGATGGTGCCGAAAACATTCCCCCGGTTGACGCCGGAGTTGACAGTATTGTTGTGTTGGAGGATGACGAGGAACAACGCAAACTGATGATCGAGCTGGTTTCATTTACAGGTTATCAGGTTGCCGAAGGCACACTTAATGCAGATATTAAGGAGTTGTTTGAAGGTCGGAACGTAAAGCTTGTCATAATCGGCTCACAAGATGCCGATGATCGTGAATTGGCCGTCTGTATAAAGGTTAATGCCATCCGTCAGGATTTTCCTCCGCCGATAGTGATGAGTGCGGAATGCTGGACGAGGACGGCGGTACTGAAAGCACTCAAATACGGTGCGCGGGATATTATAATTAAGCCTTTCAATCGCGACGATGTGACTACGAAGATCCGCCGCTACTGTAAAATAGTGGCGGTTTAGATTTTATCAAGTTAGAAGTTTTTCTGGAGGTATTCAGAAAAAATTCGTTAACGCACTTATCCTGTCATTCAGGGCTATGCGGGTCCGATTATGGTTCAACATGCGGTTTCACAATCAGTTTTAGCTAGGTGGCATCCCCGGATACTTTTTTTCTCTGTTCTGCTGCTAATGCTTGCCGTCATGCTGTTGCCGCGCCAAGCCGATGCATCCATTCCCAACCGTCTTTATCGGATAGATATCCATCCTCAAAAAGATTTCACCCGCCTGACAATCCGTTTGGCAGGTTCTCCCAAGTACTCATTAGCGGCTATTCCCGGCAATCGTCTGCGTCTTGTAATTGAAGATACCGGCGGCACATTATTTAAAAAATACCGGCGCTATTCCGACAAAAATATTGGCGGTCTGCTTTTGAAAAAGCGGGGCGAAAACCTGCTGGTGACCTTTCAGATCTCTCAGAAAGCCGGATGGCGCGATCTGACCCGCCCCGATATTAGCGCAATAACGCTTGATATCGGGGCCCCATTTAAGCCGGGAGCGCCTCATCCTTCATTGGCGGGTCGCGAAAAAATCTGGCAGGGTGTTGAAAAGCTGGTGCGGGATTTTGATCCGCCGCTGAAATCGGAGATCCCTTTCACGCAAACGGATCGTCTTATATTGAAGAATGTCCTTTCTGAAGATGAACTGAATAATTTTATTGCGGCAGAGGCCGCCCTCTACAAGGGGCGACTTACTGAAGCCGAGGAGTTGTTTACCCGGTTTTCATCGCGCGAGGGGCCGATCCGACCGTTGTCGCTCTATCGTTTGGGCGAAACATGGTACAAACTGCAGAAGTATCCCCAGGCGTTGTCGGCTTTTCGTGAGGCGGAGAGGGTTTGGCCGGCTTACCTCGGGTTAAATCCGGGAGTGACATTTTACTATGGTGACTGTATCGCGAGGAGCGGAGAACTGACCTATGCCCGTTCTTTGCTTGCCGGCCTGGTTGCGCGGCTTGCCGACAAGGCCTTTACGCCGGCGCTGCTCGTGCGGTTGGGCGATATCCTCACCAGACAGGGGCATGAACCGGAAGCTCGTGCAATCTATCAGAATGTAGCGGAAAATTTTAAAGAAAACAAAGCCAGCCAGATGGCGCTGATGAGGGTTGCCGACATTGAATTCCTTCACTCGACGCCATGGAATTATCGGCCCATCAGCGACGTGTATTTGAATGCTTCTCTAAAGAGTGGTGACCTTGACATGCGTGAAGAGGCACATTTCAAGCATGTTCTGCTCGAATCGATACATGGTGATGCCGGAGATGCGCTGCAGCAGGTAATGGGATTTCAGCGTAAGTTTCCGCGCGGCGTGTATGTTGCTGTGGTCAGGACGATGCGAGAAGTACTGGTCGGTGAAGTCTTCAGGCGTACCGCTTGGAACAAAGATGCTGCAGCTCTTGTGCGGTTTATGGATGAACAGCACGAATTTCTTGCCGGCTGTGTCGAACAGCCCGGTTTTCTTGCAACGGTTACCCGTGCCTATAACGAGGCTGGTAGGCCTATTGAGTTAGTCAAGTTATTGACCGCTTTGGCTGAACGGTTTTGGGCGACCCCTGTAGCGCCGGAGCTATATACCAGTATCGTTGATAATGCTGAGCTGATCGGAGATACCGCCACTGCCGAACGAACCATTAAAACTTTTCTCGGAAAACATCCTGCCAACCCGCGAGCACGACTCATGACGGAACGGCTCGGTTCACTTTATTTTTCGACGGAAAAGTATCAGAGGGTCAATGAAACGCTCCTCTGGCTCCTCAACAAAGGGGAACACGCGCAACGCATTGAAAGCTATTATCAGTTGGGGCGATCCCTCTGGGCGCTCCAGCTTTATTCGCAGGCGGCCAAATCGATTGATTTGTATCTCGCTGCCCCTTCGGGTCGCGATCCCCGTCTTGTGCCGGACGCATATTTTGTCGCCGGCTCGGCACGGGAAAGTCTTGGTGATCAAAAAGGCGCATTGAAACTGTTTGAGGCAGCGCTCAAGCTGCCGGAAAATAATCGTACTGAAGAGTTTATCTACAGAACCGGGCAGATTAACCTCCGCGAAGGAAACACCAAACGGGCAAAAGGGCTGTTCGACCAGCTTGCCAAAAACGGTAAAGATGCCGACTGGCAGAAACTAGCCCAACAAGCACTGATATCCCTTGAATCGCAATCTCCTAAACCATAAAACTTATCATACTAAGTCAATAATTTGACTTAGTCAAAAGTATGGCATGTTTTGCGCCGCTATTAATGTGCCGGCAGCGTAGGCGTATCCCTTCCCATCGGCCTCTATTTGGAGTATGATCAGTAAGCGGAATTTTGCGGTTCGAGGCGGTTAGCGCAGCCGACAAATCCGATAAAACGGAAGGTTATGGCGCTGACTTGAGTGCCTTGCTCCGGTATTTTATCTGCATATAATTGAAGGCGTCACTTATTAAATCGAATAGCTCCGTATGGCGTATTGGGTGGTACGATTTTTGCATATATTGCGCTTTGGGAGGAGCTAGATATGCGAATTGATGGCATTTTCAACGATACCGTTGCCCTATTGGGGAAAAGCGTTGACTTGCGCGCAAAAACCCAAAATTTGATCGCTTCCAATATAGCCAATGCCGAAACCCCTAACTTCGTTCCCAAAACATTGGCATTTGAACAAGAATTGCAGGGGGCTCTTAAAAGCCATCAATCCGGACAGCGCCCTTCTGCTGCAACGCACCCACGCCATATTCCGATTCGGGGCGCCGGTGTCGGCAGTGCCGTACAGTCGGTTTCAGGAAAGGTTATCGAAACGCCTAATAAAACGCCAGGCAGAGATGGCAATGCGGTTGAACTTGAAGATGAAATGAGCAAGCTGGCTGAAAATCAGATCATGTTTAACGCATCGGTTCAGATGTTGAATAAAAAGTTCGAGGGGTTGCAGACTGCAATCAAAGGAGCATTATAAATGGATTTCTTTAGCTCTATGAATGTAAGTTCATCGGCTCTTTCCGCCGAGCGTACGCGGATGAATCTGATATCGAGCAATCTTGCCAATGCCAATACAACGCGTACTCCGGAAGGGGGACCTTACAAACGGAAAGATGCGGTTTTTTCAGCGACTCCGCTGGAAAGCAGCTTCAATCGTGTACTTGATGGCGCGACTGCCCAGCAGGTACGTAAAGTGGAAGTTTCTCAAATTGTTGAGGACCAGAACCCTCCGCGCCTGCAGTATGACCCCAGTCATCCGGATGCCAATCAGCAAGGGTATGTTGCCATGCCAAATGTCAATGTTGTTGAAGAAATGGCCGACATGATCAGCGCAACGCGGTCGTATGAAGCAAATGTTACCGCCGTTCAGGCGGCCAAAAGCATGGCGATGAAAACGCTTGAAATTGGTAAATAGCAAGATGATACGGAATGAACAGGGACGAAGAAGATAATCGCATAAAGAGATGTTGCATTGAGTTCGTTCAGGAACTCACGGGAGGGTGGGCATGCAAATAAATGGTATTGAGAGCGGAATCGGGATGTCAAAAGCATTCCCGGATATGAATAAAGTCAGTAATTCACCAACTGCGGATGGTGCGGGCAAGTTTTTCAGTGAACTTGTCTCAAAAGTTAATGATATCCAGGTGCACTCGGACAAGTCGATTCAGGGATTGGCCAGCGGAGAGAACAAGAACCTCCATGAGGTCATGATCGAAGTGGAAAAAGCAAGTATATCGTTCCAATTTATGACTCAAGTACGCAATAAAGCAATTGAAGCTTATCAGCAAGTCATGCAGATGCAGGTCTAAAATTTACTGAAATGTAATAAAGCAAGCATAGTAGAACCTTTATCGAAAGGAATATAATTATCACCAATGCCAGAAGGATTACGTAGACTCATAGAGCCTTTTCTCGCGCTTTCTCCCGGCAAACAGATGCTGATTGCGGCAGTGGCATTTCTGTCAGCGCTCGCATTCGGCATTCTGATTTTTGTCGCTAACCGGACCGATTTCCGACCACTCTTCACCAATCTGACTTCAGAGGATGCCGGAGAAATTGTCAAAAAATTGAAGGACGCTAAAACTCCCTATCAAATCACAGCTGATGGCAAGGGAATCCTTGTCCCTTCCGATAAAGTATATGAACTCCGTTTGACACTGGCTTCGGAGGGTATACCGCAGGGGGGCGGCGTCGGTTTTGAAATATTTGACCGGAAGAATTTCGGTATGACCGAGTTTGTACAGAAACTTAATTATCAGCGTGCTCTGCAGGGAGAGTTATCCCGAACAATTGCTCAGTTGACCGGTGTCGAACAGGCGCGTGTACATTTAGTCATCCCAGAGAAATCGCTTTTCAAGGATAATGAGAAACCGGCAACCGCTTCCATCGTCCTGAAAATGAAATCAAACCGCGCCTTGCGTGATTCGGAGGTGCAAGGCGTTGTTCATCTGGTCTCGGCCTCCATAGAGGGTATGGATCCAGAACATGTCACGGTCCTTGATAGTCGCGGCATGATTCTCAGTAAAGGTGGAAGTAGTGATGCGACGACGCGAATGACAACAGCCATGCAGGAAACTCAGCGATCCTATGAAAAAAATGTTGAGGAGCGGATACAGTCGCTGCTTGACCGGATTGTTGGTGGCGGGAAGTCGGTAGCGCGTGTCACCGCCTCTTTCGATTTTAAGCAGGTTGAACGAGTAGAGGAAAAGTTTGACCCGGAATCAATTGCGGTTCGCAGTGAGCAAAGGACGGAGGAGAAAGGCTCGTCAACCACCAGCAATTCGGGCGTTCCCGGAGTACAAACCAACCTAGGGCGTACACCTGCCGGAGGTGGTGCGACCTCTGGTGGCGGCTCCAAAAACGACGAAACTCTCAACTACGAAGTAAGTCGTTCCACGGCAAAAATTATTGAGCCTGTGGGGGCGCTGAGCAAAATCTCTATTGCCGTTCTGGTCGATGGCAAATATGAAGCGCCGGCAGCGGTCAAGGAGGGGCAGGCAGCAAAGGCAAAATACGTGCCGCGCTCGCCTGATGAACTGCAGAAAATAGAAACTCTGGTAAAAAGTGCCATTGGTTTTAATCTCGAACGGGGCGACCAGTTAAGTGTTCAAAATATCCCCTTTCAGGATACAGGTGAAGCGGGCGTCAGTGAGACCGCAACATGGTGGACAAACCCGTTTTATATGTCTTTGGCAAAAAACCTGATGATTGGCATCGGCTTTCTGGTGCTGATCTTGTTCGTGATTCGGCCGATTCTCGCCACGCTCAGACTCGGAAAGCGTCCCTCACTGGAGATATTTGATACATTTTCAGGTGGAGAGCAGTTGACAACTGCCGATCGAGCTTTGATTGAGTCACAGATGGCGGAACAGCAGAGTTTGATTGAGCAGGCGAAGAAAGATCCGTACCAGGTTGCCCAGATATTGCAAAACTGGGTAGCTGAAGATAAGTAGTTTCGAAGCGCAAATTTAACAGATGTTAGTATTTCTAAATTTACAAAAGGGATGCTATGACAGGTTCGGAAAAAGCCGCAATCTTGCTGCTCTACCTTGGAAATGACGTTACCGCCAAGGTTTACGAGCATATGGATGATATAGAAATTAAAAAGATCAGTAAGAGTATGGGAACGCTAGGGCATGTCCCGCGTGAAACAATCTTGGACGTTGTTAATAATTTCACTTCCGTGATTGATCCTGAAGCCGGAATTTTTTCTCAGGGAGATGAGTTTGTTTTAAAAATTCTGGAAAAGGCTCTTGGTCCTGAAAAAGCCCATATGCTGATGGAGGAGTTGCAAGCTTCCAGTTATGGGGATCTGGTTGATATTCTGGCGAATATGGATTCAAAAACCATCGCCAACTTTCTCTCGCAGGAACACCCTCAGACCATCGCGGTCATCCTGGCTAAACTTAAATCAAAACAAACCAGTGAAATTATCAGTCTTTTGCCGCAGGAGCTTCAGGCTGAAGTTGTTTTACGGATCGCGGATGTCGATCAGGTGTCGCCTGACATATTAAAAGATATTGACGATGTAATGAAGGTTGAGATTCAAGCAATGGGTGGAACTCAACGATACAAGGTTGGCGGTATTGACAAGGTTGTCGATATGTTCAACCATTTTGAACGGAGCAAGGAAAAACAGATTCTTGATAAACTGGACGTTCTCAGTCCGCCGTTGTCGGAAATCATCCGCAAGCACCTCTTTACCTTTGAAGATGTTTTTGCCCTTGATGATCGTAGCATTCAGTCCGTCATGCGCGAAGTGTCGAACGACACATTAACATTGGCGATGAAAACTTCGCCGGATGAGGTCAAGGATAAGATCTTCAAGAATATCTCCAGTCGTGCTGCTGATATGATCAAGGAAGACCTGGAAGTCATGGGACCTGTACGGCTTTCCGATGTTGAAAAAGCGCAAGGAGAAATCATTAAGATCGTGCGAAAAATGGAAGAAGAAGGGAAAATAGTTCTGGCTGGCCGTGGAAGTGAAGATGTCCTCGTCTAGGATCATAAAGCCGACAGATGAAGACAGTACCGGGATTTCAGAGTTCAACTTCTGTAATATTGCGCAGTCGAGTGTTGCGTCGCCTGCGGAGCAGAATACTGGAAACTTTGTGCCGATGGGATTGTTCCAAGGATCTGAATCACAGAATATGTCCGGGGAAGAGGAGGTTGATGCCGGGCCGCCCCCCATTGAAATAAGCGAAGAGGATCTGAACCGGAGAATCAGAGAAGCATTTGATGCCGGCCTCAAAGAAGGCAAGGAACTTGCCGAGCGCGGACTTATAAATGTATTCAGGGCATTACGGGCATCCAGTGAAACGATACATAACTTGCGAGATAAAATTATCCGGGAATCAGAGGGTGAAATAATAAATCTGGTTATGTCTGTTGCCCGCAAGGTAATTATCCGGGAGATAGCCCAGGATCGATCGATTTTAGCCGGAGTAGTACAAAATGCGCTTGCCGGCTTGTCGGCTCGGGAAGAGATAACCGTTCACATCAATCCGGATGATTACCTGCTGGTTACTTCCGGGCGCGATGAATTACTGCATAAGGAGTTGCTCAATGAGCGGTTGTTGCTCAAACCCGACCCATCGGTTGCCACAGGTTTCTGTCTTGTGGAAACTGCCATGGGGACTGTTGATGCTTCTCTGGATGGTCAGATGGATCAGATTTACCGAAGTCTGCTTGAACAGCATACAACGGCCATTGTTGAAGAACAGTAACACGGAATTAATACAATATGCCTGACACAAAGCTTAATTTAAAGAAGTACCGTACGGCGCTTTCGAGCTCTAAACCGGTCAGGCTGCATGGCAAAGTTACCC
This sequence comes from uncultured Geobacteraceae bacterium, assembly GCA_903925005.1. Classification (GTDB taxonomy): domain Bacteria; phylum Desulfobacterota; class Desulfuromonadia; order Geobacterales; family Pseudopelobacteraceae; genus JACRCG01. The sequence goes on from CAIYDX010000399.1 coordinate 43,471, forward strand.
AGGTTGTCGGTCTGGTTATTGAGGGGTATTGCCCTGATACTTCAGTTGGCGCCATATGTGAAATTAAACCGATGGAGGGTGATCCGATCCCGGCGGAGGTGGTTGGCTTCCGCAACAATAAAACTCTGCTGATGCCGCTTGGCGAACTGCGGGGTGTAGGTCTTGACAGTCTGATTTCCGTTCGGCGGGACAATGCTTCCCTTGGTGTTGGCCCTCTTATGCTGGGGCGTGTAATCGATGGTTTGGGCAATCCGATCGACGATAAAGGACCGATCGATGTCGAAGAAGAATATCCGATCTATGCGTTGCCGGTGAACCCGATGTTACGCCCGCCGATCCGGAAACCGCTGGATCTGGGTATACGCAGTATCAATGGTTTGTTGACTTGCGGTCAGGGACAACGGGTGGGAATAATGGCGGGATCCGGCGTGGGGAAGTCAACCCTGCTCGGGATGATTGCCCGCTATACGGAAGCGGATGTGAACGTCATAGCCCTGATCGGCGAGCGTGGTCGGGAACTGCGGGAATTTATCGAAAAGGATCTGCAGGAGCAGGGGCTTAAAAAATCCGTTGTTGTGGTTGCAACATCCGATCAACCGCCTCTGGTAAGGATGCGCGGCGCTTATATCGCGACGACCATTGCGGAATACTTCAAAAACCAGGGAAAGAAAGTACTGTTGATGATGGATTCGGCAACCCGCTTTGCAATGGCAATGCGTGAGGTTGGGCTGGCAATTGGCGAACCCCCCACCACCAAGGGTTACACGCCTTCAGTATTTGCCGCGCTGCCGAAACTGCTGGAACGAACGGGCAATTTTCCTGAAGGGAGTATCACCGCGCTATACACGGTGCTGGTTGAGGGGGATGACTTCAATGAGCCGATTTCGGATGCCATGCGCAGTATTCTGGATGGGCACATCGTATTGTCGCGTGATCTTGCTGCCAGAGCCATCTACCCGCCAATCGACATTCTGGCAAGTGCCAGCCGTGTCATGACGGACGTGGCATCAAAAGAGCATTTGAATGTAGCCTCAAAATTCAAGGAAGTACTGGCAACCTATCGTCAGTCGGAAGATCTGATAAATATTGGTGCTTACAAATCCGGAAGTAATTCCGGCATAGATTATGCTGTAGCACATATGGCAGAGATGCAGTCGTTTATGAAGCAGGCTGTTCATGACCCGGTCATGCTTGAAGAAGCGGTACAGGATTTGAAATCGATGTTTGCATCCTGATTCCGGCTGTTAATCGGGGAGTAAAGGACGATGGCTGGCAAAACATTCAAACTGGAGCAGGTGCTGCTTTATCGCCGTGAGATGGAAAAACTCCGCAAGCAGGAGTTTGCGACAGCCCGGCATGGGGTTGAACAGGCCAATCAAGTATTGGAGAACAAAAAAGAGCAGGTAGAACGGTTGTCGCAAGACTTTCATCGCTGCCAGCAGGATATCGAATGTATTGATGACATACGTATGTATTCGAATTTTTTTGCGCATAAGCGTGAAGAGATAAAACAGCAGAAGGAACATATAGAACACCTTGACCGGATCATGAACGAAAAAAGATCCGATCTGATGGAAGCAAGTAAGGAAAAGAAGGTGCTTGAATCATTGAGAGAGAAAAAAGCAGAAGAGTTTCGCAAAGATATGGCAGCCAAGGAGCGGAACTTTCTCGACGAAATTTCCATCCAGAAGAAGGTTAAATAAACGTGAATCATAAAAAAAGTATTGTAGCAGCATTTGTTTTAGGGAGCACACTCATTCTTTCGCAGTATCAGCTGCCTGCTGTCATTGTCGGTTATTCAGTTAAAAATGAAGCCGCAGCCAATACTTTGGCGGAGTCTGGGAAGGAGAACCTGTCTTCGGGGCAGCAGCCGATTAATGCGACCCGGGCCGCTCGCGAAGAAAAAATTCTTCAGGATGCCCGTCGCCAGCAGCTGAATGAGAAAGAGGCTGCTCTAAATGCCAAGGAGCAAGAGCTGAAAAAACTGAGCGCCAAAATTGAGTCACAGGTAAAGGCGCTCGAAGACAGCAAAAAAAAGCTTGATGACACTTTAAAAGCACAAGTTGATGCTCAGAAAAAGAAACAGGATGAGAAGATACAGAAAATGGTAAAACTGTTCAAAACCATGCGTAGCGAACAGGCTGCCAAGATGATTGATACGTTGAAAGAGGATCTTGCCCTTTCGCTCTTAAGCAGATTGGACACCAAGACCGTGGCGAAGCTGGCGCCGTTTCTCAGTCAGCCGCGAGTCATCAAGTGGGTGTCCGAAAATCTGCAGGAAAGATGAATGTGATTTTATGGACTGCAGTACCGTCCACTCCATAAAAAATAAAGATAGAAAGGAGGTGAAAACTAATGAATACAGGACAAATAAATATCGCTTTAACGCAGACAGTGACGCAGTTGGTCACTCAGGATCAAGCTGTACAAGTGGCCGGAGCGATGGCCGGCGGTGAGCAAAACGGCGCGAATTTTGCCGGGTTGCTTAATGGAATTCAAGCTATTGCAAAAGTGTCGGTTCCATCTGCAACAGGAAAGACGGTACAGCCTCAGATCGGCGTAACTGGTAAGGACCAGAGTGCTCCTAACGTAACCGTAGAGGAGCCACCAGCAGATCTGACGGCTCAATTCCAAGTTTCATCACACATTGCCGCTGCATCAGACAGTATCGCTCCAAAGCCGGATGTTTCAGAAAAAACTGTTGTTGCCGATGTGGCAGCGCTGCCTGACGTTGCATCTCAGATGGCACTGGCAGCATATTTGCTGGCGGGCAGGATGCCGGAGCTCAATATTCCGACATCTATTCCTGCTGACGCGCCACAGAATGTGGTGAAAGTAACAGAACAAGCTCCGGTAATTGCTGCTCCAGCCGTTGCGACGCAGTCGGAACAAGGTACAGCAGGGCCGGTACAGGCGTCGTCTCAGCAACCGGAAGTATCGCCGGGCAAAGAAGTAATTGCTAAATCGGCTGCAGAATTGAATCAGTACCTTCAGCCGGAAACAGCCCGATCCGTCACTGATGACAAGCGAGCGGTCACGACTGAGGAAGCCGTACCGGTTTCGCCAATTGCGATCAATGCAGAACAACACGCTGAAAACGCTAATCTGGTTCGGCGGACAACCGATGAAAAGTCAGCTCAAACGTCCACACCACAGTCGGTACAAACAGACAGAATGTCTCAAGTCAAGAATATCAACCCTCATATAAATGACAGGCTGCAGAATGTAGCCAATGTACCAGAACAACCTGCCGTTATTGCTGCTCCTCCAGCAGCCAAGATATCGTTGGAGCGCGGTGCGGCAGAACCGACACAGGGGCCATCAGCGCAACTGTCGGTAACACAAGTCAAAGAGGTCGTTGTGCAGTCAGTGGATGCACAGAATCAGCATCACCGGTCTGAAACAGCACAAGCTACGGTTATCAACATGCAGTCGACCACTAACGTCGAAGCTGCGCCGGCAACACCGGGCACAGTCAAAGCTGAGCAGCACTCTGGAAACATCGACCTGGTGCATCGGACATCTGTTGGGGAGCCAGTACCCGGAGCTTCACTACAACCGGCACAATCAGACCGAATGTCTGAAGCCGGCAATACGACTCCGCTTTCCTTTGCCAAGCTGCAGAACGTAGCCGCAGCATCGAAACAACCCGCCGAAGTTGCTGCTCCAACTGTCACTTTGCCAGCGGAACAAGTAGTGGTAAAGCCTGAGCCTGCACTTCACCGTGCAGTTCCACCGGTGCAGTCAGAAAATATGTCTGAAACAAGCAAAACAATCCCGCTTATTGTTGACAAGCCGCAAAACGAAACCGGGGACACGGAGCAACCTGCTGTCATTGCCGCTCCAGTCGTCAAGTTACCGACTGAACAAGTTATGGCAGAGTCTGTATTTCACCATGCAGTTCAACCGGTGCAGTCAGATAAAATGTTCGAAACCGGCACAGCAACCTCGCTTATCGTTGACAAGCCGCAAAACGTAGCCGGGAAGTCAGCACAACCCGCTGTCATTGTTGCTCCAGTCGTCAAGTTACCGACGGAGCAAGTTGTTGCAGAGCTGGCACTTCACCATGCAGCTCAGTCGGTGCAGTCAGATGATATGTCTGAGACCAGCACAAAAGCCCCGCTTATTGTCGACAAGCCGCAAGATGTTGCTTGGGGCACAGAACAATCTGTCGTCATTGCCGCTCCAACCGTCAAGTTGCCGACGGAGCAAGTAGTAGCAGAGCCCGCATTACAACGGATAGTTCAAATGGCAGAATCAGATGTTATGTCGAAAGCCGATATTTCGATACAGCCTTATAATGCCACGTTGCAGAACGTAGCTGGGGGTGGTGAAACTTCAACCGTCAAGCCGCCGACGGTGCAAGTAGTCGCGGAGCCCGCAGCACCAAGTACAATTCAAATGTTGCAAGCGGACAGTATGCCGAATGTCAATATCCCGACGCCACTTCCTGTTGACAAGCTTCAGAACGTATCAGTGAGAACAGAACAGCCTGCTGTTGCTGCTCCAGTAGTTGCATTGCAGTCGGGGCGAGGAACGGAGGTGCCTGCACATCATCAAGAGGCTAAGTCGGAACCCTCTGGCAGAGTGACTAGTGTCAATAAATGGACGTCACTTGTTGCTGATACACCGAAAACGGAAACAAAAGTGGTAGATATTTCAGCTCTCTTTCCTGCTCCACCCGTAAAGGCCGGAGTTGAGCAAACAATCGCTGAACCGGTAGAAACAGCTCCGGTCGAAAAGTTGGCTGTTCCAGCCGTTTCGCTTAAATCCGAGCAGCCTTCGGTTCATCAAGCTGTTTCGGTGCCTGTTTCGTCTCCGGCATCAGAGTTGGAGATTTCGCTTTCCCAACCCAGACCGATTACCGCACGGGCAGCCGCCGCACCTGTCTTAGCCGACAATCGTTCCGCAGCGCTGGTACAGGAAATACGTAGTGTCATTCGGCAACGGATTAACCCTGAACAGCAGATTGAAAAGGTTCAGTCCGGTAGTAATGATCAAAGTACAGTTAAAGAAACGGCTTCATTGTTGCAGGCAGCATCGTCGTCCAGCGGATTACCGGGAGACTCCGATACTTCACGCCGTAACGACAATAATCAGGGGCAGCCTGATGCTGACTCCAGCAATCTGATGTCTGCACAGCAGATGCGTGGCCAATTGGGCACGGAACATCAGAAAGTCGCAGCGCTCACAACCAAGGTGGTTCAGACCGAACCCGTCCGGCAGGATATTCCGGAACAAATCGTGCAGCAGGTCAAAGAACGTTTGGTACAGCACGACGTTAAACCGGGAAATCAGCAGATTACGCTGACTCTTTCACCAGACAGCCTGGGTGAGCTTAAAATGAACCTGAATCTTCAGGGTCAAAAACTTTCAGTTGAAATCGTGACCGAAAACCGGACGGTCCGGGATGCTATTGTTCAGCATACCGATGCGCTCAAGGAATCGCTGGCGCGCCAAAACATCACGATGGAATCATTTGATGTTACCACCGGTGGAAAAGGCTCGGAATACCAGGGGCAGAATCAGAGCGCCTGGCGTGAACTGGCCAAGCAGCAGCAACAGCAGTTCTGGACGTCAACAGGTGGGAATCGAACTTCGCCGGCAAATATTTCAAGTGGCCAGTTGGCATACCAGAACAAAACTGAGCATAAAATGCTCGATATACATTATTGAAAGTGAGGTGAGTGCAAATGGGTATGATTAACAGCGTAACGGCAACAACCGGCACCGCTGCAGCGGATGCAAATATGAAATCGACCATGGGCCTCAACAAGGACGATTTTCTCAATTTGTTCGTCGCTCAGTTGAAAAATCAGGATCCGCTCAATCCGACAAATTCGGACCAGCTTCTGAGTCAGCTATCAAGCATAACGCAGGTTGAACAGTCGTATAATCAAAATGCCAATCTTACCGCCTTGTTAACGGCACAGAATAATTCAGCGGCCATGTCCGCAGCCGGGTTAATTGGGGCTACCGTCCAGGCAAATGGCAATGCTGTATCATTTGACGGCTCCACACCTACCACCATGCAGTTCAATCTGAGTACGGCAGCTAACTCGGCCACGGTCACGATAGCCGATTCAACCGGAAAAACGGTAGCCACAACAACGACCGGGGCACTGGCCGCCGGCATTCAAACCCTTTCCTGGGGCGGTACCGACAGCAGCGGTAACAAGCTTCCGGCCGGTACGTACACTTTCTCTGTAAACGCGACAACAGCCGGTGGATCGGTTGTGCCGTCTACAACTTACACAACAGGGACAGTCAGCGGAGTTTCATATTCCGGCGCTACTCCGACGTTAACAATCGGATCGGCGACTGTCAACCTGGCGGACATCATCGGCGTTACGGGGGGGTAGCCAACAAGATGGTAGATCAAATCTTATTTCCAAATCCGCTCAAACCGATAACAATTGATCGGACGCAACATCAGAAACAGGTAAATGGTCCGGTTACGGATTCGCCATTTGCCAGGGTGCTTGACCAGAAAATTCCGACACAAGAGGTAAAATTCTCACAACATGCGCAGGACAGGCTACGAGCGCGCAATATTTCTTTTTCAGCCAGCGATATTGCCAACCTTGAAGGGGCCGTAAACAGTGTCGCTCAAAAAGGGGGAAAGGAATCGCTGGTCATGATGGGAGATTCCGCACTGGTAGTCAGTATTAAGAACCGTACCGTGGTGACCGCCATGGACCGGACTCAGATGAAGGGGAATGTTTTTACCAACATAGATTCGGCAGTAATTATTTAAAAGCAAATTTTGTAACTGGGCTGGTCCTCCGAGAGGAAGCCCCGAAACGCCGATCGATTGACGCGTTTCACATACTTAAACTCTCTCACACGTACAAGGAGGCAACACAATGAGTGTAACATCCGCAATGTATTCAGGCGTATCAGGACTATTGAGTCAAGCTGAAGCCATAAATGTCATCGGCAACAATCTTGCCAACGTTAACACGGTCGGTTTCAAAGACGGCCGTACACTGTTTTCCGACTTGCTTTACACGAATATCGGCAACGGTTCACAACTTGGCAGCGGCACCCAGGTTCAGAAGGTGGGCAACCTTTTTGCTCAGAGTACGTTCCAAACTACCTCGAATGTAACCGATCTTGCTATTCAGGGTAACAGTTTTTTTGCCGTCAAGGATCCCAATCTCCCGTCGCCGGTTACCCAAAACAATGCTCTTTTGACACGCGCAGGAGCATTCAGTCTGGACAGTAACCTCAATCTCGTCAATCCGGATGGTTATCAGGTTCTGGATACCCAGGGGAATCCGATCAAGTTCAATGATAACGCCGCAGCTATTGCCACGGCGAGTGCCGCAGTCCAGACATCGCTGACAACGGCTGCCACGGCGATCAACACCCAGGCTGCCAACCAATTCGCTGCTGCCGGTTTGGCAACTAACCCAGTTATTAATAATGCTGGTACTTTGGGGTATGGCGTTGAGCTTCCGGCTGTAGGTGGTGCCGGCGCGGGCGGCGATACATTTGCCACCGCTGTTTTCAACGCTGCTGGCGGGGTGTATTCAGCCCAGGCCGCATCTATGGCTACTGATGCAGGTAACTTTGTTGCTGCGGTAGCAGCAGCGGCGGCACCGGCTGCAACTGTCAGCGAGACAGCCATCGCGGCAGCAATAAATACCGCTGCACAGGCTGTTGTGACTGCTGCCGGTGTCGGTACCACTGCTGCCAATCTTGCCGATACCCGGGCGACAATCACAGCACTAAACACGTTGGTCACCGCCAACAGCAACGCCTTTACTACTGGAGCTGTTATTCAAGCTTTCAACACATATCAAACAGCTCTGAACACTGAAAATCAAACAATCGCCTCGACTGCGCCCCTTTCTGAAATCAACAAGGCGGCCGCAATTCAAACGGCTGCAACAGCAGCTTTTAATGCTAGCGCAACGGCTCTTGCCGCACCGAGTCCGTCCAGTGTTTCTGCTGCCAAGGCCTCCTTGGATGCATTGACGACGTTAACCAACAACAGTACATTCACCGCAGCCAATAACACGGCAGCTTTTAACACGTTTCAAGTTCTGCTGGCCACCGCGAATACTAACATCACCGCGATTGCCCGGCCGGATGAAATAACCGCGGCAATAGCGATTCAGGATGCCGCCGCTGCTGCAAATACCGCGGCACAAGCAGCGGCAGCAACCCCAAGCGCGGCGAACAACGCCGCTGCTCAGACCGCCTTTAATGCGCTGACCACTCTGACCAACAACAGTCTATTTACCACTGCAACGTTTACTGGCCAATATTCGCAATTCAAGACAAACCTGAATGTAGCAAATACGCGGGTTAATGATGTCATGACCAAGGCCGCGACGGATGTGGCAGCCGGACAAACGCAATTAGCCACAGCAAAGGGTTTAGCTTTCGGCAAGATTTCGGGTGTTGATACCAGCGGCCTGATTACCTATCTGGGCCAAGATGGCGCCACCACTAACTACTACAACGCTTCCGGTCAGGTAGGTCTTGCCGCGACTGCCGCCAACGGCTTAACCGTGCAACGGCTTGCCGTGGTGAAGGTTGCCAATCCTAACGGTCTTGAAAATCTTGGCGGATCGCTTTTCAGACCGGCGGTTTCATCCGGAATCTCTTCAGCGGCATTCAGCTTGGCAACCAATTCCGCTAACGGCAGCAGTGAAGTGGTCAAATCCGACTCGCTGGAACAGAGTAACGTGGATATGGCGTCGGAGTTTGTCAGTATGATGCTGACCCAGCGCGCCTATTCCGCCAACTCCAAGACCATTACCACGGCGGATCAGATGACGCAGGAAGTGATCGGTCTCATACGATAATTCGGCAAGCAGCCTGATATGAAGGCGGAGGCGTATCCCGATAATTCGGGATACGCCTCCGTAACCGTTTAAATGGTTGCAAAAACGGTCAATTCGTTTTACAAAGTGCGGTACATATTTAATTCATTGAATTCATTATTCATTCGCGGAGGATTACATGGCCAAAGATGAGCAAGATCCCGCTGAAGGCGAAGGCGAAGGTGGCGGCAAGAAAAAAATGTTTATCATTATCGGTGCTGCGGTGGCGGTGGCGCTGATTCTGGGCGTTGTTGCATTCATGATGATGGGCAAAGGCGACAAAAAGGCCAAAAAAGAGGGTGACGCTGCTCATACAGAGGGTGCGGCTGCACCTGAAGCCGGCGCTCATGGAGCTCCAGCCGCGGCTCCTGCTGCCGGTGGTCATGGAGGCGCTTCCGCAGCCGGCGCGACGGGTCCTGCCGCAAATATTTTCCCGCTTGATCCGTTTATCGTTAATATTTACGACGGCCAGGAACTGCGCTATCTTAAGGTTAAAGTCGAGTTGGAAATGGTCAGCCCTGCCATAAAGGCCGAGCTTGACGGGCGGCTGGCTCCGATTCGCGATTCCGTGTTGATACTGCTCAGCGCCAAAACACTTCAGGATATTCAGGATGTTCAGGGTAAAAATACGCTTAAGGATGAAATCCTGGGAGCTATAAACAAGAACATTCCTCCCGGCAAAATCAGCAAGGTATATTTTACCGATTTCGTAGTTCAATAGGTACTGTAAGTGGCTGCAATGGAAAAAATACTCTCAAAAGCTGAGATCGAAGCACTGCTTAACGCCGTCTTTGAAGGCCGAATAGAGCCTGAAAAGGAACTTTCTAAAGCAGAGGGGGCCGTTACAACCTACGATCTGGTTAATACGGATGCTCATAAAGGGTTCGTTCCGAATCTGGATATCATCTACGATAGTTTTATCCGCTACAATCGCGTCAATCTCTCCAACCGCCTGCGTAAATCGGTGGAAATCAAAAAAATCGGGGCTCGCTCCTATAAATTCGACGACTTTCTCCAGACACTGCCGTCACCGGTCTGTATGGGAATTTTCAAAATCGAGCCGCTTAAGGGCGCCGCTCTGATCTCTTTTGACAGCACTCTGGTGTTGTCACTTGTTGACGGCCTCTTGGGAGGGACCGGGAGCGCAAAGGTTCCGATTGCCAATCGGATGTTTACCTCAATCGAGGTGCGTCTGATGGAAAAAATTGTCGGAGACGCCTTGCAGGATCTTGAAAAAGCATGGGCACCTCTGTATGCAACACATATGAGTCTTCTGCGTATGGAAACGAACCCGCGTCTGGTTAATATCGTTCCGCCCGAGTATCAGATCGTCACGATGAGCCTCAAGATCCAGATTGACGATGTATCCGGCAATATGATGTTTGCCGTGCCGTTCATGACTATCGATCCGATTAGGGACAAGCTCAAGACCGGGATGCAGTTCGATTTGATGGCGATCGATCCTCAATGGTCATTCCGCCTTTCGTCCGAGATGATGGAAGCTCCGATGGAGGCTACGGTCGAGATGGGAAATGCCAGCATCACCTTGCGTGAACTATTGGACCTGGCTCCGGGCGACACCATCATGCTCGATCAGGCGTGTTCGAGCGAAATGGTTGTCAAGATCGAGGGGGTCCCCAAATATTTCGGTATTCCAGGGGTCAAGCATGGCAATAAAGCGATTCAGATCAGTAAGATCTGCAACATGAGGGGGCAGTAGTGAGTGATATGCCTGAAGAAACGCTTGATAAGAAAAATCTTGATTTTATCCTCGATATTCCTTTACAGGTGACCGTCGAATTGGGAAGAACCAAGATGCTGGTTAAGGATATTCTGCAGCTCAATCAGGGCGCGGTTGTTGAGCTGACCAAGCTGGCAGGTGAGCCGCTGGATATTTTTGTCAACTCCAAGCTGGTGGCTCGTGGTGAAGCGGTTGTCGTCAACGAAAAGTTCGGCGTCCGTCTGGTAGATATCGTCACCCCTAACGAGCGGGTGGAGAAAATTCTGTGAATCGTGCGGTCTCCGCACTTCTTCTCTTCTTACCTTCCATAGCTTCGGCTGCCGACAGCGCCGGGCAAGAGTTCAGCTTTATGTCGAGTTTTCTGCAAATGATGGCGGCACTTGCTCTTGTTGTCGGTCTTATCCTGATTACCTGGCATTTTTCCGGGAAGCTGATGAGGGGCTTGCCGGTCGGTCATCAACTGCTGTCAAAGCATATTCGCCTGATTGAAACCCGTTATATGGGGCCGAAGAAGTCTCTTTTGCTGGTTGAGGTCGGTGGGGAGTATCTGCTGCTCTCCAACAGTGATTCCGGCTTGGCGCTCATCAAGCAGATCAACATGCTGGAAGAGATAGAAGTTATCGAAGAAAAGCCGGAACAGAGCAGTTTCGCCATACTATTGAATCGTTTGAGAAAAACACCATGACCATCAGGCGCCACACAAAATATACTTTTATACTTACTCTAACCGCGCTGCTGCTGTCGGCAGGTGCCTTGGTATACGCTGAACCGATCGCAATTCCATCGCTCAATATCGGGGTCGGCACCGCCACAAAGCCGAATGAAGTTGCGGTCACGGTTCAGATCTTCCTGCTGATGACGATCATGTCGCTCGCTCCGGGGCTGCTGATCATGACGACCTCATTCACTCGCATCTCGGTAGTGCTCTCGTTTCTGCGCACCGCGATGGGTACCCAGGCGGCCCCTTCTAACCAGGTTATCCTGTCATTGTCAATGTTTCTGACTTTTTTCATCATGACGCCGGTTTGGCAGCAGATCAATAAGGACGCATACCAGCCCTGGAAAGCACAGCAGATCAGCCAGGAACAGGCCATGGATCGGGCTGTCAGACCGGTGCGCAAGTTCATGCTTTCCCAGACACGCGAAAAGGATTTGGCGCTGTTTGTGAGTTTGTCAAAGTTGCAAAGGCCTAAGAATGCCGAGGACATTCCCACACTGACAATAATTCCGGCCTTCATGATTTCGGAATTACGCACTGCATTTCAGATCGGATTTCTGATCTATATTCCATTTATCGTGGTCGATATGGTGGTGGCTTCGGTTCTGATGTCGATGGGTATGATGATGCTGCCGCCGGTCATGATTTCACTGCCATTCAAAATCCTGCTCTTCGTTCTGGTGGATGGCTGGGGTCTTGTAATCAGTTCGCTTGTAAAAAGTTTTGGATAGGTAACGCATATATGACCCCTGAATTAGTAGTACAACTTGCCCGGCGCAGTTTTGAAGTGACACTGCTGTTGGCCGCGCCGCTGCTGATCGCCAGTCTGGTCATCGGTCTTCTGATCAGTATCTTTCAAGCGGTAACCTCTATCAATGAGGCAACGCTGGCCTTTGCCCCGAAAATTATTGCCGTTATGGTCGCAATGATCATATTTTTCCCCTGGATGATGACCTACATGAGTGACTTTACCCGAGAAATCTATTCGTTTATCGCAACCATGAGGCGTTAGCCTTCCATGTTCCCGCTGCTCCCATTTCCATCCCCTCGTGAAGTCATATATTTTATGCTGGTATTAAGTCGCGTGGCCGGTATTTTTGCGGCGCTGCCGGTTTTCGGCGGACGCCAGATTCCGGTCCGCATCAAAGCGGTCATCGTATTCATGATCACACTGGTCTGTTTCCCGACGCTTTCAGTAACGATACCACAAGTGCCGTCAGATGCCTTTACTCTTGCCCTGCTGGCGTTCAGCGAAGTCATGGTCGGCCTGACCCTGGCATTCATTACCCAGATCGTATTTTCAGCGGTAGAGTTCAGCGGCCAGATCATAGGCATGCAGATGGGGCTGACCATGTCTTCGATTCTTGATCCCACCCATGGCACACAAACCCAGATCATGTCGGTCGTCCAATCTCTGTTTGCAACTCTTATGTTCCTGGCGCTCAATATTCACCATCTGTTTATCCGCGCCATAATCGACAGCTTCAAGGTGATTCCGATCGGAGGATGGCGTCTGAGCGGCGAACTGGTGAATTTTCTCGTCATACGTACGGCAGATATCTTTATTATCGGCGTACGCTTGGCAGCACCGGTCATGGTGGCTTTGCTCCTGACAACGGTTGCTTTGGGCGTCATGGCTCGCGCCTTTCCGCAGATGAATATCTTTATGATCAGCATGCCGCTCAATGTTGGGCTGGGGTTGATGATTCTCGGCACGACCCTGACAATCTTTTTCCATGTCCTCCAAATCTCTTTCGGGAATCTTTCCGGCCAGATAGACGCGCTCTACCATATTATGATAAAGGGGGGATGACCTACGGCAGAAGATGTAGACAAACACTCCAAAACAGAACAGCCAACCAGTAAGAGACTCGAAAAGTCCCGAGAAGACAGCCCGCCGCCAATGAGTCAGATGCTGACGTCGTCGCTGACCCTGCTCACCGGCATTGTCTGCCTCTACATCTTCGGCAGCTACATGATGGATGGCCTCAAACAGAATACGGTCAAAGTTCTGTCAACCATGGGGAATTTTCAACTCACGGAATCAAACCTTTACGTGTTGGTTGTCAAGCTGTTTGGTACCGTTGTGCTTCTTTTGGCACCATTAATAGTGACAATTGTCGCCACTGCTGTAATTTCCAGTCTGATTCAGGACAACGGCAGGCTTGAGTTCACTCTGTCACGCCTAAAAGTGGATTTCGGCAAACTGAGTCCGCTAAAAGGCTTTGGTCGTCTGTTTAACAAAGATGCCCTGGTTGAGATGGTGAAGTCACTGCTCAAGCTGACGGTTGTTGCCTGGATCGCCTATTCAGTGGTGCGCGACGAAATGCAGAATATCACTTTTTTGGCGGAAGCTGATATTCATACCATTCTCACTTTTGTTGGCCATATCGCGTTCAAGATAGTCACCCATACCTGCGGCATCATGATCGTTCTCGGCCTGCTCGATATGTTGTATGTCAAGTGGCGCCATACCGAAAATCTCAAAATGACCAAACAGGAAATCAAGGACGAAAGTAAAGAATCAGACGGAAACCCTGAGATAAAGAGCAAAATCAGAAAGATGCAGTTTCAGATGGCGCGTCGCCGTATGACAAAAATTATTCCGTTAGCCGATGTGGTCATCACCAACCCGACCCACTTTGCGGTAGCGCTCAAATATGACCGGCAGAAAATGGCTGCGCCGGTTGTCCTCGCCAAAGGGATGGATCTGATGGCCGAAGCGATCAAGAAGATTGCCCGTGAACACCATATCACGCTGGTGGAAAATCGCTTTCTGGCCCGTGAACTTTATGATCAGGTAAAGGAGAATGAGCCGATTCCGGAGGCTCTCTACGCTGCCGTTGCCGAAGTATTGGCGTATGTCTACAAGCTGAAGGGGAAGGTTTAAGAACAAGGAGCTTGAAATGAAACAGCTTACGGCGATTATTATATTAGCGATGATGTATTTTACCATCACCGCATGTGGAAAAAGTGAAGCGAAAAAAAACGCTGATATGGTCGTCAAGCCGCCGGTGGCTGTAGAGGTGCGTGCCGCTTTGTCCGCAACCGTGTCGGATGGTATCGAAGTGACCGGCGGTCTGGAACCAAAGTTTTCAGTGGATGTGAAAACTCAGATTCCGGGGCTGATCAAGCAGGTCATGGTGTCTGAATGGGTTCACGTGAAGAAGGGGCAACCGTTGGTTCATATTGATGTTGCCGAAACAGAGGCTTTAGTTAAGCGGGCCGAGGCCGGGATTGCCTCTGCTAAGGCGAATCTGGTTCAAGCACAGGTGGCCGCCAACCGCGCCGAACGCGAATTGGCCCGTATTCTCAGGCTGAAGGAATCCGGCCTTGCCACTCAGCAGTCGCTGGATGATGCCCGTAGTGAAACAGAAGCTGCCAAAGCGAGAGCCGGAGTAGCTGCCGCTCAGATCCGTGTATCAGAAGAAGAGCGGCGTCAAGCGGTTGCTCGCGAGGCAAAAGGATCGGTTGTAGCGCCGATTGACGGCATAGTTGCCCTGCGCGATGTCAATGTCGGCGATCTGGCCAGTGATGCGGCGGCGGCCAAGCCGATATTCCGGATCGTAGATAATCGCTTGCTCAATCTGACCGTAACAGTTTCGTCGTCTGACTCCGGACGGGTCAAGATCGGCCAGCCGCTGGAATTTACGGTCGATTCTCAGCCAGGGCGCATGTTTTCCGGGAAAGTCATGTATATTAACCCCGAGCTTTCTCAGGCGGACCGCTCGCTGAAAGTTATCGCCGAAGTTCACAACGTGCCGGAAAATCTCAAGGGAGGGATGTTTGTCAAAGGGCGCATTATAACCGGAACCCGCTCTCAGGTGCTGCAGGTACCGCGTAGTGCGGTCGGCTCTTTTGACATGCAGGTGAAAAAGGGGAGTTTGTTTGTTGTTGAGGGTGGTATTGTGCGGAAGCGGGAGATTCTAAGCGGTGTAGTGAATGGCGATATGGTCGAGATTGTGTCGGGGCTTAAACCGGGTGAGCAGTACATCATCCGGGGCGGG
Organism: uncultured Geobacteraceae bacterium; assembly: GCA_903925005.1. Classification (GTDB taxonomy): domain Bacteria; phylum Desulfobacterota; class Desulfuromonadia; order Geobacterales; family Pseudopelobacteraceae; genus JACRCG01. Next base: position 58,774 of record CAIYDX010000399.1, read on the forward strand.
TTCAATGTGAAAGATGGTGACAAGGTCACAGTTACGGCAACTAAAGAAACTCAATGATTCTCTCCAATACCTCCATCAAACGTCCGATCTTCGCTACGGTCATGGTTCTGGCCCTTGTAGTGCTCGGCATTTTTTCTTATCGCCGTCTTTCGGTCGAGATGTTTCCCAATGTGGAGTTTCCGATTGTCTCGATAGTAACAACCTTTGCCGGCGCGTCGCCGGAAACTATTGAACGGGAAGTTTCCAAGCGTATTGAGGAAGCGGTCAATCAAATCGCCGGAGTGAAGCATGTCTTCTCCACCTCGCGTGAGGGAGTTTCGACGGTTGTGGTAGAATTCCGGCTGGAAGAGAAAGTCAACGATGCGGCGCAGGAGGTGCGGGCCAAGATTTCCTCGATACGCGGCATTCTTCCTACGTCTGTCGATGAACCGATAATCCAGAAGCTGGATTTTAACGCCGCTCCGATTGCGGCATTGGCGGTTGAGTCCGCGACATTGTCACCGCGCGAATTGACAACGCTGGTGGAGAAAAAAGTCAAAAAGCGCTTCGAGAGTGTCGCCGGAGTCGGTAAAGTTGATATGGTCGGTGGGCAGAAGCGCGAAGTCAATATCGATATCGATCCGGCAAGGCTGGATTCACTTAAATTGGGAGTAAACGACATTGTTGCGGGCATCCGCTCCGAGAACACCAACACTCCGCTGGGACGCATAACCAGAGGTTCGGCGGAATATCCGCTCCGGATAGAGGGGAAGCCGGACCGGGCCGATCAGTATCGTAAGATGACGGTAGCCCAGAGAAATGGTCGCCCGATTACGCTTGGCGAAGTGGCTCAGATTAGCGACGGCATTGAAGAGAAACGCAAATTGGCGCTGGTAAACGGCAAACCGGCTATTGGCCTTGATATCTATAAACAGTCCGGCGGCAATCAGGTTGAACTGGTTGATACGGTCAAAAAGGTTATGATCAAGCTGCAGAAAGAGCTTCCCCCCGGTGTGACACTTTCTCTGGTGCGTGACGGTTCGATCATGACGCGCGAGTCGCTGGCCGATGTCAAGGAGACCCTGATCATCGGCGGCATCCTGACCGTGCTGATCGTCTTCTGTTTCATAAACTCCTGGCGCTCGACGGTAATTACCGGGGTTACGCTGCCTATTTCGGTCATCTCCTCGTTCATTGTCATGAATGCGCTCGGTATGACACTCAACGTCATGACCCTTATGGCTCTTTCTCTGGCTATCGGCATGCTGATCGACGATGCCATCGTGGTGCGTGAGAATATCGTCCGCCATCTGGAGATGGGGAAAGACCATATGGAGGCGGCCCGTTTCGGCACGTCGGAGATAGGACTGGCGGTATTTGCCACCTCGATGTCGATTATTGCGGTGTTCATACCAGTGGCGTTCATGAAGGGGATCGTCGGGCGGTTTTTCTACCAGTTCGGCATCAGTGTCGCCTTTGCCGTACTCGTGTCGCTGTTTGTTTCGTTTACCCTCGATCCGATGCTCTCCTCCCGCTGGCATGACCCTTCAATACATCTGCAGGGGAAGCGCAAGGGGATTGCCCGCTACCTGGAAATCTTCAACACCTGGTTTGACAAGAGTGCCGACAAGTATCGCGGCGCTGTTGCCTGGGCTCTGGATCATCGCAAGAGTGTCATGGCGCTTGCCTGTGCCGCCTTTGTTATCGGGATTGTGATTTTCGGCACGTTGGAATCTTCATTTATGGCTCCGGAGGATAAGGGGGAGTTTCAGGTCTCCTTTAAAACTGCGCCCGACGCTTCAATAGCTGAAACCGAAAGCCGCATGAATGCCGTCCTGGCCGCTGTTCAGACAGCACCGGAGGTAGATCACACCTATGCCACAATCGGTGCCGGAGACAGCGGCACGGTACGGGACGGCCTGCTGTATGTAAAGCTGAAGGAGCGAAAGTCGCGGACCAAGAATCAGTTTCTTCTGCAGCGGGAAGTGCGGGAACGTTTGCAGAAGGTGGCCGGAATCTCCTTCTCCATCGAGGAGGTCGGACAGATCGGCGGAGCGCAGAAGCCGCTCAACGTCAACCTCAAGGGGGATGATCTTGCCGTTCTTAAACAGCTTGGGGTGCGCTTGAAAGAGGAACTCTACAAGGTGCGGGGTATCGTCGATATTTCGATGACGCTGGAGAATGACATCCCGGAATACCGCATGCGGGTTGATCGCGATAAAGCGTTGTCAGCCGGTGTAACAACCAGTGATATCGTCGGTGCTCTGGGTCGTCTGGTGGGGGGCGAAGCAATTTCGACCTTCGAGGATGAGGATGGCGACGCGGTAAATTTGAGGGTGCGCCTTCCGGCGTATCTGCGTCAGAATACGGCGCAGATTCTTGACTTAAAAGTGTCCGTTCCGGATGGCAGCGGCGGAGTCAAGCTGATGCCGCTCTCAAGTCTGACCAGTACGGTAGTCGCCGCTTCACCGACCGAGATAAACCGTCGCGATCTCGCCCGTCAGGTGACAGTTAGCGCCAATCTTGACCGGTTGCCGATCGGCACGGCGGCCAAGCATGTAGAAGCCGCTTCCAAGCGGATCAATATGCCGCCCGGATATTACATCAATCTGTCGGGAGAGGCTGAAGACATGGCCGAGTCGTTCGGCTATATGGGGGAATCGTTGCTGTTGGCGGTGCTCTTCGTCTATCTGATTCTGGCAGCCCAGTTCGAATCGTTCTTCGAGCCGCTTGCCATCATGCTGTCCCTCCCGCTCTCCATCGTCGGTATGGCTGGAATGCTCAAGTTGACCGGCGATACGGTCAACATCATGTCGTTGATCGGCCTGATCATGCTGATGGGACTGGTGACCAAGAACGCGATATTGCTGGTAGATTATGCCAAGGTGCTACAGCGGCGGGATGGCATGGAACGCCGCGCGGCGGTTATTCTGGCTGGCCGTACCCGTTTGCGACCGATCATAATGACGACTCTGGCGATGATTTTCGGCATGATGCCGCTTTTTCTAGCGATCGGCGCCGGAGCCGAAGGGCGCGCGCCGATGGCCCGCGCCGTGGTAGGTGGGCTATTGACTTCCACGATGCTGACACTGCTGGTTGTGCCGGTCATGTACACGCTTATGGATGACCTGGGGAGTTGGTTGAAGAGGAAATGGAAGGGGAATCATGCCTGAAATCCCCATAATTTTCTTTGATTCATTCGGCGGTGATGGTTTCGCCTCCTCGTGGCGTTTCAGCGGCTATGTCAACACCATTGTTGCTACTCACCCCGGTGAGGTGATCGAAGTTCTGAACCAGATAGAACAGGCTGCAGCGGAGGGTCTGTACGCAGCCGGTTTTGTCGCCTACGAGGCGGCTTCTGTACTTAATCCGGATCTCCCGGCCGCACTATCGGTAGAGGGGTTGCCGCTTGCCTGGTTTGCCCTCTTTAGGGAACGACACATCGTCGCGGCAGGTGCCGGACTTTCGATCTCTTCCACAGACTTTTCCCTTGAGCCGGAGAGAGGTCTGGAAGAGTATATACGGGATGTAGGCCGCATTCGCGATTATATTGCTTCTGGCGACTGTTATCAGGTCAACCACACTTTCCTGCTACATGGTGACTTCAAGGGGAATCTGCAAGAAATGTACTCGCGAATCGGCTCAGCACAACGGGCTCCGTTCTGCGCGTACCTTGATACTGGCCGTTTCACAATTCTATCCGCCTCTCCGGAGCTATTTTTTTCGCTTAAGGACGGCATCATAACCACGCGTCCGATGAAAGGCACCGCCCGGCGCGGACGCTGGGCAGGCGAAGATCTCGCAGCTATCGAACAATTACGGAACAGCCCAAAGGAGCGGGCCGAGAACCTGATGATCGTTGATCTGCTGCGCAACGATCTAGGTATTGTGGCCGAGACCGGCTCTGTAAATGTTGACGCTCTGTTCGAGGTCGAAACATATCCAACCGTCCACCAGATGACTTCCACTGTGTCTGCAAAGTTCCGCCCGGACACCACCCTGACGGATGTTTTACGGGCCTTGTTCCCTTGCGGGTCGGTGACCGGAGCCCCGAAACGGCGCAGTATGGAAATTATCGCCGAGCTTGAAAACGCGCCGCGCGGGATCTACTGCGGAGCAATAGGCATTGTTGCTCCCGGTGGTGAGGCGCTTTTTTCCGTGGCAATACGCACTATGTTGCATGATAAACAGACAAACATGCAAACGATGGGGGTCGGAAGCGCCATCACCTGGGATTCGGCAGCGACGGCGGAATATGCCGAATGTTTGAGTAAGGGAGCGTTTATCAATCGTCAGGATCATGATTTACAGCTGATCGAATCGTTACGGCTGGAAGATGGCGCATATTCTCTCATTGATAGACATTTGACCAGATTGGCAGCTTCTGCACATTATTTTGGTTTTATTTGTGACCGGGAAAAGATACTAAAGGCACTATCAGATTATGCGGCTCAAACGCCAGGTCTGTGCAAGGTGCGTCTTCTTCTGGCGGCAAATGGCAGCATTCAAATATCTTCAGATAAGCTGCCGGAGAGCATGGGGACATTACGTGTCGTTGTCGGCGCCTGCAGAAGCGATTCTAATGATGTCATGCGTTATCACAAGACTACACATCGTGAACTGCTCGACTCGGCCCGGTCAAGCGTTCCGCACTGTGATGAAGTACTGCTGCTCAACGAGTATGGACAGCTGACCGAGGGAAGTTATCATAATCTGGTCGTGAAACTAAATGGTGAACTCGTAACGCCTCCAATCACTTGCGGTCTGCTGCCGGGGGTGTTGCGGGAAGAGCTGCTTGAACAGGGCTTGATTTCGGAGAGAGTTATCTATCCCGATGACCTGGAACGGGCAGAAGAATTGTGGCTGATCAACTCGGTGCGTGGCTGGCGCCGGTGCAATTTAACAGGAGAAGTGCCGTAATGAAATTTGTTTTGATGATTCTGGTCGTGCTAATACCGGCGGTTTGCGCCGCCGAAGTCCGGGTGTTGGCACTTGATCAGGCAATCTCCATTGCGATGGAGAAAAACCGCGATATCGAGAAGGCGCGCGAATATGCACACTATGTCCAGGGCAAATATGTCGAAGAACGGGCTGCGGCTTTGCCGCAATTGTCTCTTAACGCCACAGCTCTTGTTGCAAAAGACGGTAGCAACCAAATTGCCGGATATCCTGCACAACGCCAGTTTGGCCGGGCGATAGATTTGACGATCTCTCAGCCGCTCTATACCTGGGGAAAGCTGAACGCCGCCATCCGTGCCGCCGAGGTCGGGCTAAAAACCGCCGATGAACAGTTACGGTTATATCGACAGGCTGCCCACCGTGATGTTGTGACCGCATATCATGACATCCAGCTGGCCCGGGAGTTGTCTCGACTGGCGCAGGAAAACAGGTCGCAAAAACTGCGACATCTGGATGAGGCCACACGTAAGTTCAATGCCGGGATTGCAACTGATTATGATGTCCTTGCCGCTGAGGTTGCTGCCGAAAATACGATGCCGGAAGTTATTCGCTCCGAAAACGGTGTCAGGATGGCGCGTGAGAAACTCCGCTTTCTTCTTGTCATGGGAAAGGAAGAGGTCGACGTGACCGGAACCCTGGAGACGTCATCAGATGTCCTCTTCTTGCCTGTTGGCTTTGAAGAAGCAATTTTGTCTGCCGGCAAGCACCGCCCGGAACTTAATGACCTGCGTCTGCGTCTAGGCATCTATGATGAACTGATAACCATCGCCAATGCTGACGATAAGCCGCGCCTTGACTTTAAAGGGGGCGCTGGTTGGCGCTGGGCAAGTCTTAGCGACCCCGGCCCGGCGCTGGATGCCAATGGCGCCGCCTGGAATATCGGACTATTTGTGACGTTCCCGTTCTTTGACGGCCTCAAGACAAACGGCAGAGTTGCTCAAGCGAGAAGTGATCTGCGAACAAAGCAGATCGAAGAGGGAAAGCTTCTCGATTCAATTTCGCTGGAAGTCCGCCAGGCGGAATTTTCATATCGCGAGGCGGCTGAAATACTCAAGGCGCTGTCAGGTACGGTCAAACAGGCTGAACGACTGGTTCAAATGGCAGAAAAAGGGTATGAATATGGCGTCAAGATCAGGCTGGAGGTCGATGATGCGCAGCTGAATCTGCTCCAGGCCAGGAGTAATCTGGTTCGGGCAGAGCGTGATTTCCGCGTTGCGAAGATCAATTATCTCTGGGCGATGGGGGTAGTGGGGGAGTAGCTACCAGCCTTGTTTCAGACAACTATTAAAATACGTAGTTACAATCCTTTTGACTCATTTTGTGCGGCGTGGTACTTTGCGCTATTAATTTTTACAGTGGGAGAAACCAATGAGCATTGTTGTTGTCGGCACCGTGGCGTTTGATACTGTTGAGACCCCTTTTGGCAGGGGAGAGAATGTTCTTGGTGGGTCGGCCACCTATTTTTCAACTTCGGCCAGTTTTTTTTCCGATGTATCACTGGTTGCGGTTGTCGGTGAAGATTTTCCGGAAGAGCATGTTAATTTTCTGAAGGAGCGCAACATTGACACCGCTGGTTTGCAGCGGATCCCCGGCAAGACGTTCCACTGGAGCGGTCGTTACGGGTATGATCTGAACGAAGCCCAAACGCTTGATACCCAGCTAAACGTGTTGATGGATTTCCAGCCGGACCTGCCGGAAACATACCGCGATGCCGAATATCTTTTTCTGGCCAATATCGATCCCGACTTGCAGATGAAGGTTCTGGAGCAGGTGCGGAAACCAAAGCTTGTGGCATGCGACACGATGAACTTCTGGATCTCCTCAAAGCCGGAAGCCCTTAAGAAGGTGCTCCAGAAGGTTGACATTGTAGTCATCAACGAAGGTGAAGCCCGGCAGTTCACCGGAGAAGCCAATCTGGTCAAGGCTGCGAGACAGATCATTGCTCTCGGCTGCAAGCGGCTGGTTGTCAAGCGGGGAGAGTACGGCGTATTGATGTTCACTGCCGATTCGGTTTTTGCGGCACCGGCTTACCCTTTGGAGGAAGTTTTTGATCCAACCGGCGCGGGAGATACGTTTGCCGGGGGATTCATGGGGTATTTGGCAAATACCGGAGATCTGTCGGAGGAGGGGCTTCGCCAGGCGATTGTTTTCGGCAGCGTCATGGCTTCTTTTAATGTTGAGGATTTCAGTCTCAACCGTATGAAGCGACTTGAGTATAAAGAGATACAAGCCCGTTTCGGGAGCTTCAAGGCGTTGACAAACTTCAGGGATATTTCATTCTGATAAATGAATAACATTTTCCTCCGAATAGCTGCACTGCTTCTACTTCTTGCCGTTTCCGGGTGCGTATCCGGTCGTGGTCAGAACAGTGTCAAGCCAAATCCGGCTTCCTATCATTATCAAATGGGACTTTCCTATCTTGGTGAACGTAATTATTCCTCGGCTCTGTTTGAGCTGACGGAAGCAGAAAGACTGGATCCAGAGAATCCAGATCTTCTCTATAATCTCGGCAAGGCCTTTATCGGGAAAAAGCGCCCTGATCTTGCTGAAGCGAAGCTGCTGAAAGCTATTCTTTTAAAGCCCGGTTTTTCGGTCGCCCGCAACGATCTGGGGGTCGCTTACCTTGATTTGAAGCGCTGGGACAACGCTATTCAGCAGTTCAAAATTGTAAAAGACGATCTTTTTTACGACCATAGTGATAATGCTACCATTAATCTTGGGCTGGCTTATCTGGGAAAAGGTGATTATTCCAAAGCATTGGAAGAGCTGCAGGTTGTCGCTGCTCTGGATCCTCGTAATCCTGTTGTGAAACTTTCTCATGGGCGGGTCTTATTTGCCATGGACAAGAGTGAACAGGCAATGGCCGAATATATCAAGGCGCTTGAGATATATCCGGATTATGGCGCGGCCCACTTTTATCTGGGGCAGGCACAGCTCAAGCTGAGCAGGATTGATGCCGCCCGCGTTTCATTCAAAGAGGCAGTTCGGCTTATTCCCGATAGCGAATTGGGGCGCGCTGCTGTCGGTTATCTGGATCTTATCAAATGAGTGAAGACAGAGTGTCAGATTCGTTATCATATACTCCGGAAACTCTCGGCAGTTCACCTGGAGCAATTCTTCGTCGTTGCCGGGAATTCCACGGGATCACGCTTGAAGAAGCGTCGGAATCCACAAAAATCGGAATTTCTCACCTTAAGGCATTGGAAGACGACCAGATTCGTGAATTTGCCAACCAGGTTTACCTCAAGGGTTTTCTACGCATCTACGCAACCTTCCTTGGCCTTAACTCCGACGATGTGGCACGGATGTATGACAAACTATTCGGAGTTAAAGTCGAGAAGGCGGAGCCTGAATATATTCCTGTTACTCCTCCCCGCCTGCGGCGCCGTCTGTTATCATTAAAAAAAATGCTGTTCCCGGCCTTGCTTCTGGTAGCGATCCTGATTACTGCAACCTTTTGGCGCTCTCCTCCCCCTCCTGTCCGTCAGACGCAACCGGCTATGGTTGTTGCCCCACTGCCGCAAAACGCCGCAGTCCAGCAGATACAAAGCTCCGCAATTAACAGGAGTGCAGAACAGAATATTCCGCTTTCTAAACCAGAAAAACCCCCTGTGAACCTATCCGAATCTGAAAAGAAGGTGACGACAAAACGCTCGGCAGATATGGCCAAGGGATTTATTCTGAAAATCAAAGTTGTCCAGAACGGCACGCTGACCGCAACTGTCGACGGTTCGGGGCCGCAACCGTATGAGCTTACCTTCGGAGATGTCATCGAATGGAAGGCAGAAAAAAAAGTTACGCTGGAATTGAGTAATGCCGGTGGAGTAGACGTAGAACTGAACGGAAAACCTTTCAAATCGCTCGGTCCGCCCGGCAAGCCGGTTTACGTAGAATTCGATGCCGATGATTTATCAAGTTTCAAGTAGCTCTGTTGGTTATGCACTTATCCCGTTTTGCCGGTCTCTGTAACATTTCCGCGATCTCCTCTTCTTGCTGTCAAAATCAAACAAAAAAATACCAGGGTCTTGACAGCGCGACGCTCCGTGATAGACTTCCAGTACTTACGAACTATGTAGGAGCGCACTGTGGAGCAGGCTAACAAAAGAGTACTGGTGGTTGATGATGAGGAAAACGCACGAGTGGCGCTTTCCAAAATCCTTGCCCATGATGGCTATGACGTCTCATCGGCGAGGAACGGGCTGGAGGCTCTCAATTATCTTCGATGCAAGGATGTCGAGCTGATAATTACCGATCTTAACATGCCCGAGATGAACGGATTGATGTTTTTGAGGGAACTCAACCGTATCCGCCCTGCCAGTAAAGTTATCATGGTTACCGCTTACGGTGAAGTCGAGTCGTATCTTGAAGCCATGACATTGGGCGCTTTTGAGTACATTAACAAACCGGTCAAGTATGACGAACTCAAAAAGATCATTAACAAAATCTTCAATGGCGTCTGAACATGCCGCGCCAATTCAGGAGGACTCAATGAAAACCTTTACAAAAATTCTGACCGCCATCGATTTTTCGGAAAATTCTGAAAGTGCCTTCGACTATGCCCTGACTCTTGCGACTCAGTTTAACGCCGAACTCACAATCATTCATGTTATCAATGAGCCTGTTGATTTACGCGGTTTCTATGTGCCGCACATCTCGTTTGAACAGCTCGAAAAAGAGATTGAAGAAAGCGCTGTCAAGATGATGAAAGAGTTCTGCGACTCAAAGTTAGGAACGTTTTCAAATTACAAAACAGCGATCGTAACCGGCATTCCCTACGACGAAATTACGGCGACCGCTGCTAAAATCGAGGCGTCCCTTATCGTACTCGGTACTCACGGCAGAACCGGTCTTGATCGGATCCTTTTTGGCAGCACAGCCGAACGGGTTGTCCGCTCCGCCACTTGCCCAGTTCTGACGGTCAGGCTTCCGATCGTTTAACCGTAAACTTTCAAAGAGCTATCACTTAATGTTGACAGAATCCGGCTCACAAAACAAAAAAGTCTCTGTCGTCATTATCGACGACGACAGGAACATCCTTGAATTGACCTCACTGATACTTTCAAGACATGGTTTCCAACCGTATATTACAAGCCGTGTTCACGATGGCTTAGAGCTGATTTCATCTATTTCTCCCGAATTGGTCCTGCTCGATTATATGATGCCGGATATGGATGGGCTGTCTGCTCTGCAACAGATAAAGTCCAGATTTTCCGATACGTACGTCGTGATGCTTACCGGCAAGGGGAGTGAAGAAGTTGCCGTAGAATCGATAAAAAATGGTGCTTCGGAGTATATCCTGAAGCCGTTTAATAATCGCAACCTTATCAAACGGCTGGAAAACGTATTGAAAATCCGTGCAATCGAACTCCACAACCGGGAGCTGCAAAAACAGCAGGAACAGCTGCTTTATGAAATTGAGCATTGGAATCTGGAGCTGCAGAAACGGGTACGTGAAAAATCCGAAGCGCTTCAAAGAGCTCAGGAAGAAATTGCCCAATCCGAGAAATTCGCGGCAATGGGCTATCTATCCGCGGGTGTAGCTCACGAAATACGGAATCCCCTTAACTCTATCTCCCTCTTCATTCAACTAATGGGGCAGACGACGACTGAACCGGATCAACTTGAGTATCAGGCGAAAATATTGAAAGAGGTTGATCGAATAGATTCTATTATCCGTAAATTGCTTGATTCATCCCGCCGAACCCGCGTCATTACGTCCAATGTGCAGATCAATCAGGTGATCGATAGCGCAATAGAAGCCTTTTCTCCTCAAATTGAGATCAGAAAAATTCATGTAGATCGGTTGTATCGTTGCATACCATCGCCTATAACTGCCGACCCGACGGAGTTAGAGCAGGTCTTTACGAATCTTTTTCTGAATGCTCTGGATGCGATGAGTATCGGTGGTCGTCTTGCTATTGAGGTTTTCGAAAAAGATGGCCGCGTGATTGTCAGGGTTGGTGACAGTGGCACCGGAATTGCGATGGATGCTCTCCCCAGTATATTTGAACCTTTTTTCAGTACAAAAAATCGCGGCACCGGAATGGGGCTTCCGGTTGCCCAGCGTATTGCAAGAATGTATGAAGGGAGCATGGAGGTTGAATGCTCATCTTCGGCGGGAACCATATTTCGTCTGGAGTTCCCGGCCTGCAGTTGAAATATTCGTCCTTTCTTTTTTCTACTGATGTGATGTAGTATGTCTTGCCGGTAGACAACCATTTCAGCCCGGTAGAGTGCGCTTTCATGAACCCTGCCTGCAGAAAATTCTTATCACTGATGACGATCCGTCCGGTTGATATAGTTATCAACGCAATACAGCTTCTTGAGCGCGGAAAGTACCTGCAGAGTTGACAACATGCCTTTTATCTATCGCAATCTTTTTCTTACCCCCCTTGAACGTGAAGAAACATTGCCCGCATTGCTGGCGGCGAAGCTTTCCGTTCCACTCACATCCTTGCATGACGTTCGAATCATGCGCAAAGGGATAGATGCCCGCAAAAAGCCGCAGATAAAATTAGTTTACACGCTCTCATTTTCTGCCGATGATGCGCTTCGGACCCGCTTGGGCAGTGATTCGTCACTGGAGTGGCAGGACGAAAAAACGGTTTCTCCCCTAGCGCGGATTCAATCTCTCAAGCGCATTGTTATTGTCGGAAGCGGCCCTGCAGGGATTTTTGCCGCGCTGCGTCTGGCAGAGTACGGTTTGACGGCTACGATTATCGAGCGCGGGGAACCGGTTGAACAGCGGGCGCTGACCGTACAACGCTTCTGGAAAGAGGGTATTCTGGATTCTGAGTCCAATGTCCAGTTCGGCGAGGGAGGCGCAGGAACTTTTTCGGATGGTAAGTTGACCTGCCGCAGTAAAGATCCGCTGGTTTCGTGGGTGCTGGATCAGTTAGCCCTCTTCGGTGCCCAACCTGAAGTGCGCTATCAAGCCAAACCGCACATCGGCACGGATCGATTAAGGACGGTAATCAGCGTGATTCGCCGGAATCTTCTTGATAAAGGCTTAACTTTTCGCTTCGGTACCCGCATGACCGATATGAAAATCAAGGATGGTCGTGTCGAGGCGGTGATCCTGAATGATGTCGAGGAAATTGCGTGCGATTATCTGATTCTGGCAGGCGGCCATAGTGCTCGGGACACGTTTGAACTGCTGGAGAGGCTGAATGTTCCACTCCAGCGTAAGCCGTTTGCAATGGGACTCAGGGTTGAACATCCACAAGAACTGATAAACATGATTCAGTATGGTAGCCGGAAACAGCCAAATCTCCCGGCAGCCGACTATGCCGTTACCTGGAACAACAGCTCCAGTGGCCGTAGCGCCTATTCCTTCTGCATGTGTCCTGGCGGGGTTGTAGTGGGGGGGGCATCCGAGGAGGGTGGGGTCGTAACGAACGGCATGAGCGGCCAACTGCGCAACTCTCCTTATGCTAACAGCGCTCTGGTTGTTAATGTCCGGGAAACGGATTTCGATGGGCCGGGTCCGTTGGCAGGGATCAGGCTGCAACGCAGGTGGGAGCAGCGGGCATTTGAACTTGGTGGCGGTGGCTTCCTGGCACCAGCTCAGAACCTGCTTGCTTTCTTAAAGCTTCCGGGAAAGGGAGCTGTCAACACGAGCTATCGCCCAGGAATCTGCGAAACGGAGCTGAATTCTGTTCTGCCTTCCTATATCATCGATACGCTACGTGAAGGGATTGTTGATTTCGGCCGCAAGTTGAGGGGATTTGTCACTGCCGAGGCTACTCTGATCGGGATCGAATCCCGCACTTCGTCTCCGGTGCGCATCCTGCGCGACAGCAGCTATGAGTCTATCGGAGTTAAAGGTTTGTATCCCGCCGGCGAAGGGGCCGGATATGCCGGCGGCATAATGAGCTCTGCCGTGGATGGCATCAGAATTTCCGATAGTATTGCAGGGCAATTGAAAATTTAACGCCCCTGTTTATGAATAAACTGACTGTACCCCTGATCTGTCCCCTTTATGTGGCAGACCAGCCACTCCGTTAAAAAATCCAGTACATTTTCACTCATTTCATGCCCGTCATTATAGTTGACCTGGATTTCCCGCAATCGTAAAACAAACTTATCATGCTCTTTACGATGAGCCGCCAGGCCGGGATAATTATAGGAGAGCATTAGCCGTTCTTCCTCATTGAAGTGTTCCGACACGTAGGTAATCAGCTTCCATATCACTTCGCCTACAGCTTCAGCTCCGTTTCCATTCCTGACCGCTTCGTCGAGCGTGTTAATCCAGCCAAAAAGAGCTTTGTGCTGTGCATCAACGGTAGGAATCCCAAGCGCAATACTGTCATCCCATTCAAAAAATGCCATGTCTGTTCACCTCGTTGGTAAGATGGATGGTAATCTATTTTATCAGGGTTTGGGAATATTCAGTTTCAGGTCCAGCTCCCGCACTTTTCCAAGCGTTGCGAGCGGCTGGTTAAATTTTGCAGCATCACCGATTACAATAAGCTTGAATGCGTCCGGATGCAGATATTTTCGCGCGGCATTCAGGATATCGGTTTTTGTTACTTTGGCAATGTTGTCGCGATACCGTTCTAAATAGCCGTCAGGATAACCGTAATATTCAAGACGGGCTCGCTGGGTTACAATCGAAGCCGGACTGGTGAAGCCGAACATGAACGAATTGATTATGTATTCCCGCGCGGCGTTAAGCTCTCCATCGCTGACCGGCTCTATCGTCATGTCGGTAATAATTTTTTTCATCAAACTGATTGCTTTGGTGGTGGATTCTGCCTTGGTTTCGGTCTCCGCAATAAAGCTGCCGGTAAAGCGGCGACCGATGTCGAAGTGGCTGCCAACGCTGTAGGCCAGCCCTTGGTTGGTACGAATCTCCATCGTCAAGCGCGATGTAAAGCTCCCTCCAAGGATGTAGCCGAGAAGGCGCACAGCATAAATATCCGGGGAATCCTTGCTCAACCCCAGATGCCCCATGCGAATGACGGTCTGATTGATCTCCTTCTTGCCGTAGATTACTTCGCCCTGAAACAGTTGTTTCGGCTGCGGTACCGTTGGCAAAGTCAGGGCAGTGTGGTTCATTACCGGTTTAAAAATCAGATTTAATTCTTTGAGTAGAGCAGTACGATCAAAATCGCCTGAAACCGCAAGAATCATATTGTCAAGGCGGTAAAACTGACGATGAAATTCAACCAGATCTTGGCGGGTTATGGAACTGATTGACTTGAAGGTGGTGATATCGCCCAGAGGGTGGCCGGCATAAATTACCCGATTAATCTCGCGTCCGGCAATTTCCTTCGGATCGTCATTCTGGCGTCTCAGAGCCTCAATGGTTTGCCTGCGGGCAATTTCAATCCGTTTTTCGTTGAAGTCGGGTCGCAGCAGGACGTCACTGAAAATCTGTAGCGTACGGTTGAAGTTCTTTTTGAGTGCAGTCAGAGAGATCGTTCCCATATCGCTGCCAACGCCGCTTTCTACGGAAGAGGCCATAAATTCAAGCTCATCATCCATAGTTTCCGTTGCGACCCCTCCAGCACCCCCGCTGCGCATGACAGTGCCGACCATATTTGACAACCCTGATTTTTCCGCCGGTTCGTAGACCGATCCAGTCCTTACCATGGCGGTCATATTAATAATCGGTAGTTCGGTGTCGCGCAGCAGATAGACCGGCATCCCACACTCGAGAACAACCCGCTCGGCATTGGGGATCTGATAGTTCAAATCGGGAAATTTCATGGTTCGGGGATTTGCCAACCGCTGATCCGCCGCATAAACCGGAGCAATCAAGGTGATCAGGAAACAGGTGGAAAGTACAAACCGTCTCATTTGTCACCCCCTTTTTTGGTGATAAATCCGACGGTGCGGTTCTCGCGGGTGAAGTAGGTGTTGGCAACCCTCATGATGTCCGCAGGAGTGACTTTGGCAATCATACCTCGATGCTCTATCATATAGCGCCAGCTGCCGGTTGTCGCTTCATATTCGGTTAAGTTGCGCGCCAGCCCGCCATTGGTCCCCATCCGGCGCGCCTCCTCATACTCTATTTTATTAAGGATGCGCTGCAGATCGCGTGCGCTGACCGGTGTCGTTTTCAGCAGATCCAGTTCAGCCTGAACGGCATCTTCAACCTCGGCAACCGTATGTGGGGCACGAGGGTTGACACTGACTATGAACAGGTTAGGGTAGCGCTCGCCCGGCGCATTAAAAGTTCCGATATCCGTGGCGATCTGCTTTTCGATCACCAGCTTTTTGTGAAAGCGTGAGGTGCGTCCGCTTCCCAGAATCATGCTGATCACATCGAAAACATAATCATCCGGAGTGCTGACAGCCGGTTTATGGAAACCGATTATAACACCCGGTTCCGCCTCGGCGACCAGCTCAATTCGTCGCTCCCCCAACTGCTTGGGTTCCATGGCGGTGACCGGCGGCAACACTTTTCCCGGCTTTATTGCGCTAAAATAGCGTTCGACCAGAGTTTTTGTCTTCTCTGCGTCAATGTCTCCTACAATGGCAACTATGGCATTATTAGGCGCATAGTAACTATGAAAAAACCTCTCGGCTTTGCTGCGGGTCAGGTTTTCAATATCGGTCATCCAGCCGATTGTCGGCTGGCCGTAGGGGTGCGCCAGGAAGCTGGAGGCAACAAACGTTTCCCACAACTTGCTTTCCGGGTCGGCATCATACGATCTGCGCCGCTCCTCCATCACAACGGCGCGTTCGGTGTAAAATTCCCGCAGTACCGCGTTCTGCAATCGGTCAGATTCAATGGCGGCCCAGAGTTCCAGTTTGTTGGCCGGCAGATTGATCAGATAAGTAGTGCCGTCCCGGCTGGTAAAGGCGTTATAACCGGTGCCGCCGTTCTTCGAGTATAGTTCAAAAAATTCATCTTTGACGACATATTGGGATGCGTCGGTCTCCAGAGCGGTTAGTTTTTTATCCAGTTCAGCAATTATTCTCCCGTCAGCTTTGTCACCCTTTGCTTTCTCGGCAATCAACGTCTGGGCTACCTCTTCGATATTATCAAGTATCGGCTTTTCCGCGGCGTAATTCTTTGTTCCAAGCGTGGTTGTCCCCTTGAAGAGCATATGTTCCAGCATGTGCGCAATTCCGCGTTCGTCGCTCCGTTCATCGACGCTCCCGACTTTGAACCGGATCCAGGCCGAAACGGTCGGCGAGGTATGTCTCTCCACCATCAGAAGTTTCATGCCGTTTTTCATCGAGTATTCGACGACCTTCTCTTCAAGAGTCGCGGCCTGTATCTGAGTCGCACACGCTGCCAGCAGCGTAATTACGAGCAAAAATCGCTTCATATTCCATGCTCCATTAAAATACTGAAAATTTGATATATTTTCTCGGGTTTTCCTTGAAATCTTTTACCAGCGAATCCAGATCATCTACCATCTTGTTCATTTTATCATAGAGCGCTTTATCGTTCACCAACCGGCCGGCGGTCCCATCCCCCTCTTTGATTTTCGCAGCTATCTCCTCAAATGATTTTACCGACGATTCCGCCTTGGTAAGGAGAGAAATTCCCTTGTCATAAAACTGCCGATCATTAAGGAGCAGACCGACCGAACCCTCTTTTGACATGATTTTCCTGTTTAGATCCCGGACATCATCGGCTGCCTGGATACTCTTGTCGGCCAGTGAAGTCAGTTTCATATAGAGGGCCTTGTCGTAAATCAATTTGTTAAGCGTTCCGTCAGATTCCTGAATATCCATCAGTGTACGATCGGCACGGTTAAGGATGCTGATCAGCTTGTTGTACGGTTCCGGATCGCGGTTAAGCTTGCCAAGAGTCCCTTCACCACGGTTTATCGTGACAACCAGGTCTTTCATTTCGACGGCAAGACGCGCAAGATTGTTGTAGAGCGTTTCGTCTTTGCTAAGTTTCCCCAAGGTCCCTTTACCCTGCTGAATGTTGTCTATGATTCCGTTCACCTTGTCAAAAGTATCCCCCGCTTTTTGTATGACATCATCCAGTTTAGTTGCCGATGAACCCTGCAGTACGGCGGGTGGCTTGTCGGAGTAATGTTTTGAAGGGAGTATATCGACATATTTCTCACCCATCAGCCCACGGGTTTTGATCGATATTTTAGAATCCGTCCCGATCTTCTTCATCGCATCGGTATCGACTTCGATATCGATGCTGACCGCATTGCTATGTTTCGGGTCGGCAAACAGGACGTCGGTGACAAGTCCGACGTCTACCCCTGCGAGCCAGACCGGTGCGCCGACTTTCAGCCCGACAACATCACTCATGACAACTCGCATGGAGCCCTTGTTGACAAACATCTTCGTCTTCTGGCCCATCAGCAGAACTCCACCGGCAAAAAAAATCAGCGCCAGAAAGATGAAAACACCTCCTCGCACCTGAGCCCAGCCGATCTGATTACTTCGTTTCATATCTCTTCCGCCTGTGTCAATTGTTTGATAATGGAATTAGAGTGCTATATGAACAGCGACCTGTCCGACGGTTCAAGAAATTCGCGCACCTCGGGGATGTCGCTCCCTTTCATCTCCTCTTCGCTCCCCTCGAAAAGCATGCGCGCCTTGTGCAGGAAAGTGAAGCGTTGCGATGTTGCAAAAGCGGTGGTCAAATCGTGGGTAACCATCAGGGTTGTTTTACCCTCTGCCTGCAGCCGCTGCATCAGGTTACAGATGTTGTAAACGCCGATCGGATCGAGTCCGGTGGTCGGCTCATCAAAGAAGATGTAATCCGGATCGGCCGCAAGAGCGCGGGCGATGGCTACACGTTTCTTCATGCCGCCCGACAGCTCGGCAGGATACAGATTAAGGGCCCCCTCCACTCCCACAAAACGGAGCTTTTCCAGTACAATCTCAGTTATTTCGGATTGTGAAAGGCGCCCCTCTTCGAACAGGCGATAGCCGACATTCTCTCCGACCGTCATTGAATCAAACAACGCCCCCCCCTGGAAAACGATCGCGATCCGCTTGCGCTGCTGCATGAACCTCGATTCCGGCAGGCCGGTGATGCAGAGATCGCCGATAAAAACCGTGCCGGAATCCGGTTCGAGAAGGCCGAGCAGCAGCTTGAGGATGGTTGTTTTTCCGGCACCGCTGACTCCCAGAATAGTGCGGTTGACGCCGCGCTCCAGGTGAAAGTCGAAATTCTCCAAGATCTTGCGGCCGCCGATTGAATAACATAATTTATCCATGCGGATTGAGTCGCTGGAGGTCATTGGCCGCTAACTCCTCCCATGGCGAGGATAATGAACCACTCGTTTTCCGTAACCGGCTGAATCGAGAGACGGCTCCGCTTTATCAGGGGCATTTCGGCCAGCAACGGATTCTGCTTAATGCCCTCCAGTGTCACAATTCTCTGCAGCGGTTCAAGGTAGCGCAGATCGACCATATACCAGATCGGATTGTCTTTTGAGGATTTAGGGTCGAAGTGCTCTGCATTCGGGTTCAAGGCGGTTGCATCAGGATAGCCGGCCCGCACTATTTCCGCCAGACCAACAACCGCAGGCTCCGGTATGTTGCTGTGGTAAAACAGCACCCGGTCGCCGACTTTGACAGTATCCCGCAAAAAATTGCGTGCTTGGAAGTTGCGCACGCCATCCCACGGCTCGGTCATATCAGGACGATTCTTCAGGTCATCAAAGGAAAAACAGCCCGGTTCGGTTTTAAAAAGCCAGTACGACATATTATCCTCTGAAAACCACAAAGATCTTGGCAATGAAGAAATCGCAGATCAGAATCAGAACCGAAGAAAGCACCACGGCTTTCTTGGCTGCCGCGCCGACCCCCTCGGCGCCACCCTTGGTGCCGAGACCCACGTAACAACCGGTTATTGCGATAATTGCGCCGAACACCGCCGGTTTCGCCACGCCTTCGATCAGATCCTGAAACACCATGAACTGAGGCAGTCCGCTGATGTACATGATCGGGTTTATATTGTAGCCGGCCGACATGATGTAGCCGCCCAGAATGGAAACCATATCCGTCACGATCGTCAGAAGCGGCAGCGCCAGCAGCATGGCTTTAAAGCGCGGCACAACCAGGCGCTTGATGATATCGGTGCCTTCCACTCGCATCGCATCAACCTGCTCTGTCACCACCATCGTTCCCAGTTCGGCGGTAATGGCGGATCCCACGCGGCCGGCCACCATCAGCGAGGCCAGCACCGGTCCGAGTTCCTTGATCATCGTCACCGCCACCATGCCGCCAACATAGCTGGTCGCCGCAAACGGCTTGAGCTGGATCAGTGACTGCAGCGCCATGACCATGCCGGAAAAAAGACCGGTCAGGGTGCAGATGAACAGAGACGAAAACCCCAATTTATCGAACTGAATGGCAAATTCACGATAATAGAAGGGGCGGCGGAAGATCCGTACAAAGGTTCGCCCCGTCAGGGTGAAATAATTCTGCAGTTCATGGAAAAAAAACAGCAGGACTTTATCGATAACGTCAGGATTCATATTCGCCTAGAGGGCTGCAGCCAACGCTTCAGCCGCTTCACTGACGAAAATGAACTGCAGTTCATTGCGGACATTCTCCGGGATGTCTTCCAGGTCGTCACGGTTGCGTTCCGGTGCTACGACTGTGCCGACACCGGCTCGATGAGCCGCCAGCACCTTCTCCTTCAATCCGCCGATCGCCAGCACCCGGCCGGTCAACGTGATTTCTCCGGTCATGGCGACATTGCGGCGCGCCGGTTTTCCGGTCAATAGCGAAACCAGTGCCGTGACTATGGTGACTCCCGCCGAAGGGCCGTCTTTGGGGATGGCGCCGGATGGGACGTGAATATGAATGATACGATTTTCAAACGCTTCCGGCTTAATGCCGAATTCGTCGGCATGCGCCTCGATGTAGGAGAGTGCCGCACGAGCCGACTCCTTCATCACATCGCCCAGTGATCCGGTCAGAATCAGCTCCGCCTTGCCCGGCATCGAGGTGACTTCAACGAAGAGAATATCTCCTCCGGTTTCTGTCCAGGCAAGTCCGGTAGCGACTCCGATACGATCATTTTCAGCCGCTACCTCGTTATGGAATTTTTTCGATCCGAGCAGTTCCGTTACTATTTCAGGAGTTATGCAGCTTCGTGTGGCCTTGTTCTGGGTTATCTCTTTGGCAACTTTGCGACAGATTGAGGCGATCGTGCGCTGCAGACCGCGCACACCTGCTTCCCGTGTGTAGTCATTGATGACTTTCTCTAACGCGTTATCATCAAAGGTAAGCCCCCGGTCGGCAAGGCCGTTTTCTTCCAGCTCGCGCCGGATAATAAAGTTCTTAGCAATCTGCAGTTTTTCCTGGCTGCTGTAACCGGCCAGCCGGATGACCTCCATGCGGTCCTTGAGCGGCCCAGGGACCGGGTCAAGCTGGTTGGCGGTGGTAATGAACATCACTTTCGAAAGGTCAAACGGAACGTCTAGATAGTGGTCGTTAAAGCTGAAATTCTGCTCAGGATCGAGAACCTCCAGGAGTGCGCTGGCCGGATCGCCACGGAAATCGTTACCCAGTTTGTCGATCTCATCCAGCATAAAGATCGGGTTATTGACACCGCAGCGGAAGAGCTCCTTAATAATGCGCCCCGGCAGAGCGCCGATATAGGTGCGGCGGTGGCCGCGAATCTCGGCTTCATCCCGCACCCCGCCAAGAGAAATACACACGAATTTACGTCCCATGGAGCGGGCAATCGACTTGCCCAGGGACGTCTTGCCGACTCCCGGCGGGCCTACAAAGCAGAGTACTGGCCCCTTCATGTTCTCTTTAAGCGAGCGCACCGCCAGAAATTCCAGGATCCGCTCTTTGACTTTTTTCAGATTATAATGATCTTCGTTGAGAATCTCTTCGGCCCGTACTATGTCAAGAGTGTCGGTCGTGTTTGTGTTCCATGGCATGCCTGCCAGATAATCGAGATAGGTGCGCGCTACGTTGTATTCCGGAGAAGCCTGATTGATTCGCTCAAGGCGTTTCAGCTCCTTGTCGGCGATCTTTTTGATATCCTCGGGAAGTCCCGCATCTTCTATTTTACGGCGCAGTTCGTTCATATCGGCCGTGCGGGGATCTTCTTCACCCAACTCTTCCTGAATATGTTTCATCTGCTCGCGCAGGATATATTCCTTCTGGTTCTTGCCGACCCTCTTCGTAACTTCACCGGCTACTTCGTTCTTGATCTGCATCCGTTGCACTTCGTTGGTAAGATGCACATAGACCTTTTTGAGACGGTCCAGAGGATCAACCGTTTCAAGCAGATCCTGAAGGTCGGTGGCCGGCAGATTGACATACAGAGCTACAAGGTCGGACAGGCGTGCCGGATTATCGATGTAGTCGATCATTTTCATGACATCGTCAGGCAGCGGCTTTCCGTGTGAAAGCGCAATTTTCAACAAGGCATTCAGGCTCTGAACAAGTGCATCCGATACCAGATTTTTTTCAACGAACTCACGTACAATTTCGCAATAAGCCAGGGTCAGTCCCCCGGCAGGCTCGGTGTCGAGAATCCGCAGGCGGGTGACCCCTTCCAGCGAAATCTTGTAGCGGCCGTCATCCATTTTTTTAATCTGGTTAACCTTGCAAAGTGTTCCAATCTCGCATCTGCCCCCCGGAAATTCGCTGTTTGGATCATCCGGTCGTTCAAAAGCAAGCACAACATATTTTTCATAGTTATCCGCTTCGCGGAATGCAGCCGTATCCTTTCCGTTTACATACAATGGAAACAGCATATACGGAAAAACAACGGTCTCTTTTTGGGTGAAAAGCGGCAGTTTTGTTGGTATTTCAATATTGGTGTGCGGCATCTTCTGGCATTCCTTATAAATTGACTTGGTAACCTGGCAAATCGTAAATATATATTTAATTTTATAGCATACTTCAAGCCACAAGCAAAGCTTCAGACAGGTTTGCCGACTTGAATGGCAATTTTTACTACTCTCACCCCGGCCGAACAGCCGGACAACTCATGATAGAGCAGTGACAAAAATCGTATCGCAACCAGACGATGGAGTGTGGCCTGGGTAATTCGATAAATCCAAAAACGTATCGGTGAAGGCGACTTGCCGCCAAGAATCGAAGGGTAGAAATCGCTGAGCTGGAGTGAAATACGTATGCGTCCTGGTATAGGCTCAGGCTCCACCCCGAAGCGGAACTCACCGCGTGCGCGCCTGTGCGGCTGCACCAGAAAACCGCCTCGTATCGGCACTGTTGCGAAATTGTCCGTGTGAACCGGCGGCCAAAAGCTGATCAAACTCAGCTCTGTTCCGATCAGGCGAAATTCGATGCTGCTCTCCAGAATCACCGGGCGAATCAGAGTCAGGGTACATTTTTTGATATAGTGCAGATAGCGATACAGCATTTCCTCTGCCGAAAATACTCCGACTGTTGTGGTCGGAAGGGTTGTCCACTGAACAGAAAAGACGGAAGCATCCGCAATCATTACCTGTTGACAGGCTATTTCCTGCAAGGGGGTGCGAGAGAGCATGCGGCCTATTTTGCCATCTGTGTCGGATATTGCAATCTAAATCACGTATTCAATTTTCCCGCTTGACAACTCTCAAAATAGTATTAAGATAAAAACTATCTTGTTGGAATCAAATATGACATCGAAAGGAGACCCTGCCAATGTGGACTGCAAGATTTAGAATCCGTCCGGTTTCCCACTGTAAAGAGGGTTGCCCTAGTTAGCCCGCCGCCGACAGGCTGCGGGCGTCCTAAAAAGCCCCGCTGTCATTGGACAGTGGGGCTTTTTTTTTGTTGTGCCGGCTGTTATCTGATATGATTGCTTCTCCATAATCCGCCGCATGAGGTTGGTCGCAAGAGCGCCGATCTAATAGATGCCAGAGGTGTAAATAACATGTCTTACTGCCCAATGTGCAGCCGCTGGGATGCGGACTCGGATCTTCGGATCATTGAACTCCCCCACTCCTACGTAATCTTTAACCGTGACCAGTATTTTCCCGGCTATACGTTGCTGTTTGTCAAGGAGCATGCCACCGAACTGTTTCACCTTGACCTTAATGTACGAACCGCGCTTATGGAGGAGCTTTCATTTGTGGCTCAGGCGCTTTACGCAACATACAGGCCGGACAAGATCAATTATGAACTTTTGGGAAATATGGTGCCGCATATCCACTGGCACATCGTGCCGCGCTTCTCGACCGATTCTCTCTGGCCGCGCCCGATCTGGGCCGAATCGCATGAAGAGCTGCATCTGTCGCCTGATGAATACCGGCAGCGCATTGAAGCTATCAGGAGTGCTCTATTATGATAACCTCTTCTCTCCACACTCTGAATAACGGATTGCGGGTTGTCTGCGTTGAAATGCCGCATCTGCACTCGGCTGAGCTGGCGATCTACCTTAAAGTCGGCGGGCGGAACGATCCGCCAGGGAGGGAAGGGCTTTCCCATTTTCTGGAGCATATCCTGTTTCGGGGAACTGCTGAATTTCCTTCATCTCTGGCAATCGAGTCGGCCTTCGAGGTTATCGGCGGCGCTCCTAACGCGGCAACAGATGCCGAATCGACCTATTATTATTCAAGGGTACACCCGGACAACATCAAGCGCGGCATGGAGATATTCGCCTCAATGCTGATGAAGCCGCTGCTAAACGGCATTGAGATCGAAAAGCGGATTATAGCAGAGGAAGCTAGGGAAGATCTGAACGAGCAGGGGGAAGAGGTCAATCCGGATACTATCGTAAGCCGACTGCTCTGGCCTCGGCACCCGTTGGGGATGCCGACCATCGGAACTCTTGAAAGTATTGCCGCCATTGAATTAAGCGATCTCAAGGAACATCTGAAAAATTATTATAATCCTTCAAATGCGGTACTGGTTGTATCCGGGCCGGTAACAAGCCGTGCCGTTCTTGCCGCTGCCCGAGAGTGCTTTGATAAGTGGCCTGATGAGCGTTTGCCGGCGCCTTCCCTTGTGACGCTCCGTCAGTTTTCGCCACAGATCCGCTGTGTGCAAGATTCTGACAGTCAGATGAATCTGCAACTGGCGTTCCTCGGATTTGCCCGTGATGACCGCCGCTTTATGGCGCTTCGCTTTTTGCGGAGGATTTTAGCTGGTGGCGGCAGTTCTCGTCTCCATTTGCGTTTGCGGGAGGAGCTGGGCATTATTTATTCCGTTGACGGTGCAATCGGCGCCTATGATGAAACCGGCTGCCTGGCTTTTGATCTGTCTACGGCACCGGATACGCTGATCCATGCGGTTGAAACAGCGCTTGAGGAGTTATACCGCATTACCGTTACCCCGGTTCCAAAGGAAGAGCTGGAACGAATTCGCAATTCCTATATTTTCGATCTTGAGTTCAGCCGTGATTCGGCCTACGAAATGGGTGGAAGATATGGCTGGGGCGAGCTGATGGGGGTCGTAAGAAGCATTGAGGAAGATCAGTGCGAGGCGCGCCGGATCACTGCCGCCGAGCTTCAGGAAACAGCAAGGGCGCTTTTTATGCCGGAAAATTTGCGTCTGGTAGCGGTGGGGCCGTGGAAGCGCGGTATGAAGAAGGCCATACGGGAACGGGTAGCGGCATATCAGCTACGATTTAGCGATTCAGGCAGCCAGCCGGTCGCGGTCGAACTCTCTGCTTGTTTTAAGAATACCTGAAAATACGGTTCTAACCGACTCATCCAGCTCATTAAAGCAAATGCCGATACCAGGGGCCGTACGCCCGCCCCATGGCTTGGTCCAACGAATTGCAGCGTCGAGCGTGAAGCCGCATTCAAGAAATGACACCGCGATATCGGTTTCGCCGACAAACCTTTCGGAATAGACATCTACAATAAATGCCCCTCCCCAGGATAGATCCAATGTAAAGCCGCGGTACTCCTCGCCCTTGCAGTGTAGAAGAGTTGAAATACAGGCCGGGTGGCGCCGGAAAACACGTAATGTTCGTGCCACAAACGCCAGACAGGTTATTGACAGAAAGTCACCCAGGCTCTTGTCCTGTTTCGCGCTCCCCGGCATGGCCATAGGCACCAGCATGGAGCCCATCGCTCTAACCCGCAAGGTCGGGAAAAAATTGGCCAAGGTATAGGCGACTATTTTCTCTTCTCCCTTCGATTTGATAATCGAAGGGAGATCGACCAGGAGCCCGCTGTACAATCCAGCCAAAGCCAGATTTTCAGCCTCACAGAAGGTCGCGCAGGCAACCGCGAGAGCACCGTTGTTGCTGACAGTCGCTGCCAGGGCAGCCCGGGTCTCGTCAGTGTATGAGACAACCAGTATCGGATGTGGTGGCAATAACATTTAATCTTCGATTGAGAGCGCTACCATGAACCACTCCACGTCTGTGGCAAACTTGAGCGTAATGTTTTCCAGACCGTTTCCTGTGGAAACGACATAATCGGAGCCGTTAACCACCGAAGGGGTCGAATGCTGAATATCAGACCCCCCTTTGGAAAGATGCTGTTTGAAAGAACCGGCGACCATGTTGGCAATCTCCCCCATGGCATCATTGACGTCATCATCAATTTCAGTGACCTCCATGCCGAGCATCAATGAGGTGAAAGATATGGCCAGGGGCCAGGGAATATGTACACTCACAAGCCCGTTATAGGTCCCAGCCAGACCGACCATGGCGGTCAGGCACTCCTTGAAATGCGTAGTGACATCAACTTGAATCGGCAGGTGCATAAGATCCTCTACCCCGACCATGTTGATGAAAACTTCCTGAACATCCTTAATAAGACTTTTGATCAGCTCATCTTCGGTCATGTTGATTGCAGCAAGTGTTTCAGACTTCATCGGCATGTCCTGCCCCCCTTTATGTACCAAATTAAATTAATTGGCAAAACAATCCCGCTCTTCATCTGAAAACATCCGGTCTACATCCATGATTATCAATAGTCTTTCCGTATGGTTAAAAACACCGGTAATAAACTCCTGGCCGACCCCGCCTGACAGCATCATTGTAGGTGGGGGCTGAATCTCACTGCTGTGAATGCGGATTACTTCGGATACGGCGTCTACGATAAAGCCTGTCAGTGTACCTGCGACATCCATCACCATAATGCGGGTCCGGCTGCTGTTTTCCGATTCCATCAAGCCAAAACGCTGACGCATGGAGATGATCGGAATGACCTTGCCGCGCAGGTTGACTACACCTTCGACATACGACGGCGTATTAGGCATTTTGGTAATAGTCGGCATACGGATAATCTCGCGAACCTTTAGAACTTCGACACCATATTCTTCATCTGCCAGCATGAAGCTGACCAACTGAATCAGTTCGTCGTGCTGGGAACTGTCGCTTGCTTTTACCAGGGCGTTGCTAGACATTAACCCTCCTTTTTATGGTCAAGAATCATGAGGAGTTCGGGCTGAAAAGTTGCAGCGGTGATTTTACAACTAATACGTTGTCTCCATGACTGTCATCTTGATACGACCGATAACTGCAATTATGGGAGCCAAATCTTCCGGAAGATGTCCTTCAAGTAGCTTCAGGTGAGTGGGATCGGCCGGAAGCTGATTGTAGGTCGGATCAACAGAAACCCAGTGATCGTCTATATAGCTTTCTGCCCAGCTGTGATAGAGAAAACCTTTCCCTTCCAAATGCACCAAGCCGGACACAAAGCGGGTCGGAATGCCGGCAGCCCGTGCCAGGGCGGTATACAAACGGGCGTGCGTTTGACAGTTGCCGCTTTTCGATGTGAAGCTCTCGACGGCGCTACCCCCGTCATCAATGCTGTTTTTCAGCCACCCCGCAGTCCAAGAAGCCAGAGCCGCAGCCTGCTCTCTCCGGTTGTTGATTCCCGCAGTCAGAGCTATGGCCTGAGCCTTGATAAACGGAGCATCGGACTCAATTTTGTCGGCCGGTTTCTGCTGTGCATCTGTCGGTTTTTGCGCTACTGACTCCGGAGATATCTGAGCCAGAGAACCTGTTTTGAAAAGCACTCGGCCATTACCCCGCTTTTCTACCTGTTGCCCCCCCTCTTGCAGAATCGGGAGTGCATCATTCCAATTGCTGACCTCTATTGCGAGGCCGGTCAACTTCTTTTGATCTTTGAGCGGTGGTTGAATGCGCACCAAGCTGAAGTCAAATATCAGGTCCTTCTTCGCAAGCGCCCAGCCGCTGATAAAAGGGCCCAGAACATTGGGTTGTTCCGCTTTTGTTGTTACCAGCCCTTCACGAACCGATTCCTCCAGCGTATTTCCCTGTTCATCGACCCAGATATCATTGTTTACAAAGGGATACAGATTGTTGCGAAGCTTGATAGCTGGCAGGCCCTCGCTGGTTTTGTCCTCACCCAGCACTGTGATCTGTATATCCTTGATTTTGATCTCTTCCGGGTCAAACTCCTGGATTTTGAACGATGATCCCGGAGTAGTCGTACGCATCAGCGGATATAAATTGAGGGCCGGACCTGGATAGACCTCTCCTTTGAATTTGAGTATTTTATCGGACTTTTTGCCGTTGGCTTCACTTGTTATGTGAATGGCACTGCCAATAACCTTGCCTTTGAGGTGAGACGATGACCCGTTGACGGTCTGCTCGACATCAAATGATCGGAGCGCCAGGTTTTTTGCAACAAGGTATGTCTCACGCATGGAAGCTTCCTTGGAAAAGTTCATTACCTTCATCCGAACGCTTCCGTCTCCCTCTATCTTGAAGCCGTCTTCTGATTTTTCGATTCGTTGTCTGTAGAATCCGACCCGCTCGCTGTTTACATAAATGCCGAACCAGCGTTCAGAGAGCGGCGGAGCATCAATTTTGCCTAAAGGAGCTGCCATGGCAGTCAAACAACTACAGGTGAGTAAAATTACTATTGTGAACAATCTGAAATATATGTTCATTAACATTCCTTCTGATATATATAATACAAGCGCCACCAGTCTTCAGATCTCCTTAAATAAACAGGCTGATGGCAGGTGGCGCTATGGTTTTAGTAAGTTGGAAGTTGTTTTCTGCGCTTTTCAGGCAGAAAATGACTTCGTAAACGCACTTATCCAGTTTATCTGGGCTAGGATAATTCGCTGCAACATTAATTTAAGTCGAGGATATATCCGGATTTTCCGGATCATGGAACTCGACCCTGTTTCTGCCATTAGCCTTGGCTCGATATAGAACGTCGTCAGCAAGCTTGATAAAACCGTCGACTGTTGAGGTCTGATCCGGATAAAAACAGGCAACTCCCAAGCTTACGGTAAGATTCAATTCGGAAAGCGGACCACTGAAACTGGTTTCCTGCACAGCCAGGCGGATCCGTTCAGCTGCCAAAACAGCTTCATTCAGCGTTGAATCCGGCAGAATGGCAACGAATTCCTCGCCGCCATAACGGGCTGCACAGTCATAGTTGCGTAATTCCTTCTGCAACTGTAAAGCCACCTTTTGCAGCACTACATCTCCCTGCAGATGGCCATAATTGTCGTTAACCCGCTTGAAATGGTCGATGTCAAGCATGATCAGCGACAGATTTCCCCCCTTGCGAATACTGCGCTGCACCTCTTTGTCGAGCGCTTCCATCATATAGCGGCGGTTAAACAGTCCGGTCAGGTGATCGGTATTGGAAAGCTCCAGCAGCAGTTCGTTGGAGCGTTTCAGGTCGTCCTGCAGCTTTTTGATTTTCAGGTGGATTTTAACGCGGGCGACCAGTTCCTCATGGTCAAACGGTTTGGTAATGTAATCGCTCGCTCCTTGTTCAAGCCCTTTAATCTTTCTTTCCCGGTCGTTCATGCCGGTGAGAATGATAACGGGGACATCTTGAAGGTCCGGCCTCGCTTTAAGCATACTCAAAAATTTAAAGCCATCGATGCGCGGCATCTCCAGATCGCACAGAATGATATCCACGGGAGAAGAGAGCAACTTCTTGAAACCTTCCAAACCATCCTCCGCTTCGTAGTAGCGGGTGAAAAGGTTGAACGACTCAAGAGTTCTGATGATCTGTTCCCTAACGGTGACAGAATCATCTATGATTAGTACACTGGAGGACATGGCGTGGGAGTGTAGTCCAACTCGCTTCAAAACTCAATTAATAAAAGGGGTATCCATTGCTTTAATCAGAATAAAATTTATAAAAGTGGTTCTTGCGCCAGACGTTTCATTTCCGAAATTGTGGCCGCATAATCGGCGGCTCCGAATACGGCGCTGCCGGCAACAAAAACATCCGCGCCGGCATGGGAGATCCGGGCAATATTGGACGGCTTGACCCCCCCATCGACTTCCAGTTCGGCCTCGGAACCGCGACGGTCCAGCATCGCCCTCAATGAACGGATTTTTGGCAGGCATGCGTCGATAAAACTTTGGCCACCAAAACCGGGATTGACAGTCATCAGCAGTACCAGATCCAGATCTTCGACAATGTAGTCCAGGACATTTAACGGAGTAGCCGGATTGAGTGAAACCCCGGCTTTTTTCCCGAGCGACTTGATCAACTGGATGCTGCGATGCAGATGGTTGGTAGCTTCGGCATGCACGACGATAAGATCGGCTCCGGCCGCGGCAAAATCCGCGATATAAAGATCGGGGCTCTCTATCATCAGATGCACATCAAGCGTCAGGGTTGTTACCCTGCGGACCGCTTCGACAATTAGTGGGCCGATTGTGATGTTGGGGACGAAATGGCCATCCATGACGTCGATATGTATATAGTCGGCGCCGGCCGCTTCGACGGCACGGATTTCGTCGCCAAGACGTGAAAAGTCGGCTGAGAGGATGGATGGTGCGATTTTTTTCATTTGGAAACTCCCGGTATAGATTCTATTTATATTCGTTTGATTCGTGCTGCGAAGAAACCATCCATGCCGTGACGGTGCGGCCAGACCCTGAACATCCCGTAAAACGCGATCAGGTCGTTCCAGGCGGGAAAGAGGTCGTTCAGGTTTTCCAGCACGAACTCCTGATGGTGCAAAAGAAAGTCCTCAACCACCAGTTCATTTTCCGCCTCCGAGGTTGAGCAGGTTGAATATAGCAATGTCCCGCCCGGCTTCAATTTGGCGGCGGCATTCTTCAACAGGGTTTTCTGGACAGCGGCAAGGCGGGTGATGTCGCCGGAGAAGAGGCGCCACTTCGCTTCCGGATTACGCCGGATTACGCCAAGTCCGGAGCAGGGGGCGTCCAGCAGGATCCGGTCAAAATAGCCGTCCGGAAACGTGTCGGGTTGGTGCAGGTCGGCAACCGTCGTTGAAACGGCGTTGATCCCGAGCCGGCGCAGGTTGTCCTGCACAAGCGTCAATTTCGAACGGGAGATATCGGTTGCGATCAGTTCGCCACGATCGTCCATCTGTTGAGCAATGTGGCAGCTTTTTCCGCCGGGGGCGCAGCAGGCGTCCCAGATGCGTTCGCCCGGTTCGGCGCCCAGCAGCAACCCGGCCAGTTGTGATGCCTCATCCTGTACGGCAAAAAGGCCGGAATCGAATCCGGGAAGAGTGTTGATCAAGTGGCGCCCGGTAATTGTAATACCATCGGGAGAGAAACGACATGGCGCCGCTTCGATGCCCTGCAGTGCAAACTCCCGCAGCAGTTCATCGCGATCTGAGCGAAGCGTGTTGACCCGCAGAGTCAACGGAGGCTGTTGTGAAGAAGCCTCTGCCAGCTGTTGGGCCTCATTGACGCCAAGTTGTTCGATCCACTGTTCCGCCAGCCACTCCGGTTGGGAGTGTAGTGCTGCAATCGCCGCAGCGGGGTTGGTGCCGAGATCCGGAAAACTTATCGTATCCCGGCGTCTGAGGTAATTTCTCAGCACAGCGTTGATCAGACCGCTGGTACCCGGCGTGATCAGTTTTGCCAGGTTGACCGATTCATTCACGGCGGCGGATTCAGGAATCCGGTCGAGGCACGTCAGCTGGTACAATCCGATCCGAAGTATGACCAGTGCCTGCGGATCAAGCTCGATCATCGGTTTTTCGAGAAGCTGCTGCAGGATATGGTCAAGGGTCCCTTGACGCCGCAGTACTCCGAACACCAATTCGGCGTACAGGCCACGATCCGGCCCGCTTAAGACACCGCTGGAAAGCTCGCTGTCGATCAGACGATCGGCAAATCCTCCCTCTTTCCTGATGCGCAGCAGGGTTTCGCAGGCTGCTTGACGGGGGTTGGCCGAAGAGGTGCCTTTCGGGGCGCGTCTAATAATCATGTGTCCTCGATATGTCTTCCAGCCGGTGTACGCGTTCCGGAATGGGGGGGTGTGTGGAGAAGAGCGACATCATTCCGCCGCCGGTCAGCGGATTGACGATAAACATATGAGCGGTGGCGGCATTGGCGTTCATCGGAATCTGCTGACTTCCCAATTCCAGTTTCTGCAGCGCCCTGGCAAGAGAAAGCGGATTACCGCTGATATGCGCTCCGGCGGCATCAGCCCCAAATTCCCGCGAGCGGGAGATGGCCATTTGCACCAGCATTGCGGCAATCGGCGCCAGAATTGCCATGAAGATCAAGCCGAACATGCCGCCCCCTTCATCATCGTCGCTTCGTCCTCCTCCGAAGATGGCGCCCCATTGTGCCATATGAGCCAGGTAGGTGATTGCGCCGGCGAAGGTGGCGGCCAGCGTGGAGATCAGAATGTCGCGGTTTTTGACATGCCCCAGTTCATGCGCCATGACACCGGCCAGCTCTTCGTCAGTCAAAAGGCGCATAATCCCGGTGGTGGCGGCGACAGCGGCATGGTCCGGATTACGCCCGGTAGCAAAGGCGTTCGGGCTGTCGTCCTGAATGACATACACCTTCGGCATCGGGATGCCTGCCCTTCCGGCAAGATGACGCACAATTCCATAGAAGCGCGGATTATCCTGCTCTTCGATCTGTCTCGCTTCATACATATTCAGTACAATTTTGTCCGAAAACCAGTAGGAGAAGAAATTCATTCCTCCAGCAAGCAGAAAGGCCATGGTCATCCCCCCCCTGCCGCCGACGGCTCCGCCGATGAGTACCAGCAGTACCGTCAGTAGTGCCATTAAAAATGTCGTTTTGAGCCTGTTCATTGCTGCCCTCTTTATGCGCATTATCGGTTTGACCGGTAAAAGTAGACAAAGCCATAATATGCCTCAAGAGGAAAAAGTGCAAGGGTGAGGCGGTATCTCCAGTTATTATGTCAGTAAACAGGGCTATTTCCCTTGCATAGCCACAATCGATTTGCTATTGTTCCAGACCATCCAAATCTCGCACAAGAACTGAATTTCATTAATGAATCTTCTGGCTGTCGAAAAACCTGCCCGCTACATGGGGGGCGAAATGGGCTCCATCCGCAAGGATAGTGCCGATTTGCGTATTGCCCTTGCGTTTCCCGACGTATATGAAGTCGGTATGAGCCACCTTGGGTTGCGGATTCTGTACCACATCCTTAATGATGTTGAAGGGATTGCTGCTGAACGGGTTTTTGCCCCCTGGCCGGACATGGAAGCGCAGATGTGTGCCGCCAATGTCCATCTGGCAACACTTGAAAGCGGTACGCCTTTGGCCGCATGCGATATCGTCGGTTTCACGCTGCAGTATGAACTTTCATATACAAATATACTTAACATGCTTCGCCTGGGTGGCATCCCGCTTTTGGCGGCCGACCGGGATGCGCCTTTTCCGCTGATCATTGCCGGCGGCCCCTGTGCTTATAATCCCGAGCCTCTTGCGCCTTTCTTTGATGCCGTGCTGCTGGGGGATGGCGAAGAAGCTATTCTGGAAATCGCGCTGGCGGTACGAGAAGCAAAAAAAACGGGCGAGAACAAGGCGCAACTGCTTGAGCGCCTATCCGTTATCGAAGGGGTTTATATCCCTTCGTTCTTCGAACCGCAATACGCTCCCGATGGCGCCTTGTCCGCAATCATCCCTCTCAAGCCTGGCTATACATCCGTTCGCCGCCGTTTTTTGGCCGATCTCGATGCGGCTCCCTATCCGGATTCTCCTGTTGTTCCGTTCATGAAGACGATCCATGACCGGGTGGCAGTCGAAATTGCCCGCGGTTGTACCCGCGGCTGCCGTTTTTGTCAGGCCGGTTATGTATATCGCCCGCTGCGCGAACGCTCTCCCGATACGATTCTGAACCTTGTGGAGCGGTCGCTGAAAGCGACCGGATATGATGAAATATCACTGCTCTCTCTCTCAACCGGCGACTATTCCTGTGTTACCCCGTTGGTGACCGAGTTGATGGCGCGCTATGCCGAGGATCGGGTGGCTGTGTCACTCCCGTCGCTGCGGGTCGGAAGCCTTTCCGATGAACTTATCGAGGAGATTAAGAAGGTACGCAAAACAGGTTTCACCCTGGCGCCGGAGGCGGGGAGCGACCGGATGCGGCGGGTCATCAACAAGGGGATCACCGAGGCTGATCTTATTGCCGGAGCTGCTGCAATCTATCAAGCCGGATGGCGTTTGATCAAGCTGTACTTCATGATCGGACTGCCGGGTGAAACGGGTGACGATGTTGCGCAGATTGCCACGCTGGCGCGTCAGGTCAAGGATCAGGCAAAAGGGAACGGCGTTTCCGGCGATGTCAATGTTGCCGTCAGCACTTTTGTACCGAAGGCTCATACCCCATTTCAGTGGGAGCCTCAGATTTCGATGCAGGAAACTACCGATCTGCAGTATCAGCTTCACAGCGATCTCAAAAAGCGCAAGCTCAAATTCAAATGGCAGGATGCGCCGCTTTCGTTTATGGAGGGTGTCTTTGCCCGTGGCGACCGCCGACTGGCTCCGGTACTGATTCGTGCCGTCGAATTAGGTTGCCGCTTTGACGGCTGGCGTGAACATTTTTCCATGAAGAGCTGGCTGCAGGCTTTTGCTGACACTGCTGTCGAGTCTGAATGGTATCTGCGTCGTCGGGCGCTTAATGAAATTCTGCCGTGGGATCACCTTGATTGCGGAGTGACGCGCGAATTTCTGCTGGCTGAACGGGAGCGGGCTCTTGAGGAGGCCGCTACCAGGGATTGCCGTGACGGCAGCTGCACCGCCTGTGGCGTCTGCGATTTCACTGTTGTGGCAAACCGGATATCCGAGCAGGGACGCATTTCGCCTCGGCCAAACATCCAGCCTGATGAACCGGTTGCCGCCCGGATGCGGCTCAGGTTTTCCAAAACCGGAGTCATGCGTTATTTGAGCCACCTGGAGCTGATTACCGTCTTTACCCGCGCAGTAAGTAGAGGAGGGGTGCCGATTCTTTTTTCTCTCGGTTTTCACCCGCATCCCCGATTCTCATTCGGAACCGCCACTTCGGTGGGGGTCGAGTCGCAGGCCGAGTATATGGATATGTTTGTCGTCTCCGGCATCACGGCACGGGAGGTGCTTGAGCGGCTTAATGCGGTGCTGCCGGAAGGATTACGGATTCTGGAGTCGGAGGAGGTTGACGCCAAATTGCCATCTATTTCGACCCAGATCGATGCCACCCGTTATCGGATAACAATAGCCTCTGCCGATCCGGATGAGTTGCTGAAACGATGTGCGCAGTTTTTGGCACATGACACTTTTGTCATTCAGCGGATCAAAAAAGGGCAGACCCAGACGGTCGATCTGAGGAGCGAAACAGTTTCGCTCACGGCTGACAATCGGACTGTCGAATTGGTTGCCAAAAGGGGCAAGCCGGTCGAATTTGCCCGGGCCATTACCGGTGACGAGGCACTCAAGGGTGATGATCTTCAGGTTGAGAAACTGGAAGTCATCTTTACTCAATCCTTATAAACAGGATAAGTGCGCTAACGAAGAAATCTCTGAAAACAGTGCAGAAAATTTCTTTTAACGTACTAATAAACTTACGCACAATTTTTTATTTTATATATTTGGTTCGTCACAGTATTTAATGCATGATTTTGATCTTTAATAATTGAAAAGCATGGGCTCCATCAGGTAGTTATGGAAGCGCGACCAACCATTCTATCTGAGCGAGGAACCCATGCTTATCACACATATTATCCGCGA
>CAIYDX010000400.1 GCA_903925005.1 uncultured Geobacteraceae bacterium
AAATACCAGAAACTGGCAACATATCAAAAAAGTATCACTAAACCATCACCGAATAAAGAAACCGGTTACTGCATGACTATTTTAAAAGGCGAAGTGACAACTTGCTTGACAACGCCCGTCCGTCCTATTGTTTTGCGGAAGTATTATGGTCTAATTTATTTCCGGGCATTGTTTAAACCATTTGCGGTCCGTAAATCCACGGTGCTAATTAAAACAGCTACTAATTTATGAAGAATACAGAATCACCGTATTAACAACTGCATTGCCTCCTCAACCGAGGTCACACCTTCAAGCTTGATTTTACCTTTCTTGAGCCGCTTCAGGTTCCCAGCTGGAAGAACACAACACTTGAATCCCAGTTTTTCAGCTTCTGCAATTCGTTGTTCGGGCTGCGAGATAGCGCGTACTTCACCAGCCAATCCAACTTCGCCGAGAATTACAGTTTCAGCTGCTATTGGCTTATCAAGGTGACTGGAGGCTACAGCCATAATCATGGCAAGGTCGGCTGACGGCTCGTTAAGACGCACTCCTCCAACAGCATTGAGAAAAATATCCATCCCCGATAGATGTACTCCAACCTTCTTTTCCAACACAGCAACCAGTAAAGCCAGTCGATTGTGGTCCACTCCGATAGTTGTACGTCTGGGGGTGCCAAGCGATGACTGAGTAACCAAAGCCTGTATTTCCACCAACAATGGGCGGCTTCCCTCTAACGAAGCCGTTACAACCGATCCAGAGACACCAATTGGTCGCTCAGATAAGAATAGTTCCGATGGGTTAGTCACCTCGCGTAAACCCTCTTGTTTCATTTCGAACACGCCAATTTCATTTGTTGAACCGAAACGATTTTTCACTGCCCGTAGTATTCGGAAGGGATGGCTACCATCGCCTTCGAAATAAAGCACAGAATCTACCATGTGTTCCAAAACGCGTGGTCCAGCGATAGATCCATCCTTGGTAACGTGGCCAACAATAAAGACTGGTATGCCACTACCTTTGGCCAGTACCATCAATTTTCCGGCAGATTCCCGGACCTGGCTGACGCTTCCTGGGGCCGACTCCAATGCAGATGTCCATACGGTTTGTATTGAATCAACCACCATGGCCTTCGGCATAAGTGATTTAGCATGGATCAAAATTGCCTCAAGGGAGTTTTCTGCAAGAATCAAAAGCCTCTTGTGTGATGCCCCCAGGCGCTCTCCCCGCAGGCGGGTCTGGGATGCGGATTCCTCGCCCGAAACATACAGGACTGGCCCAGCGCTATCCGCCAAGTTGTGCATGGCTTGTAGCAAAAGGGTAGATTTTCCAATGCCCGGGTCACCTCCTATTAGAACTAGCGAGCCAGGCACGATACCTCCACCCAGTACCCGGTCAAGTTCTCCGATACCTGTAGCGACTCTGGTCTCAGATTGCGCAGGCACATCACAGATTGGTATTGGCTTGGAGTTTTGGCCACCGATAGCTCCCGCACCGAGTGCCTGCTTGACGGTAGATTCCTCGGCCATACTGTTCCAGGCTCCGCAATCGGGGCATTTCCCCAACCACTTGGGTGCTTGGCAGCCGCACTTCTGACAGGTAAATACAGTTTTCTGTTTCACAATTGCCCTCTGGAATTTATGTAAGTAATAAATAGTAGAAGCCGTCGTCTCGTCTGTCAACATACATGACGTCACACTGGTTTAGCAGATTATTGAAGCTGGTATTGCGGTCATCAGAGCCACTATCTATACGTTTCTTAGGTAATGTGTTTTTACTCAAGCAAATACGAACCATATTTATCAAGGATTTTTCTTATAGCACCAACGAAACCCGGCTTCGTGATCTTAGCCCCGGCCTGAATGCGGCTAGCAATTATTGCTCCGGAGTCGTTAGAAGACAGGCCTCGGTGGTTTTCTGTTGCATCCTTCAATAAAGCTGAAATGGCTTCTAACTCTTCGCTAGATAAGACAACGTCACACCCGCCTTCCCCCATAGCGTCTTTTTGTTTTAGCATGCCGAGAATAGGAGGGTTCTCCTTAATGGATTGGTAGATTGCTAACTGATGTTGCGCATTATTGACCTGACCAATCAA
Source organism: uncultured Geobacteraceae bacterium (assembly GCA_903925005.1). Lineage (GTDB taxonomy): Bacteria > Desulfobacterota > Desulfuromonadia > Geobacterales > Pseudopelobacteraceae > JACRCG01. Next base: position 2,072 of record CAIYDX010000400.1, read on the forward strand.
GAGCGCCACTTTATGCCTTACAACCTTGTCTGAAATCGTCAGCAACTCTTTATCCGAAATGAACCTCACACTTGCTTGATCGATGTTTTCTTCTCTGCCTCGCGAAGATAGCTGTTTTGAGTTTGACACAGCAGTCCAGGCGTCAATAACCTTTGAGTAAGGACTTCTTTCCTTGGCTTGTCCCGGTTTTTGTCTATCGTTATAAATTGTGCGTGCAGATAATGAGGCCTCAGTACGGTTGGTGGCAATCCAACTCACGACGCCTGGCACAGTAGGGAAACCACCTTTGTCAACAATATGAGCGCATGCTTCGTTGACGGCGATCAGCTTTGCTTTAAGGGACTTTGATTTGGCCTTCTCTTGTTCCTCTTTTAAAACAGCAGTGGCACGCTCTCTCACAGAATTGGTCTGCACGTTCATTTGTCCTCCAGTAATACATTTCCGAGCAAAGCACATTGTGCGCCTTGATCACTGTTCAACTGCAGTTTCGATTTGTGAGTCATTGGGCCAACTAAGATAACCTGCTCTGTAACTAAATTGAATCACACGGGGGGATTTACCCACTTCACGCCCCAGACGTTCCGAGGTTTTTAATCTCGGATACAGCTTTCTCTATGGTCATAGGAAGCCACGTTGGGTTCAATCCCAGTCCTTTTAAAGTGATTATACCGTCATGGACTTGTTGAATTTCTGCTGCCCCAACTTTTGACAGCAAGAATTCAGCAGCAGCGTCAGCCGCCATGCGTTTCTGTTTTTTTGATAACGGCATCATGCATAAAGGCATAAGATTTTCACGCATAAGGACAATATCAAGAAATCGTTCTTGTTCCATTTCGGAATTCTCGTCCTTGAGGAATGGGAATACGCGTGAAGCAGAAATGATATGGCTGATCTGCTCGAACCTCGTAGATTCCTTGAAGTCCAAGGCGATATCCTCATTGGAAATTAGCGAGACAGGGGGAGCGTTTTGATTGATCTCATCAGCTTGATTGATGGATTTAATGCCCTCAATATACCTGTATGTGGAATGCAGACTCAACAGAGTCTCGTCCAGGAGGATAGAATTCGACTCGTGGGTTGCCTCCAGTTGCTTGATCCTATTACGCATTGTATTTGTTATGGCGTCCTTACGCTCATTTTTGGCTAACCAATACTTCTTTTCTTCTAGAGCCTCAAGTTCAAGTCGCATTTCATCGACTACTGCAGCCAGTTTCTGAGAATCCGCAATGAGTTTATTGGCTTTCATCCAGAGTTGAATCAGGAAGGGAGTACCTGTAATAAAGTGTCGGCAGCGAAGACAGTTGTGACAACCACCCGGAACAGTATCATAAACGTATGCCTTGTGGGAGGATTTCACTAAAACAGGCCCGCCATCAGCACATCTCGTCCCGGCATAAGGACATACACCGTACCCTTCGTTTGACCATACTGGCATAAATCTAGATTTCATCAATGAGCGAAATGCTTCTTCGTCAGCATAGACAATCAACTTTGCGGCTTCATCAAAGGACTTGCTTTCTAGCCACGTTCTGTAACTTTCAGCTTCATTAACCTTGATATTTTCAGCCGCGTTTTTCAGTGTGGCGGAAATTGCTGCGGCATCGAACTTCAAGTAGTAAATCGTCATGAGTATTGAAGAATGACCAGCAATGACTTTACTTAGTACTTCGATAGGAACGCCATTTTCTGCCAGTGCCGTCAAGGTGGCAACGCGAAGGCCATGGATGTTGAATGCAGGTTCTCCCGTCCGATTAGTTACATCGCATCGTCTGATGATTTTGACATCATCGCCTTCACTGTTAAGAACTTCTTCGAGTTCGGTCATTAGCAACCGCCAAAAATCTCTACACTGTTCATATGTTGGCGGACTGTAGGGATTAAATCCGTTAGAAGATAAAGGTGAGCGGAACAGGTAGAACCTTTCGGCAGTTTCTTTAAGAGTTCTGTCTGATGGTACATTTTTGAAAACCGTTTCGCAGTTGATATCGGAAAGAGAGGTAGGTGCCTTTACCGGATTATACTTTTGTTGCCACTTGCGGAGGTCTGTGAAGAGCTTTATAACTACTTCATTTTCCCAAGGGATAGGGTATCCGGTCAATTCGCCAGATGGGGCGTTCTTGTCTTGAGTCTTATTAGTGTTAATGTGAAAGCCAACGATTGGCTTATCGCCGTTTCCCAGCTTTCTTATGACGCCTCTGTTGTCTGCTTTTGCCTCCGGATGTCTTTTCCAATATCCCGCCAACTCGCCTGTATTTTCGGCCCATTTCTTTGATTCAGGGTCATATACGGTCGTTGTCAAGGGAGTTGTCGCCTTTGTCTAGATTGTTAAGCCGCTTCTTTCAATTCCAGAATCGCTTGCTCTTTGTTCTTTCTGGTGTGATTGAGAGTGACTACATCTGGCCGATCCCAG
>CAIYDX010000401.1 GCA_903925005.1 uncultured Geobacteraceae bacterium
AGTACGAGAACTACGTAATCAAATAGCCAATGAAGCAGCAGAAGATCAAAAACAAAGAACAAGAAAGCATGGCAACTTAAACAAAATCAGACAGTTAAATAAAAAGAAGCGTACAGCAAAAACCTAACCGGAAGCTACTGGCATCAACTGAATGTTTTATTGCACTTTGCACTGTTTCGCGCATCCGGAAGCCTTCATACAACTTTCTGAATAATTCCACTCTGGCACTAAGTAGCACAAATGCAATTACATCCAGGACTACGAACGTCCACAGGTATAATTCTTTATCGCCAGCTAAAAACTTGAAGAACAAGAGCACAAATAGTACTGCAATTACAGACGACGGAATTAGTAATACCACGGTTGTGAGTGCAGCAGATTCAACCTTTCCGCGATAGAACTTGTTGTTATCTTCATATTCGGAACTGTGATGCATCCAAAAACTCATATTACCCTCCCATGAAAGATTATTCGTTTTTCGCCAAGGTTTTTGCTTTGGTCTGCTGAGCAGAAACCCGATTGCCATCGCTCTTGGCTTTATACGCCTTATTGCTTCGGTGTATATTTGTTTTCTCGCACTTCAACCAGTCGCAAGGAAACGCCAGGGTGTTTCTCTGATGAGATGTCAACTGCGGGCTGGTCGTTATAGGTGAGTCCACTCCACCGGCAACCGGTGTCAGCTTCTTTCTTGTCTGCAAGGGGATTATTAACCTTGGAAGCCTCTGAGTTTTTCTTGTCAAATTCTGCAGCACACGCAGCTATACCGGCAAATGCCTCCTGTAGTATTGTCATGTCTTTTGCGGAGTCCTTGTTGTCCTTGGAAAGCATGTCTGCTGGTAAATTTGCGTTAAACATGATAGCCCGTTTATTCGGTTTCAGGTTGTTGGCGTGAATGCGGACAATCTTAATTTGCTGTCCTGATTGCTCGTTGTATTGCTGATCTGCACGGGCGGTTACGGAGATTTTTTTATTCGTAGGCTCGTAGGTGTCTTTGCCTGACGCAAAGGCTTTGACGGCTGCTGTGGCTTCGCTAGTTACTTCGGATACACTTGGGTCGCTGACGCTGCAACCGGAGAGGGCAAGGGCGGCGATAATTGCTGCGGCGGTGGGCAGGTGTTTCGAGTTTAGCATAAAGTGGAACCTCCTTTGGGTATGGGCTAACAAGCCTTATGAAATTATTGCAGTAGTTCAGGAACCAACTTGTTATTGACCAACCCGGTCGCGCGCACTCGCGTGAACCGGTGATCTTCCCAAATGGAATATTTATCCTGAAAAATACAGAAATGCCGATTATCAAATATCACATTAAGCGCCGTTTAAAAAGTCCAACTAAAACAAAGGCTGAACATACTATCCCCGTTCTCGGTAAACCTCTCGCCTGTTGCCGATCCGAACCACAAAGACAAGCACCTGGTCATCCTCGATGCTGGCAATAATGCGATAATCCCCCACCCTGTATTTCCAAAACTCTCCCAGGCGTGACCCTCGAAGAGCCTCACCGATGCTGCGTGGATCATCTAGGGTAGCAAGCCGATCATGCAAGAACTTCAGAATGCGTCTGGCAATCTGTTGATCCAGTTGGCTAAGGTTTTTCAGGGCCAGCGGGGATAACTCAATTTGCCAGACCATACTGTTTCATAACCTCTTCGAGTGGAATGGTTTTGACACGACCGGCCTTGATTCCTTCCAACTCGCGTTCGGCAAGATAAAGGTCTTCCAGATCGTCCAGGTGTTCAAGAATAGCCTCTCGTGCGTAATAGCTTTTTGTGCGGCCCGTTGTCTGTGCGAGGTTGCCCAAGCGAGCTTCAATATCTGCGGGTAATCTAACTGCAAGCATGGCTTTACCCCCCTTTGTTATACATGTATAACTAATCAAGACTTTAGTCAAGTCCGCAATCGATGGCTGTTGCAGTAGAACTGGAAATATCTGCACAAAACAACAGCGTGCGGCTTACGCCGCCCATAATATGCGCCCGTTGGCCGCAGCAAAAACAAAACCTTGCGCCCATTCCATGGCCGTTATAAACAATTCTGCTGTTGCATCGCAACAGCAGAAAATGGCTTCGCCATCAAAAAACTATGCGGCTTCCAGCCGCAACACTCGCCGATACCACTATCGCCTTGAGCGATCTTGACGAGTGAAAACCGATGCAGCTCACGCCGCAATACAAACTATGAGGTGCGTTGTCACCTCAATAATACGGCTTCACCGTAGCAAACCAAATGGGGTCTATATTGGTGCATTTTAAACTTGCGAAACTGTTTCAGTTATGCGACATTCAAAGTCTTCGAAATGCCCCCATTTGTCTTGCGCTGTGTCTACACATAAATGACACAGCGCAAGACCATAGCCCTAAAGGGCTAGCGTGCTTTGCACGCATCAATCTTACAGCAACTAGAGGTATGCACATGAGTAACGAGCCATTTGATCCAATAAAGGAACTACAAGAAGTTAAGGAACGTCGCGAAATGCAGAGGCGCAAACTATACCGTAAAAGTAAGTTGGAAAAATACCGCGCTGAACTTGTAGCAATGCGCAATGCTGGCGCGTCATATCAAGACCTCGCTATCTGGTTAAAGATGAAACACCGGATCACCATACACCGCACCAGTGTAGACCGTTTTCTCTCCGGACTGCCGGAGCTTGCTGCTATAGCAACACCACCAAATGAGGTGGTGGTAACTGCCGCAAAACAAGACGCGCCCCCCCCTGTACACAATACTATCCAGGAGGCTCTACCACTGCCGCAGATATTGCCTTCTGACAACCAGGCATCCTAAACATGCCCTCGTTCCGTTCACCAAAAGAACAGGCACAGCACGCAGTTTCTCAACGCGTGGCTTTCAAAGAGAGCAGACACGACAACAAGGGTGACGGAATGATCCATGCCGTTGGCACGGCCAGGGGATATCAGCAATCTCTGGCTAAGTTTGCTGAGTTTGTCCAGGAAAACCGGCTTGGAGATTTGAAGAGTGCAACGCCGGCAGTCGCACAAGCATATCTTGCCGAACGGCAAGAATCAGGATTAAGCCAAAAGACCATCGATCTGGATCGCCAAGCGTTGCAGTGCCACCTGCAGCAATCCCTTGAGCGGGTACATGCAATCAAAGAAACCCACCTCGGCACACGCAGCTACCCATCACGCAAATGCACCGGCTTCATATGTTTGTATGACGTGAAGAACGTCATGGTTGCGGTTTGCAACTTAAACGAGCCGGATGCCTTAACACCGATTCGCCCTACATGGGTACCGGCGTACTTGCCTTTCGGAACTACAGCTTTAACAATATCGCCTGTTTTGTAACCAAAGAATTTCGTCGCCGTGCGATGACTAATTGGGAACCCGTATTTATCAGTGTTGCATACCTGCCTGGTTCCATGTCCCGAGGATTTAGCGATAAGAGGCTTCATACTTGTCGGGATAACAACATTCTCACCAGATTCGCCAACACAAGCGGCATCTATCCAGTGGACTTTCTGGTAGCCTTGGCTGGTTCTATTAAACTTGGTCCTGCCTCCGGAGCCGACTTCAACCGGCAACCCGGTTGACTTCAAGATCTCGAACAGCTTCCAACGGGTGGAGTTAACTGCAGCAGCGTCTTTGAGCGGTCGCTTCGCCTGTGACAGTATTTTGTTGAGCAACTCCGGCTTCTTTTTCAGAAAGTCCTTGATGTCTGTTGTCCCCTTTCTGAGATTACACGGGACACATGCAAGCGTCAGGTTGCTGATCCGATTAGTGCCGCCTTTGGCTTTCGGCTGGATGTGCTCGACTTCCAGAGGGACATTCTCAGCTCCACAGTAGGCGCATTTAGGGTACAATTAAACAAACGACAGAATTGTTTCACAGGATTTTTTACGAAGCCCCAGTTAGTAAGGCTTTGGGCCAGTTTTTAACCCCCCAATATTCGCCCTACTCCCAATCCGGATTTTTGGGATGCGACAAACCCATC
>CAIYDX010000402.1 GCA_903925005.1 uncultured Geobacteraceae bacterium
AAGCCCGTGTTGAAGATGCACTTCACGCAACCCGTGCTGCTGTTGACGAGGGCATCGTCCCTGGCGGCGGCGTAGCATACATCCGCGCTCTGTGCGCTCTGGACGGCTTCAGCCTGTCCACCGAGCAGCAGTTCGGCGTAAACGTGATCAAAGCTTCCCTCGAAGCTCCGATCCGTCAGATTGCAGAAAACGCAGGGATCGATGCTTCGATCGTAGTTGACAAGGTCAAGAACGGCAAAGATGCCTTTGGATACGACGCAGCCAATGATGAATATGTCGACATGATCGCAGCCGGCATTATCGACCCGACCAAAGTTTCCCGCAGCGCTCTTCAGAATGCTGCTTCCATCGCCGGCCTGATGCTGACGACCGAAGCACTGATCGCCGAAAAACCTAAGGATGACTCTGCAGGCGGCGGCATGGGCGGCGGTATGCCTGGCGGCATGGGCGGCATGGGTGGCATGGGCGGCGGAATGTACTAAGCAGCACGCCGGCACCTGTAGCATCCAATTAGATTAATGCTAAACGCATGGGCGGAAAACTTCGGTTTTCCGCCTTTGTTTTTTTCTGCCGATGCGCTAGTATGGCGACCACTGTAATAATCGTCTGGTAAGATCGGAGTTAGTCATGGAATTAATCGGAAAAGCATTAACATTGAGTGAGCTTGTTTCATATCAAGAAGGCTCGGTAGTAAGTAAGACACTCATTGACAAGAAAATCGGGACGGTAACGATGTTTTCGTTCGGCGCCGGACAAGGATTGAGCGAGCACATCGTACCATATGACGCGTTTGTGCAGATTGTTGATGGCGAAGCGGAAGTGGTTATTAATGGTGAGACGCACACGGTCAGCGCCGGACAGATGATTATCATGCCGGCCAGTATTCCCCATGAATTGAAAGCGGTGAAGCCGTTCAAGATGCTGCTCGTCATGATAAGGACCTGAGAAATGGCTGATAAAACCGCCGTGCTGCTGCTCCAGATGGGTGGGCCCGATTCATTGGCCGCCATCGAACCGTTTCTGTATAATCTTTTTTCCGACCGGGATATCATCCGCATCGGCCCTGCGTTTCTGCAGCCGGTCATTGCCCGTTTCATAGCGCGGCGCCGTTCGAAAAAAGTCATGGAATATTACAAGAAGATCGGCGGCAAATCACCGATCCGTGAGCTGACCGAACAGCAGGCTTCGGAGCTGGGAATGTTTCTCGGCCCGGATTACCGCTGTTTCGTGGCGATGCGCTACTCAAAACCGGATACCGCCGAAGCTTTGGCCGCAATCTCACGCGAAGGCTTCACCAAAATCATCGCCCTCTCGCTCTATCCTCATTATTCGCGCGCCACGGTCGGCTCCAGCATCAATGAACTGGAGCGCGGACTAAAAAAGAGCACTGTCCCATTCAACCTCACCTATATTCGCCAGTTTTATGACCACCCTTCCTACATAGGGGCACTCGCGGAAAAAGTCGAGAAAGGGCTGGCCGGTTTTCCGGATCGCTCCAATGTCCAGCTGGTCTTCTCGGCCCACGGCCTGCCCCAATCGTTCATAGATTCCGGCGACCCCTATCTTGAACATATTCAGACAACCGTACGCCTGACCATGGAACATTTCGGCGGCGTTTCTCATCATCTGGCGTTCCAGTCGCGCGCCGGTCCGGTCAAATGGCTGGAGCCATCCACCGAAGCGAAGATTGTAGAACTGGCCGCCGCCGGCTGCAAGCAGCTGTTGATGGTGCCGATCTCGTTCGTTTCCGATCATATCGAGACGCTCTATGAAATCGACATCCAGTACAAGGATGAGGCAATGACGCTCGGCATCACTGATTTCCGGCGCACCGAAGCGCTCAACAGCTCTCCCGCCTTCATTGCCTGCCTGGCCGAGCTGATACGAGGCTCTGCCGACCGGGATTGATTTTATCTGCCAACTGTCGTATTGTGCGGAACATAAATAATTTTGGAGGAAAGACTATGTTTAGAAAAATGCTGAGCGCTGTTGCACTGATCTGCCTTGTTGCCGGAATCGCATCCGCGGAAGGAAAGAAGAACCCGGTTGTCATGATCGAGACCAACCTGGGAAACATCAAGGCCGAGCTTTTTGAAAAAGAGGCTCCCATCAGTGTCAAAAACTTCCTGGAATATACAAAAAGCGGCTTTTATAGCGATACCATCTTCCATCGTGTCATTGCCAACTTCATGATTCAGGGGGGAGGGTTTACGGTTGATTTCAAGCAGAAACCGACCAAAGCGCCGATCAAAAACGAAGCCTACAATGGGCTTAAAAACCAGCGAGGAACATTGGCCATGGCGCGAACCGGTGTTGTGGATTCCGCAACGGCACAATTTTTTATAAATGCCGTCGATAACGATTTCCTTAATTATCGCGACAAGAGCCAGCAAGGCTATGGCTACGCGGTATTCGGAAAAGTAATTGAAGGCATGGACGTGGTTGACAAAATTGCCGCAACCAAGACCGTAACGCGCGGCTTTCCCGATGTCCCCCAAACAGCTGTCGTGATCAAGTCCGTTAAAGTAGTGAAGTAGGAGAGTCTCATGGGAATGACTGAGGATCTAAACAACTGGACTCACGAACAGAAGTGCCGGAAAGCGGTGGCGTCGCTGGAGAAGAACGGCTTCACCGCCCGGTACTGCGCTGCCCCGCAGGACGCGGCGGAATACATCATTACAGGGGCAGCCGATGCCGTCACTGTCGGATTCGGCGGGTCAATGTCGGTAGTATCTCTGGGAGTGGAACAGTTACTGCGAGAGCAGGGGAAAGAGATTCTCAATCATGCCCCCTCTACCCTCTCACGCGACGAAAAACTGGAGATCATGCGCCGCCAGCTTACCTGCGACCTGTTTTTGTCGGGCAGCAACGCCGTTACACTGAACGGCGAACTGGTTAATATCGATGCCACCGGCAACCGGGTCGGAGCGATGCTCTTCGGTCCGCGCAAGGTAATTGTTGTCGCCGGGCGCAACAAACTCGTTGACGGCACACTTCCCGATGCGATCAAAAGGGTCAAGGAATGGGCGACTCCCCCCAATGCAAAACGCCTCAATTTCAAAACGCCCTGTTCCTCAACCGGTTTTTGCAGCGACTGCAACTCTCCGGACCGGCTCTGCCGGGTTACCGCCGTCATCGATCGCAAACCACGCTTTACCGACCTTCATGTACTGGTAGTCAACGCCGAACTGGGTTTTTAAATGGCCAGGGAGGCGCCTGCATTCAAGCGTTTCTTCAATGCGCTGCTTGATATCGTTCTGCCGCCAACTTGCCACCTCTGCCATTCATTCATCCCGGATGCCGGAAAGCTCCACATCTGCCCAACCTGTCATGACAGTTTGCCGCTGGTATCGTCCCCGCTCTGCTCAATCTGCGGAATCCCCTTTATCGGGGCGGGGAACGATCACCGCTGCGGCGCATGCCTGGCTCATCCCCCCAGCTTTGATATAGCCAGGGCGTATTTCCTCTATGAAGGCCCAATACGCGACCTGATCCACTCCTTCAAGTACAACCAGCGCACACACCTGCGGAAACCATTGGCGCTCCTGACTCTGGAATGGCTGCGCGAATACCTGTCTGATCAAGGTCCGCATCTGATCGTTCCGGTACCGCTGCATCGTTCGCGCCTTCGGCAGCGTGGTTTTAACCAGGCCGCACTCCTTGGCAGGGTGCTGTCTCGGCACCTCTCTCTCCCGATTCTGCCCGACGCGCTGATCAGAACCAGGCCGACCGAACCGCAGATCAAGCTTTCGTCGACGGAACGCCGGGTGAATGTAAAAGGTGCCTTTAACGTTAAAAAACCTGACCGTATAGCCGGCAAGCGGATACTGTTGCTCGACGATGTCATGACGACCGGAAGCACAATAAACGAATGTGCCGGAGTGTTGAAGAAGGCAGGGGCAGATCGGGTGATTGCGGCAACTATCGCCCGCACCGCCAGATAATTTATTTTAACAATTTATCTCAACGAGCTATACTTGCCCGACAGTTTATTTTCTTGACAACTACGGTCTGCTTCCGTAATGATTTCCCGCATTTCATTCTACACGGAGTATCTAAATATGCGTTTATCAACTAAGAGCAGATACGGCTTGAGAGCCATGTTCGATATAGCTTACAACTGCGGCGCCGATCCTGTCCAGATTCAGGACATCTCGCGTCGGCAGCAGATTTCTCCCCGCTACCTCGAACAGATCTTCCAGAACCTGAAACGCGCCGGCCTTCTGAAAAGCAAGCGCGGGCCGCAAGGGGGATATGCGCTGTCGCGCAAACCGGATGAAATCACAGTCCTTGAGATCCTGAATGCCACCGAACAGGACGTGTTGCTGGTTGACTGCGCCGGGGCCACGCCAAAGAAACTCCGCCGCAAGTCGGAGTGCCCTTTCGAGGGGCACTGCGTCACCCAGACAGTCTGGTCGGAGGCAAACGCGCTCCTTGACACTCTTTTTGGCGGAATGACCCTGCAAACGCTCTGTCAGCGTGCCCATGACATGGGGATCAAAAATGAGGCCGATAACCGCATCATGTATTTTATCTGATTTCTCGGTTTGGAAGAAAACTACTGGCGGGACGATTCCCTCTCCATGAGGGAGAGGGTTAGGGTGAGGGGGCAGAGTTTGATTATGCGGCACTGTTGCACCCCTCATCCGGCCTTCGGCCACCTTCTCCCTTAGGGAGAAGGAACGAGAGGGAGAAGTATTTCCTCAGCTAAAAAAAACAGGGCGGCTTTTAAGGCCGCCCTGTCGCGTTTCATAGATCCAGAATCATCGCGTTTTCGTCGCAGTCCGGAAACTTCGCGCATTTAATACAGTCGCCCCAGACCTTATGCGGCAGTTCGGCTTTATCCACCAGGCGGAAGCCATGCTTGGCAAAGAAATCCGGTTTATAGGTCAGGCAGAATATCCGTTTTAACCCTAATTCGCGCGCCTCGACGATACATGACTGTACCAGGCGACTGCCGATTCCCTTGCGACCGGCATCCTCCGTCACGGCAACAGAGCGCACCTCGGCAAGATCGTCCCAGACGATATGCAGCGCCGCAGCGCCCAGAAGCACGCCATCTTCTTCAAATACGTAAAAATCGCGCAACGACTCATACAGTTCCGACAACGAACGGGAAAGCATGTCTCCCCGATTGGCAAAGGTCATCAGCAGTTTCTGGATATCTTTTACATCTGCAATTTGTGCTTTTCTAATCATGAAATATTCCTTTCCCTCATCTTCAATTATCGGATACCGACAGTTACCAGTCGCGGCTTCAGTACCCTGACAAGTTCCGCCGGCGCCATGCCGACCAGATAACCCCGCTTCCCGCCGTTGATATAAATCTTCGGCAGCGTGGCGATGTTCTCTTCCATATACACCGGCATCCGGTTGCGGGTTCCGAACGGCGAGGTGCCGCCGACCAGATAACCGCTCTGCTTTTGTGCCGTGTCCGCACTGCAGGGCGACACCGTCTTTACGCCGATCACGCGCGCCAGCTCTTTCGTGGAAACCTGCAGATCGCCATGCATCAGGACAATCAGCGGCTTACGGCAATCATCCTCCATCACCAATGTCTTTATGACTGCATGCTCGTCAACGCCCAGTTCGCGCGAAGATACCGCAGTCCCCCCCTTATCCTCATAACTGTAGGGGTGGTCACTAAAGTCAACCTTTTCGGCACGCAGCATGCGTACCGCAGCGGTTACCGGAGTTTTTTCCTTCGCCATCCTAGCAGATCCTCGGCAGCTGTTCCCCGGAAAGCATGTCGACCGAGCGCATGCCCCCAATTACCGTCTCCATCTGTACCCGTCCGGCCGCTCCGGCTTCAACCGTGCCGATGATGGCGGCGGCGGCTCCGAGCGGATGTTTCCTGATAGCGGCCAGCGCCACGTCCGCGGCATCGGCGGCCACAAAGGCCAGCAGTTTCCCCTCGTTCGCCACAAACAGCGGATCAAGCCCCAGAATCGAGCAGACGCCCCGCACTGCTGACTTTACCGGCAGCGCCTCTTCCCGCAGCGTAATGGCGACGCCGGACTGCTGGGCAATCTCTTTAATCGTGGTTGCCACGCCGCCCCGAGTCGGATCGCGCAGCACATGAAGAGCAGCGCCAATTTCCTCAACAAGAGCGGAGGTCAGGCCATTCAGGGCCGCCGAATCGCTCTTGATTTCCGTGCTGACCTCAAGCCCTTCGCGTCCGGCCATAACGGCGATGCCGTGATCGCCGATCGTGCCGTTGATTATGATGACATCTCCCGGCTGCGCGTTCGCGCCATGAATCGGCAGGTTGTGTTCGACCGCGCCAACGCCAGAAGTCGTGATAAATATCTTGTCGGCCTTGCCGCGCGGCACGACCTTGGTATCTCCGGTGACGATTTTAACGCCGGCCGCATCGGCCGCCGAGCGCATATCTTCAAGTATGATTTTCAGATCGGCCTTACTGAACCCCTCTTCGATGATCAATCCGACACTCAGCCAAAGCGGCCGGGCGCCCATCATTGCCAGGTCGTTGACGGTGCCATGCACGGCCAGGCTGCCGATGGTGCCACCGGGGAAAAATATCGGGTCAACGACAAAGGAGTCGGTCGTATAGGCTATCCGTCCGGCAACACCCTCCAGCAGCGCGGCATCATTTTGTCCCGCAGAGGGAATTCCGCTGACGATCGGAATGATCAGTTCATCGAGCAACTGGTGCGAAAGTCGGCCGCCGCTGCCATGGCCGAGGAGAATCAGGTCATTATTCATGTAATAGGCCCCCCGAATATTTGTTTCACAATAGCACGAAATTAATCAATATGTCACGGCAGGTTTTTAATGTTGAAGCATGTAATCTTCTTTGACAATGAATATACGCAGGATTATATTGCGCGTTAATGAATTTAGGTCTAATCGGGCCGTATTTCAGGTGTAGTCAAAACATGAAGGAGCCCCAGAAATGAGGATTGCCCCTATAATTGCAATATTGCTTTTGTTCTACGGAATTGGAGTATGCGCTGAATCACAACCACCAACCCCAAGTTTCAGGATAATCATTCAAGAAGAACATGCAGGCACCAAACAAACCACACAAAATCGAGCAAAAGAACAACCCGGCATTGAGTCAAACTCTTTTGTTGTAAAAAGCATTCCCAATCAAGAGAGCAAAGACGATGCAGATTACAAGAAATACGAGCATCACGAGAAACCGACGCTTGATAGATATATGACATGGGGCACTGTATCACTTGCCGTTTTTACATTCCTCTTATTTTGTTTCACCGCCGCTCTTTGGTGGGTAACCTATCGATTGAGCAAAGACGCCAGGATAACTTCCGAACGGCAAGCCGCAGAAATGGCGGCATCTATTTCTGAAGCTGCTAAAGCTGCCTCTGCTATGGAACGCGTCTCCACTCACATGGAAATCAGCGCCAAAGCAGCGTCTGAAAGTGTCGCTACTCTCAAAGAGCGAACAGCTCAACAAATGCGGGCTTATTTGACTGTGACCATAAACAACGGGATATTTCAAGAACGAACAAGGAATCTTAAATTTGACGTCAGACCGACATTAAGTAATTCTGGCAATACCCCTGCTCACAAAATCACCTATTGGGCAAATGCTGATATTCTGCCGTATCCATTACCAGATGACTTCCAATTACCACCAGCTAAAAACAAAATCCAAAGTTCATATGTACTCGGTCCGCATCAAAATGTTGTGTTGAACGCTATTGTAGATGATTTTGTTCCAGATGAAGACGTCAAGAATATCAAGCTTGGAAAAGAACGACGGGCTTATATTTGGGGCGAAGTTTCATACATTGATGCTTTTGGTGATAGCCACCGCACTAAATTTAGTCATAGCATTTATTGGCTGGGTGAAGAAGAAAAAGAGATGATTTTCGGTAATTATGACAGCATATACAATGAAGCTGATTAAATTAGCTTCCTAACCTATTGCGAAGTTCGGGGGACACCTTATTTAATTCAAACGAGATAAGTATGGTGTCGCCCGAACATACATCCCAGGAAACAAACCAAGTAGGAGTTGGGCCACACTAATGACCATTACGATTTTAAGAACTATTGCTTTGCTTGTCGCGCTTGCCATGTCAGTTCGCGCAAACGCAGCGGACTTCACGAGAAATGTCACTTTTACTCAGGGAAAAGCATCTACCGCCATCCAAGGCGACGTCATAAGAGGAGATAGAGACAATTACCTCCTCAGGGTCCGCGCCGGACAAGTCATGTCGGTTGAGGTTACGGCACAGGAAAACAATGCGGCCTTTTCTATTTTTGAACCGAAGGCCGATGAACCAATTCCTGGCACAGAGTCGGAGCACGACCGTACGAAGTGGAGCGGTGTCTTAGCTAAGAGTGGCATATATCGGATAGAAGTTGGGAGCACCAGAGGAAATGCACAATACACATTGCGCGTTTCAGTCAAATAATGTGGCCCAGCCCATCCATCGAGAGGGACCGCTTATCGGCGGCCTCTCATGTCAGACGTTGAATAGCTGAGCCTTGTAGTTGACCAAATCAAGAGTACATTATAGGACTCTAAAATGATTTACGACTTTATTGTAATTGGTGCCGGAATAATCGGGATGTCAACAGCCCGGCAGTTGCAGCAAGCTTTTCCAGGGAAGTCTGTACTGGTGCTGGAAAAGGAGATTGGCCCGGCCTGCCATCAGACCGGCCGTAACTCCGGGGTAATCCATGCCGGGTTTTACTATGCGCCGGGGAGCTTGAAAGCACAATTCTGCCGGGAAGGAAATGTCGCCACCAAGGCGTTCTGTGCCGAGCACGGCATCAGGTTTGAAGAGTGCGGCAAACTTCTGGTGGCGACCAACGCTCTCGAACTGGAGCGAATGTCCGGACTGGTCACCCGCTGCGCAGAAAACCAAATTCCTTTCGAGGTCTTGTCAGCGCAGCAGTTGAAAGAGGCGGAGCCGAATATTACCGGGGTCGGAGCCATTCTGGTGCCATCCACAGGCATCGTCAACTACGCCGAAATCACCCGCAAGATGGTTGAACTGGTCATGCAAAGTGGTGGAGAAGTCCTGTTTAACAGTAACGTCGTGGCGCTTGCCGAACAGCCTGACAGGATGTCGGTCCGGACCGACAAAGCGTGTTTTGAGGGGCGCTATCTCGTGGCCTGCGCCGGGGTGATGGCTGACCGCGTGGTCGCGATGACCGGGGTCAAGCCGGAGTTCAAGATTATTCCGTTCCGCGGCGATTACTTTCTGCTGGGCGTAGAGCATAACCGCATCGTAAATCACCTGATTTATCCGATCCCTGATCCGGAATTGCCTTTTCTCGGGGTACATCTGACAAAGATGATCGACGGCACGGTTACCGTCGGCCCCAACGCTGTACTGGCCTTCAAGCGCGAAGGGTATGCCAGACTCGACTTCAGCCTGGCCGACAGTTTCGAAATGCTGACCTATCCGGGGCTGCTCAAAGTCCTGCGTGACAACTTCAAAGTCAGTATGCTGGAGCTGAAAAACAGCCTTTTCAAAGCGGGCTACCTGGAACTGGTGCGCAAATACTGCCCGAGCCTGACCGTGCAGGACCTGCACGATTATCCGGCTGGAATCCGTGCGCAGGCGGTCACCCCGGAAGGTTTACTGGTTCATGACTTCCTTTTTGTAAATACGGACAGGGCACTGTTCGTATGCAATGCGCCGTCCCCGGCGGCAACTTCCGCTATTCCCATAGGTAAGCATATCGTGGAGAAAATGCAGACATTAACTAAGACCAAAGAGGGGTAGTACTCTGATTATGACCACTCACCTCAACACTCATACTCCCCTGATGCCGGTCCTCTTCGTGGGGCACGGCAGCCCGATGAACGCCATCGAGGAAACCGCCTTTGTAGCCGCCTGGCGCGAGACAGCGGCACAAATCACTCGCCCGACGGCCATTCTCTGTATTTCTGCCCACTGGGAGACGGAGGGAAGCTTCGTCACGTCCATGGCACACCCCAAAACGATCCACGACTTCTACGGTTTCCCCGATGAGCTGTTTAAGGTGCAATATCCGGCCCCCGGTTCACCCGAACTTGCCAAGCGGGTGCAGAAGCTGATCGGTTCCACGGCGGTACGTATGGATGAAGACCATCCCTGGGGACTGGATCATGGAACCTGGTCGGTGCTCCGCCGCATGTATCCCGAGGCCGATATCCCGGTGGTTCAGCTGAGTCTGGACCGCACCAAACCTCCCCGTTTCCACTATGACCTCGCCGCCGAACTCTTTCCCCTGCGGCAAGAGGGGGTGCTGGTAATCGGGAGCGGCAACCTGGTCCACAATCTGCGGCTGATTGATTGGGGCACGGACGGCCCCTATCCCTGGGCTGCGGAGTTCGACAGCCTGGCTGCGGAATTCATTCTGGCGGGGGAGCACAACCGGCTGGTGGACTACCCGCCCCTGGGGGAAGCGGCCCGACTCTCGATCCCAACCAACGAACACTACCTGCCGCTTTTGTACGCCCTGGCGCTGCAGCAACCGGGGGAAAAAGTCGCCTTCTTCACCGAGGGGGTGGTATATGGCACCATCTCCATGCGCTCCCTGCGGATCGGCTGACAAAAGCCAACAGCCATAATGGAAATATTGAAACAAAAAGGAAACGCACTCTATGAAAGTCGGATGGTTTGTTCACGGAGATATTGACGGATTCTTCGGGCTGTTCGTCGACAATCTGCTGCAGCTGATGTTGATCGCGGTCCTCTGCGGCAACGTCTGCGGCATGCCGCAAGAGCTTGTTTACGGGAGGATTCTTCCCGGCGCGGCGCTGTCGATCCTCTTTGGCAACGTCTTCTATGCGTGGCAGGCACGGAGACTGGCTATCAGTACGGGCCGATTCGATGTCACTGCGCTGCCGTACGGAATCAACACCGTCAGCCTGATCGCCTTCATCTTCCTGATCATTGCTCCGATTTATTTTGAAACTAAGGATCCGAACCTTGCCTGGCAGGCCGGCCTGTTTGCGTGCCTCGTCAGCGCTGTCCTTGAGTGTGTCGGGGCGTTTGTCGGCGACTGGCTCCGCAGGCACACTCCCCGGGCCGCGCTGCTGTCATCGCTGGCCGGGATTGCCCTCACCTTCATCTCCATGGGTTTCGTGTTCCAGATCTTCGCCATGCCGGCCATAGCGATTGTACCAGCGCTGTTCGTGATTATCGTCTATGGAGGACAGATCAAACTACCACTTGGCCTGCCGGGCGGTTTCATCGCGGTGGTGCTGGGGGTGGCGATGGGATGGCTGCTCAGATGGGCCGGCTACCCCTTTTTCCAGCCGCTCCAGGAGCCGTATCACTTTGCCGTCCACTTCCCTCGGCCCGCTTTTGCCGACATGCTCGTTTTCCTGACTAACGGTCAGGGATGGAAGTACTTCTCGGTTATCTTCCCGATGGCGCTTTTCAACGTAATCGGATCTCTCCAAAACCTGGAAAGCGCGGAAGCTGCCGGCGACCGGTACGATACGAGGTCGTCCCTGCTGGTCAATGGGTTCGGCTCGATCGTGGCGGCGTGCCTTGGCAACCCGTTCCCGACCACGATCTACATCGGCCACCCCGGCTGGAAAGCGATGGGAGCTAGGTGGGGCTATTCGATATTGAACGGTGCCGTGATTACGGTCCTCTGCCTGATTGGAGGAGTCACCTTGGTGCTCAAGGTGGTGCCGATGGAAGCGATGATCGGCATTCTGCTCTGGGTCGGACTCATAATCACGGCCCAGGCATTCAAGGAAGTGCCCAAGAAACACAGCGTGGCGGTGGCACTCGGACTGATGCCGGCGCTCGCGGCGTGGGCGCTGCTGCTCATCGAGACGACCCTGCGCAAGGCGGGCGCCAGCCTGTATGATGTTGCCCCGAAATTCGGCGGCGACCTTTATGTGTACGGCGTCATCGCCCTTAGCCAGGGTTTCATGCTCTCGGGCATGATTCTGTCGGCAATGATGGTGTTTGTCGTCGAGAGGAAGTTTCTCAAGGCGGCGCTCTGGACGGCAACCGCCGCACTGCTCTCCTTTTTCGGGGTTATCCATGCTTATGTACTGACTCCGGCGGGCGTGCAGAACACGTTCGGTTACGGCGCCGCCAAAGGGTATGCACTGGCTTACCTGGGCACAACCCTGCTGCTGGTCGCTATCTACTACTATAAACGCGGCAAATTGTACTCACGTGCGGATATTTATAAACACTACCGTGTTCCTGCCGTAGAGTTGCAGACAAAGCCAGAGGATCAGACCGGAGAAACATGATATGGAAAGAGTATCGTTTGTGATAGATGACGCCGTGGCTTCGATAATCCGGGCGCCGCTGGTTACCCCGTTCCGGATTGCCACCGGACAGCACGACGAACTGGAGAATGTCTTCTTCCGGCTCCGGACCAGTGACGGCATATGCGGTTACGGTGAGGCGGCCGTTGCCACCCACATCACCGGCGAAACCGTGGCCGCGACGCTGACCAATCTGCAGGCCGCGGCCGCTGCACTGAAAGGGCGCAAGATAGACGTTCCAGAGGAGGTCTGCCGGGAATTTTCTCCCACATTTGCAGGCAACCATGCTGGCCTGGCAGCCTTTGAAATGGCTCTGCTGGATCTGGCCTCCCGCGTGAAGGGGATTCCGTTTTACAAGCTCTTCACACCGGTTGCGTCAAAAGAGCCGCTGCTGGCGTTTAACACCGACATCACCATCGTGATCGGCTCCCTCGATGAAGCCCGGGCAGCCGCGCGGCAATATGCGGAACAAGGATTCAAAGCCTTCAAGATCAAAATCGGCAAGGACGAGGAGCTGGACCTGAACCGTGTTCTAGCGGTGCGGGAGATCGCGCCTGACAGTGAACTGATTCTGGACGCAAACATGGGATTTAACACCAGCCGGATGCTGGCGTTCCTGGAACAACTCGACAGGAAAGGGGTGCGCCCGGTGCTGTTAGAGCAACCTGTTCCCAAGCATGACTGGGATGCCCTGGCAGCGATCACAGCGGCGCTGGCCGGGAGCGGCACACTGGTCTGCGCCGACGAAAGTGTCGGCTCGTTGGCCGATGCCCGGCGGGCCATCGACAGCAACGCAGTCAGCGCCATAAACATCAAGTTCATGAAAAGCGGCATCCTGGAAAGCGCGGAAATAGCCCGGCTTGCCAGTTCGCTTGGGATACCGCTGATGCTGGGAGCGATGATGGAGAGCGCGCTGGCGATTACCGCGTCGGCCCATTTTGCCGCCGGACTGGGCTGTTTTGACTTCATGGATATTGATACGACGTTTTTCATCAAGGGGGAGCTGGCACACTCCCCGTACCTTGATGACAGCGGCAGATTCGACCTGCATAACGCAGGGGTCGGAATCGGAGTCGAGCTGCACTTTGAATGAGTCTTAACCTCATACTCAACATCCTAAGGCAATGGGACGCAGATCAAATCTGATGAGACAACTAAGTGCCTGTAAGCTGCAAAATGCGCAGCAACAGTCACTAATGATTTGAGCGGATTACACGGATATAAAATACATACTCAAAAGATTAAAATCTGCGTAAATCCGCTAAATCTGCTAAATCCGAGTCATCCGCGTTCTATTGCAGTTGAAGTTTGCTGTTTAATTTGAACTGAACTTCTAAAAAAACAAGGTAACATTGCAATGCCTATTGAAATAACCTCCACGCTCGGCTGGGGCCTCCTGGGGCTGGCGCCGCTCTTGATCTACATCGTGCTGGTATTTCGCGATGTGGACATCCTGGCGGCCACAGCCATATGCGTGGTGATCGGCGCAGTTCTGAGCCACCAGACCCTCGTTTCCTTCGGCGCCGCTCTGTCAAACAGCATGTCTTCGTTTCTGGCGCTGGTCGGACTGATCATCATGCTGGGACGCGGGCTCGGGGAGGTGCTGAACGCAACGAAGGTGTCGCATACCATCGTGTACCGGATCATCCACGGCATCGGCGTCGATACGGAAAAGAAGGCTATGCTCGGCATCATGGCGGCCTGCCTGGTGATCGTCGGGCTGCTCGGCACCATGGCCGGGGGGAATGCCATCATCGCTCCGATCGTACTGCCGGTGGCCGCCGCGGTCGGTCTGTCGCGGAGCACGGTCAGCGTTATTTTTCAGGCGGTCGGTGAAGAGGCGCTGATCCTGGGACCGTTCACTCCCCCCGTGATTACGCTGCTGGGGCTGACCAAGCTCGGCTACGGCGAGATGCTGCTTTATGTTTCCGGACCGGTCGCGCTGATTACGCTGGCGGTGACATGGCAGATGATCCAGCGGATTCAGCAAAACACCAGGGAGAGCAACCGCTATCAGCAACCGGAGCAGACGGAACAGTTCGAGCCGAGCCCACGGAGCAGACGAGCCACTCTGGTCTTTGCCATATCTTTTCTGGCGGCAGTTGTCTACGGCATCGCCGTGAAGGCGCCCACCTCGTTCGTCATCGTGATCATGCTCGGATTGTCGGTCATCACCGGGCTGGTAGGGGGGCTGAAGTTCGAGGAAATTCTTAGGCTGGTCATCAAAGGGATGGCGGGCAATGTCGGGCTGTTTCTGCTCTTTCTGCTGCTGGACCCGTTCATCTTTTTTGTCGACAAGGCGGGGGGCTTTGCGGCTTTGACCGCGTTGATCAAACCGATGATGGAGATCGGAGGCAAGCCGGCCATTGTCATTACCGGCGGGTTTCTGGGCGCGTTCGGGATCAGTGGCGCCACGGTGGCAACCATCAAGCTGCTGCACGAGATGTTCAGCCCGCTGCTCGCCCGGCACGGCGTCTCGATGCTTGCCTGGGCACTGGCCCTGGTGGTCGCGACAAGAGTAAACAATTTCGTCTTCCCCGGTGCGAACATGGTCAGTTCCCTCGGCTTTGCCGAGTCCGTGGATATGAAGTCGATGCTCAGAAACGGCTGGGTAGTTGCCGCGTGTCAGCTCACTTTCCTGATAGCATTCAGCCTGCTTTTTGCCTGATACCAATTTCACCCCACCACAAAGCCCCTCACCATTAATTACTTCCGAATAATAACGGCAGCTTTTTATGTTCACATGACGGGGCAATATATGCTAAATAAGAAGCTTATTTTATCTACTTTGGGGGTTTCATGACGGAATACAGACCACTGCAACAGCTGCCCGATCCGGCCGGCTACAAGGCCGGCGACGTGCTGGTGTTGGTTGGGGAGCTATTTGGACGCGGCTATGCCAACGGCCTGGTTGACGAGGCCAAACGGGTCGGCATGACCGTAATCGGCACTACGGTCGGACGCAGGGATAGCGAAGGGACACTGAGGCCGCTTACTGCCGAAGAGTTGGCTGATGCAGAAGCGCTCCTTGGCGGAGTTATCATCAATATTCCACTGGAGGCCGGTTTTGATATGGAGAGCGGCGACGGTTTCCCCTCCGTGGCTGAACAGCTGAAAAAAGCTCGTCCCGATGATTTTGCCACTATCAGCTTTATCGAAGAGAGTGTCGAAAAAGCGTGTGCCGCCGGGACCGCCCGGTTTCGCGCCAATCTCGCGCTGCTTGAAACCGAACTGCTCAAGCGGATACCGGCTGGCGTCAATATCCTTGTGGCTCATTCGATGGCGGGCGGCATTCCGCGTGCCAGGGTTTTCATGCCGCTACTGAACCGGATTTTCAAAGGGACCGGCGACAAATACATGGCCTCGGAAGTCTTCTGGGACAGCCCGCTTGGCCGGCTCTGCGACAGCAGTTTCAACGAAGTGACTGCGGACACCTTCCGCTATCTGATTGAAGGCACCGCCACCCTGCGCGAGAGAAACTCCGGCGCCGGAAGCAAAGTCTGTTACTCGGCATACGGCTACCACGGCACCGAAGTATTGGTAAACGGCAAGTATCGTTGGCAATCCTATACACCGTATGTACAAGGTTTCGCCAAGATGCGGCTTGAAGAGATCGCCTCTGAGGCTGCCGCCAAAGGCATCCCGGCAACCGTTTTCAACTGCCCGGAAATCCAGACCAATTCCAGCGCGCTTTTCCTGGGGGTTGAGATTTCGCTTTACCCGCTTCTGAGCGCTATTCGCAATGAAGTCGATGCAGAAACCACCGATACTCTTGAGGCCCGTTGCCAAGCCATGCTGAAAGAGGGAGAAACCGTTGCCAACCTGCTGGAGCGCGCCGACCGCTATCTCTCCTCCCCTATCCTGGAACGGATCGTGGATTTTGCCACTTGGCCGCAGCACAATACCCGTGAACAGGCCGAATTGATGCTGGCCGCTTCCGCCGAGCTGATGGAACTGCATGCGGATCAGAAGCAGCTGGTCTGTGCCGAACTATCCAGAATTGTCTTCCTGACCACCGGCCGACTGATGCTGCACAGCTCCTGGAACCCGCCGGCATCCACCGTATGGCTTAATCATGATATAATCAGCCGTCTGTTGGCCGACCAAAGCGGCGCCGGAATTATTTAACTGATATTGTTTCAAAAAGGATACGTATGAATTCAGCCGCAAAATTGATCGCCTCGTTCATCCTCGCTTCCGCGCTGCTGCAGGGGTGTTCCACCACACAGGTAAACAAGCCTGCCGATGTGCTTTATAAAGAGGGGGAACAGTTCTTCAAAGACGGAAAATATGAAGATGCCATCGCCCAGTGGAAAAAGGTCAAGGAGACGTATCAGTCAGCGGAACTTACCACAAAGTCCGAGCTGAATATCGCCGACGCCTACTTCCTGAACAAAGACTATATCGAAGCTGCCGCCGGTTATGAAGATTTCCGAAAACTGCACCCAAAACACCCGCAAGCGGATTTTGCCCTGTATCGTCAGGGGTTGAGCTATTTCAACGAAATCCACAGCATCGACACAGACCAGACTCCGGTAAAGAATGCGCAGATGACTTTTGATTCCTACCTGAAGCTTTACCCAACCGGTGCCCAGTTGGCCGAGGTAAAAGCAAAACGGATGGAATGCCGTGACAAGCAGCTGCAGTACGAACTGTATGTCGGGCGGTTTTACTTGAAGACAGATGCCTATAAAGCCGCAATCGCACGTTTCGAAGAATCGCTTAAAATGTTTACCGACTTGGCAAGGCGGGACGAAGTACTGTATTATCTGGGCAAAGCCTATCTTGAAGATAGCCAGAAAGCAAAAGGGATTGAGGTTTTTGCCCGGCTAGCCCGGGAATATCCCGGCAGCGCCTTCCTCCAGGAAGCCTACAAGGCTATGAATTCCTTACCCAAATGAGAACTTATGCCAGGTAATTACCAGCTGTTTATCGCCATTGGGGCAGCATACCTGATCGGGTCCATCCCGACCGGGCTTCTGCTCGGAAAAGCGTACGGAATAGATGTCCGGAAGGAGGGGAGCGGCAATATCGGCGCGACCAACCTGTACCGGACCGTCGGTCGCAAGGTCGGTGTCATAACACTGATCGGCGACTGCCTGAAAGGGCTGCTTCCGGTGGTTCTCGTAAAATTCAGCGCACTCCCGCCTGAATCTGCCGCATGGGTCGGGCTGGCCGCTTTTTGCGGTCATGTATTTTCGGTTTTTCTCAAATTCAAGGGGGGGAAGGGTGTCGCTACAGCGTTGGGAGTTTTTCTGGCGCTTGCTCCCCTCGCGGTTGGAATTGCAGTGGCACTGTTTGCCCTGTTGATGTTTCTCTGGCGCTACGTTTCACTCGGGTCAATCTCCGCAGCAGCCGTAATGCCTCTGGCGGTCTATTATCTGGGAGGGAGCAGAAGCGTGATCATTGTAACCTTTGTGATTGCCGCAATTGTCATTATCCGCCATCATGAAAATATCAAGCGGCTTATCTCCGGCAGCGAAAACAAATTCAAAGCTTAACCGAACCATTTTCACACAAAGGCACGGAGACACGAAGAATGTCAAAAATAAAAGTCTACATAGTTCAGCCCGATGACTTCAAATCATTCAATCCTGGTTTTCTTCGTGCCTTTGTGCCTCCGTGAGAGATGCTTTTGATTCATTTTCTGACCTGTGCAGTTACCAAAAACCATTGAGACCGAAGTCAGTGTCCCTGCACCGCCCCCCTCATAGCTCCTTCCGGCCTGATAAACGCCAGGAACCGCTCCTGCAACAGCTCAGCCGCTGAGATATTCCCCGAAAGACGCAGTACCTCAATGACACATTCGGCCGTGCACAAACCGGATTCCTTCTGATTTTTCCTGAGGTTGTACACCGATTTTTCACCCGTAGTCAGCCCGATGCGGCGAATTTTCTGAAGGTACGGACTTCGCTGATGGATTTTGCGGGCCTCATGCCACGTGCCGTCTATTACCACGAACTGCGTGATGCCGCTCAGATCGCCTTCATTCCCATCCGCGGCGCCGGGATAGACCAGCGCCACGCCGCCCGCTTCAATATCCTCGATCAGCCGGGCAGGAGGATTCATCCTGTCCCAGCGCACCTGCTCGGCAGCACTCCCCAAGACATCAACCACCAAACGCCCGGTATTGGAGCGTTTCTCAAACTCTTTAAAATGTGTCAACAGTGTTATTTTCATATAAGAGCCATCTTGTTCAACAGACCGCGACTATAGTGAACGACGCGGCGGCATTGTTACCGCCCTGCACTTCATCGCCGCTCCGCAGGCCAAGCAGCCGCCGCCCCAAGGGAGAACCGGGGGTAATAACGACAATCTCGCCGTCACCATCGGCAATTTTCATCCCGCCGGCTTGAGGGCCGAGAAAGAACCGCCTTACGCTCCCCTCCCCCTCTTCCATCGTAACCAGTGCCGTCAGCCGGATCGGCGTGTCGTCGTCAAAGCTGTGCAGCGTCAGGGAGCGGTAACTCTCCAGCGCAATCCGGATCTCCTGGGCGCGATTGGCCTGTCCCTGGGCGATGTAGGAGGCTTCCAGCGCGGTGGTGTCATACTTGTTGTCGGGAAGGCACTCCGAGTGGGTAGCCGCCGCGTGGGCCGCCTTTGCGGCGGTGGACAGCACCGCCAGGTCGGCGGAAAGCGCCGTGATTATTTCCTGAATTATCTGTTCTTTGGTCATTCCTACTGTGCCATCCTCTTCAGAACCAGCTCCAGCTTGCGCAGCTCCTCCCCGTAACCGGCCCAGTTACCCTGCCGCTGCAGGGTCGTCGCCTTTTCATAGATGCCCATCGCTTCCTTGGCCAGAGTGGCTGACGATGCTTTCGAATCTGTCGTGACCGCTTTGGTTACGGCAACCGCAGCTTTTTTGCCGCCGAAGAGGCGTTGCAGGGCAAGCTCCAGGTTCTCCTCCATCACCACCTCATCGTTAAAGGCAACAATTACCCGCTTCAGTTCGGGGAGTGCGGATTTATCGGCGGCAAGAAAGAGCGGCTGGACATAAAGCAGCGACTTTTCAATCGGGATCACCAGCATGCTCCCCCGGATAACCTCGGAGCCGCGCTGATTCCAGAGCGTCAACTGCTGCGAGATGAAGGAATCTTGGTTGATGCGGGCGTCGATCTGTTTCGGGCCATAAATCAACCGGTCGCGCGGAAAGGTGTAAGCGCGGACCTTGCCGTAGTTGGGCTCGTCGCAACGAGCCGTAAGCCAGGCCGCCAGGTTGTCCCGCTTGGAGGGGGTAAACGGCAGCAGCAGGACGAACTCTTCCACCTTTTCACCCGGCAGCTTCATGATCGTGTAGTTCGGCTCCATCGGCTTTTCGCCCAGTGCCGGGACCTGCCAGAGATTTTCCTTGTTGTAGAAGACCTTCGGATCGGTCATGTGGTAAGCGGCAAATATGGCGGCCTGCAGCTGAAGGAACTGATGCGGATAGCGAACGTGTTTGCGCAGATCATCAGGCATCGCCGACATCTGCTTGAAAAGTCCCGGAAACATCCGGTCATAGACCTTTGCCATAACATCTTGCGGATCGCTGATGTAGAAGCTGACCGTACCGTCATAAGCATCGACAACCGCCTTGACGGAGTTTCTCATATAGTTGATCCCCCCCTGGAGCGGTTTTGAATAAGGGAGACGATCCGAATAGGTGTAGGCATCGATGATCCATGTGAGCCTGCCATCTTTCCTGACGACCATGTAGGGATCGCCATCGAAACGGAGAAAGGGCGCAATCGCTTTGACCCGCTCATTGATGTTGCGGTTGAAGAGAATCCGGCTCTCCTGCGTGATATCCGAAGAAAGCAGTATTTTTTCCGTCTTGAATCTGGTTGCAAACAACGCTTTTTTAAGCAGCGAATCGATCGGCACCCCACCCTTGCCGGCGTAGGTCGTGTTGATGTTGCCGGTGGCGGTAGGATAGCTGAATTCGGGGACCTTGGTCTTGACGACCACATAGTCGTTGGAGAGTTCGCCGAAATATATTTCCGGCCTGGTCACCTTGATGTCGGCCAAGCTGACGGTCGGGATGTCCTTGACAAAAAATTCCGGCAATCCCTCCTTGCTGATCCGGCTGACCGGCCCGAAGGTAATACCGTTGCCGTGGGTGAAAATCAACCGCTCGTTGATCCAGTTTTTACTCGGAAGGTCGGCGTAGGAAAGTTCGCGCGGAGAGAGCATTACCTGGGTGTATTGCCCGTTCACAAGATAGCGGTCATTATCCACGTCAAAGAATTTGTAATAGGTCCTGATCTGCTGCAGCTGGCTGTAAGTCTTGAGCAGCGGGGCATGGTCCCAGAGGCGGATGTTTTTGATCGTTGCGTCGTTATTGGCTATATCGGCGGCGGAAAGCTTCGTATCGACATCGAACGGTACGGTTTCAATCTTTTCCAGATCGTAGCCGAAGCGAGTGAATTTGAGATTATTCTCTATGTAGGGGGTCTCAAGCGCCAATTCGTTGGGGGCAACCTTGAACTTCTGCAGCAGCCCCGGATAGACGCTGATTCCAACTCCGTACACGACGATCAGAATAATCGGCGGCAGCAGCGCCATGCGCCATTTCCCTTTCCAGATGCCGACGACGAGCATGCCGCCTGCCAAAGGTGCCAGGAAGGTGAGTACCCGCAAGGTCAGCAGCCTGGCGTGTACATCGGCATAGCCTGCGCCAAAAAAAGTGCCGCTGCCGGAAAGCAGCAGCCTGAAACCGTCGAAATAATATCCGGCGGCAACGGTGAGAGAAAAAATTCCGGCCAGAACCGCAAGATGCCGGCGAACCTTTTCGTCAATCATTACTCCACGCTCTGTAAGCACGACGCCGCCGCGCACAAAATAGACCGCTCCGGCCAAAACGGCAGATGCAAACAGCATGAAGCTGCAAAAACTCTTGAGCAGCTCCATGAGCGGCAGAGTGAACAGGTAAAAACCGATATCCTTGCCGATAACCGGATCGACCATCCCAACAGTCACTCTGTTCGTGAAAAGCAGCAGTTCCTCCCACTGCTGAGCACCCCAGTTGCCGGCCAGGAGCGCCAGGAGCAGACTGAAAAGCACGCCAAGCGGCTTGACGAACCGAACAAGTTCGTCTCTGTTAAAGCGAAAGTTACCAGCGCTCAAGATAAAAATTTCCGAATGAGGAAATGACGCTCTGTTTGCAAGAAGCAGGTTGGCCAGCGCAAAAACAAACAGGATAACGCCGAAAAACAGGCCGGCGCAGGTTTTGGCATACAGAGTCGTGGTAAACACGGACGAGAATCCGGTCTCGACAAAAAAGAGCCAATCCGTGTAAAATGCAACAAGCGACGTCATGAAAGGCAGGACTACGGCGACAGCGATAAGAATGAGAATGATGCTGTTTTTCTTGAACACGATGCGGCTCCCCTCTGTTTTTTTCCCAGTATATCATCAAAATAGAAGCGCAGGATTTTTAAACCAAGTTTTTTTTGAAAGCGTTTCATCCATGTCTTGACAAAACAGCGTTTGCGTCTTAATGATAATCTGACATCTCATTTCCCGATTGCTTCTATAAGGATCCTCGATGCGGAAAACGGTGAATAACAGTCAGGTTATTAACGGATCACCGATACCCACCTTCGCTATCGACCGCAAGCACCGTATTACACACTGGAATAAAGCCTGCGAGGCGCTGACCGGCAAGTCGGCCGAGGGGTTGATCGGCACCAACTTTCAGTGGAGCGCCTTCGATGTCAAACAGCGCTCCGTGCTGGCCGATCTTATCGTTGATAAAGCTGCCGAGAGCGAAATACAGTCCTTCTACAAAGGGAGAGGACGCAAATCGCAGCTGGTTGAAGGGGCATACGAGGCAGAGGGTTTTTATCCGATCCTTGGCGATGGGGGCAAGTGGCTGTTTTTCACCGCCGCACCGCTGCGCGATTTTCTGGGCAGGATCGTCGGAGCTATCGAGACGATTCAGGACATCACCGACCTGAAGATTGCGGAAGAGAAGGAGCACGCCCTCAACCAGAGGCTGACCCAGTCGGTAGCGGAACTGCAGTATTCTCTGGAACTGCTGCGCAAGACTCAGCATCAACTGGTTCAGTCGGAAAAGATGGCGGCGCTCGGCGGGCTGGTTGCCGGTGTTGCCCATGAAATCAATACGCCGGTCGGCATAGGTGTTACCGCGGCATCATTGCTTGAAGAGAGAACCAGAGAGTGCGCCCAGCTTTTCGACAGCCAATCCATGAAACGCTCCGATCTCGATGCCTATTTCCGGCTCGCAACAGAATCCACAAAGATGATTCTATCCAACCTTGTTCGAGCCTCCGATCTGATTCACAGTTTCAAGCAGGTAGCCGTTGATCAGTCCTGCGAAGAGCCGCACAGCTTCAATCTCAAGGAGTGCCTGGATAATATCGCTATGACTTTCAGGCCGAAGCTGCGCAAGAGATCCCATTCGGTAAGCGTAAAATGCAGCGGCGATCTTGTGCTTCAAAGCTATGCCGGCGCGATGGGGCAGGTTGTGTCCAATCTCATCATGAACTCCCTTATCCATGGCTTCGAAGAGATGGAGAGCGGAAAAATTATGATCATGGTTCACGATCATGCGGATGAAGTAGAAATTATATACAGCGATAACGGCAAGGGGATATCAAAAGAGTATCTTGAAAGGATTTTTGAACCTTTTTTTACAACCAAGCGAAACAGGGGGGGAACAGGTCTCGGGCTGCATATACTGTACAACCTTGTTACGCAGACTCTAGGCGGTCGAATCGAATGCAAGAGTGAGCCGGGTCAAGGTTCCTCGTTCCTGTTCATGTTCCCACGTGTAGCACCTTCCGGAAGAGAAGCTTTTTTTAGCGCTCACCAAACATCGGAAAAGGAGAAAGAATATCGTGGATAGCGAAATTTTATTGGGAGAAGATCTTATTTTCGCGGAAGAGATTGCCACGGAGTTCCGGCCTGAACGCGAGGGTTGGAAACTCTTGATCGTCGATGACGAAGAGGAAATTCACACCATCACGAGAATGGCGATGCAGGATTTCATTTTCGAGGAGCGCAGCCTGACTTTTATCAGCGCCTATTCCGGCGCGGAGGCCAAAGCCGTCCTTGAGGATCATCCGGATACCGCAATAATGCTCCTCGATGTGGTTATGGAATCTGACCATGCCGGGCTGGAGGTTGCCCGCTATGTCCGTGAAACTCTGGGCAACACTTTTGTAAGGATAATCCTCCGCACAGGACGTCCCGGCCAGGCTCCGGAACGGAAGGTGATCTCGGAGTACGATATCAACGACTACAAGGAAAAAACCGAACTGACGGTCCAAAAGCTCACAACCACCATCATCTCCGCCCTTCGCTCGTATCGGGATCTGCACATCATCGACCGAAACCGCAGGGGCCTCATGAAAATCATCAATGCTTCGGCCCATCTTTTCGAAATTCAATCCCTGCGACAATTTGCCAATGGCGTCCTGACACAGCTGCTATCCATTCTCAACCTCGACGAAAGTTCATTGTATCTGCATGATGCCGGGTTTTCGGTTTCGAGCCTCGATAACGACTTTCTGATCCTTGCGGCGACCGGCAGGTTCGAGCCGTTTGTCGACAAGAGGGCAACCAATGTCATGCCGGCCGAGATCAACGATCGGCTCGCGCAGGTCATAGGCGCCAAGTGCAGCCTTTTCTTCCCCGATGCGTATGTCGGATATTTTCCGACCGGGAGCGGACGGACCGGAATTTTGTATCTGACCGGTTATGTGCAGAAGATGGCGGATCTGGATCGCGATCTTCTGCGGTTGTTTTCAACTAACGTATCCATCGCCTTCAAGAACCTCGATCTGAACAGTGAAATCATCGAAACTCAAAAGGAGGTAATCCTCACCCTTGGCGAGGTCGTAGAGTCCCGTTCTCTCGAAATGGCGAACCATGTCAAGCGTGTAGCCGAGGTTTCGCATCTGCTGGCCATGAAAGCCGGCCTGGGGGAAGATCGTTCCGAGATCTTGAGACTCGCATCGCCGATGCACGATGTCGGCAAGGTGGGGGTGCCGGATGCCATTCTGTTCAAGCCGAGCAGGCCGACACCTGAGGAATTCGATCAAATAAGACCGCATGCCGCTATCGGATACGAGATCCTGAGGAAATCACGCAGGGAAATCATGGAAGCCGCCGCGGTAATTGCCCACCAGCATCATGAGCATTGGGACGGCACCGGATACCCGGCCGGACTTGCCGGTGAAAACATCCACATATACGCCCGCATAACCGGACTGGCGGATGTGTTTGACGCCTTGAGCCATCAGCGCGTCTACAAGGAGGCGTGGAACATCGAGGATGTATTGGAATATGTCCGCAATGAGAGAGGAAAACACTTCGATCCGACTCTCGTGGACATATTTCTGAATGACTTTGACGAGTTCCTCGCCATAAACGAAAAACATCCTGTTCAAAAAGCCGGTTAATACCTGGAGTTCAGGCCGTAATCACTACGGAATCCGGCAAGATGTAGTAGGGACCCAGATGCCCGCCCCCATGGTCATGCCGATGTCGCGGCAGCCCAGATAGTCGCTGTGAAGACGCAGGCTGTTATCGGCTATCGACATGCCCACCTCAACTTTATGGAAAGCCTCGTTGCGACTGTGATCTGCGACCAGCAACACGGTCGAATTTATCTGCCTGAGTTTAAGGTATAGTTCAGAGATATTTCTGAGATTATCGGGAAAGAAGTCCTCGACCGGATCAAGGACAATCAGCTTGCATTTGAAATATTCGCTGAACTGGTGCAGATAGGTGTAGGTCTTGGTCATGCTGCCGGAAACATCGATCAGATGCGGCGACACACCAAAACACTCGTCAAACAGGGAAATATGGGTAAAATTGTCCAGGTTTTCGTCTATGCGCGCTGAAAAATCCGGCACGCAGGTCCACTCCCTGACCAACCGTTTAAAGCGGCGATGGCTGTCTTCGTCAGTGTCCCGGGCGTTGATGTAAAGCACCTTGCCCGGCTGCAGACAGGCAAAACGGTCAAGAAACGACAGGCCAAAGGCCACCGACATCGCCAACTGGGTTGCCAACGTAGTCTTGCCGAAGACGGTACTGGCCTGCAGCGACACCAGAGCATCGGCCGGAATCAGTTCGGCTATCAGGTACTCTTCCGGATTCGGCGGAACGAATGGGCGCTTCTGCCACTCCTTTACACCCAAATTCTGGGCGAAGGGGTTTTCTTCGATCTTTAAATTGGCTGTGAGAGACATGGATTTTGACACCTCCGGAAACGCGGACGGTAGTGGCTAAAAATATTGACGTTTCTCATATCGTTACTCCATCTCCACTCCGCCAGGTTCACGTTAACGCTCGGCGGGTACGACCGGATGATTTGCGCCGGAGGCTTTTGCCGTTTTTCTTACTGTAGTGGCGATGCGCCTTGTAATGCGATTCAGATACCGCCGCCACCAATCTTATTCCGCGCGAGGAGACCGGAATGCCCCGTGTTGCCGTCCGTCGCGGATCTGCGGTTATCCTGGTGATCTCCGGGGCAGCCGCCTGCGTCAGGATGTCGCCCGGCTTACCGAACTCTGCTGCGGCAAGAGTGGAGATGTCACTGCGCAACTGGTTGAACACCCCGATGTCCCGGTAGTTCAAACGGTTTGTCAGCAGAACCACGAACAGATCCTGTTTAGGATCTATCCAGATTGAAGAGCCGCTGTATCCGGTGTGACCGAAGGAAGCGTCCGAGAACAATCTCCCCTTCGGCGACGAAAAGCGGGAATTCATGTCCCATCCCAGGCCGCGCACCACGGTGTCGTTACTGCAGAGAAACGGAGAGGTCATCTGTTTCACAACCTGCTCCGACAGGATGCGTCTGCCATCAAGCACACCGCCATCAAGCATCAGACGGGCAAACCGGGCGAGATCCTGTGCGGAGCTGAAAAGACCGGCATGACCCGCAACGCTGCCAAGACGGCGAGAATTCCGGTCCTGAACGGTTCCGCCGTCAATTCCCAGCGTCGGGGCGATACGATCCTTCATGTTAAGCGTCGGCAGAAACATGGTCTCCGGAGTGACAAGCGGCGCAAAGAGTTCTTCGCGACAGTAAGCGTCCAATGTCTTGCCGGAAACCCGATGAACGAGCTCTCCCAAAAGTATGAAATTGATATCGGCATAGCTGAAACTGCTGCCGGGACTTTCCCGGTATTTCTCCGCCGCGGCCCTGTTTATGGCGGTCTGCATTACCTGTTCCTTACTCATGTCAAAGTCGGCAAGTCCGGAAGTGTGAGTCAGCAGATGGAGGATTGTGGTGTTTTCGCGCTCTGTGCCCTTGAATTCGGGAAACCAGCGGGTCAACGGATCCTGCAGGGAGATCCGCCCCTCATCCAGCAGCTTCATCACCGCCGGCGCGGTTGCAATCACCTTGGTCAGGGAGGCGAGATCGAAGATGGTCTGTTCGCCAAGCAGCGGCGCATCCGGTCTGGCAGACAGCCGCCCATGGGCGGTGCTGGCAAGTATACCGGCATGATTACCGATCACGACAACTCCGCCGGCGATCAGATTGTTCGAGATGGCCCGTTCCACCAGATAGTCAATAGTGGCAACGCGGCTGTAATCCAGCACTTTATCCGAAGCCGACAGGATCGAAGTGGAAAAAAACAGGCAAAATGAGATAAAACTGCAGAGAATACGCACGGCAGGCCTTTGACGAATGCAGGTTGTTGAGCGGGTGCGGCCCGGACTGTCCGCCGCATCTGGGTATTTCAGTTTGTACCATAGCATGACAGCCGATAACATATATATGTTATCGGCTGTCACCGGAATAACGTTAGACCTGATTCCTGATCCTGTATTCCTCAGAAAGGCAGAATTATGAATTAAATACTTCATCCTTCATAATTCACTCTTCATCCTCCTCCCCACCCGCTTCAGTATCCCCCCCATGCTTGGGGCAGTACTCGTCCGGTTCGGTCCCGGAGATATAATATTCATCACGGCGCGTCGGGCAATCGGGGGTCGCCAGGAAGCCTGTTGTCGGGTCGATCTCGACAGCAACTACCGTATCCGGTCTGGCAAAATCAACGGCCGGTTTCGATGCCACGGCCTTACGCATGAACCGCTCCCAGATCGGGGCGGCAACAGCGCCTCCGGTAAAGCCCTTCCCCCCGGGGCGAGGCTTGTCATATCCGACCCAAACGCCGGTTATTACCTGCGGGGTATAGCCGACGAACCAGGCATCCCGATAATCATCGGTGGTACCGGTCTTCCCGGCGGCCGGATATGCTTTGCTGAATTTTTTGAGGCTCTTGGCGGTGCCGTAGGTCAGGACATCTTTCAGCATCTCGGTGGTAACAAAGGCGACAGCCGGGTCAAGTACCTGAGTGACTACCGGTGGATTCTCGGTCCAGATTCTGCGGGCGCTGTCATAAATGCGGATTATGACCCTCGCTTCGGCGCGCATACCTCCGGTGGCCAGGGTGGTGTAGGCCTGAACCAACTCGTTCAGCGTGACTTCATCGGTTCCTAGCGCCAGGGAGAGACCATTTTCCCTCCGAAGCGACAAACCCATCTTTCCGGCAAAATCGGCAAAATACGGCACACCGACAGCTTCCAGCAGCTTTACCGCGATGACATTATTGGAATAGGCCAGGGCCTGCCTGAGGCTCAAATCCCCGTAGAGTTCGCGGCCATAGTTCAGCGGTTTCCAGATTTCATTATTTCCCTTATTGTAAGTTGCCGGGGTATCATTCCAGATGCTGCCGGCAGTGAGCCCCTTTTCCAGGGCAGCGGCATAAATCAACGGCTTGATGGCGGATCCGGGCTGACGTTTGGCAAAAAAGGCACGATTAAAGGCGTTCTGAGCGGCGTTTACCCCCCCAACCGCCGCCAAAACATTCCCGGTGGCAGGGTCCAGACAGACCAATGCTCCTTGCAACTCGGGAGAAATTCGCTTGACCCCGTCGCTCAGCGCCTGCTCTGCCTGTTTCTGCAGGTTCAGATCCAGGGCCGCCGTCACCTCCAGCCCCCCCTGCTCGATGATCTCGGCTCCGTACCTCTCTATCAGCTTGTTCCGGATATGCGCCAGATACTGCGGCGCCTCCCCCGGTTTGACCACCGATGCCGGTTTGGCCCGCAGCGCCTGCCTTTGCCGGGGGGTGATCATTTCCAGATCCACCATCCGCTTGAGCACCATATCCCGCCGTCCCGTGACGTGGGCCGGTTTCCCGAGCGGATTGTAACGGGCCGGATTTTTTTGCACGCCGGCCAACTGGGCACATTCCGCCTCGGTCAGCTCCTCCGGATTTTTGTCGAAATAGAGCCGCGCCGCCTGGGCAATGCCCCAGGCTCCGTTCCCGTAATATATTTCGTTGAAATACATCTCCAGAATCTGTTTTTTGCTGTATTTCTGTTCAAACTCAATAGCCATGCGGACTTCATCGAACTTTCGTTCGATGGTTTTTTCGCTGGACAGATACCTGTTTTTGATCAACTGCTGGGTGATGGTTGACCCCCCCTCGGCCAGCCTCCTCTTGACCACATCTTTCACAATGGCCCGGGCGATCCCGCGAAAATCGATGCCGCTATGTTCATAAAAGCGGGCGTCCTCAACGGCCACCACCGCTTTTTGCAGAAACGTGGGGATGCGGTCGATTGAGACCCAGTAACGTTTCTCCGGCAAGATCCGGCCGACAAACCGCCTCTGGTTGTCAAAAACCTTGATTGAGTTATAACCTGTAGCCAAGGTGGGATAAGTGGCAAAATTGTCCTGAGCCAAGAGCGCCGGGGCAAGGGTCAAGACCAGAATAATGCCTGATGCGATGATATATAGTGTCTTTATTAAATGGGTTGTTTGATGCCGAAACAAAGTATTTTTACTCCTTTGTGATATACTTGCATTGTAAGTGGGGGTGTTCCATGCCCGAAGGAACTATTATCTGCATACTGTTTGCTTTGGTGCTGTCGTCAGCGGTTGGAATGGTTGTGTACTGCCTGCGGCTGGCCCGCAAATTCAGAAGAATCGAAGCCGACATGAACTGTATCTACGATGGCACGATGCATCATGTTGTCGATATCATTTACGACCCTGACTGGTTCCTGCGCAAGGTGCGGCTTCACACCGATGTTTATCCCTATGTCGTCGATGTGTTGATTTCAGAGGTCCAAACCACTCAACAACAATCCTGGTTCCACAACTCAAAATCCCACCCTCAGACCTAGAACGGCGCTGTGATTGAGGTAATCCATAGCAAATACATGGCCGTTTACTTCAGTGAATTTTGGCCTGGCGCTGCTGAAAAAGCGATAGCCGAAATCGAGACTCAGGCGTTCAGTCAGCGCGATATCAACTCCAGCCCCCATCTGATAAGCAAAGACAACAGCCGAGCCGCTGCTCATCGGCTGACCGGTCACCTTCAAATCGGCAGCCTCGATACGGGCAGCGCCGATGCCGACACCGATATACGGCGCCCAACGACCGGTGTCTCGGGGAACGCCAAAAAAGTTCAGTAGCAGACTGTCCGCCGTTACGTTGCCCCCGGCTGCGAAGCTCCCTTTAGTAAACTTAACCTGGTCGAGCGGGTTGCTGCGGTGACTGAATTCAAGCTCGACCCGCCCCTCGCCGACAGGGTTGCCCTTTTCAAAGTCCCAGCCAAGGACAACACTCCCCAGCGGGGCCGGATTAAACTCAAGCCCGAAATCCCCCACATCGTCGGAGCCTTTGGCGCTCATCAGCGCATTTCCGCCAATGAAAGCGCCGATATAGGGACCCGAGTGCTGCTGTGCCATGGCCTGGCTGCAGATGAGAAGCGTCAGACAGAGGGCGGTAAGTATCAGGCTGGTTCGTTTCATGTAATCCCTTCCTGGTTTAGGTTCGTACAATTTCAAACCGTAACGTCCTACGACACCGTAATCTTGGCGGTTTGAGTCTTGCCGCCGAAACTGACCGTCAGCGTAGCAGAGCCGGAATCGACCCCCACGACCTGTCCCGGTTGATTAAGACTGTCGGCCAGGATCGCGATGTTCGATGAGTCGATATTCCAGGACGCATCCGCGGTTACATCCCTGGTGGTGCCATCGCCGTAGTTTGCCGTTACCGAGAGCGAAACCTGGTTACCGGCAACCACGCTGGTAGAACCCGTGATTGTCAGACTCTGGAGAGCCGGCGTTCTGACCGTAACGGCGGCTGGGACCGGAGCCGTTTTGCCGCCATACGTGGCACTGATCGTGGTAGTGCCTGTGGCGACTCCGGTAACGCGGCCAACGGCAAGTCCGCCGGTTCCGATCGTGGCGACGGATGTATTACTGGATTGAAGGGTGCTGAGAGTAGTCACATCCTGGGTCGTGCCGCCTACAAAGGTGGCGGTCACGGTGAAAGGGCTGCTGGTTTTGGCAAGCAGTTCCCAGGTAGTCGGGGAGATCGCAATAGAAGACAGCGCCGGGGACGTAACCGTGAGTGTCAAAGGGGTTGCGGCAGACAGAGTCCCGGAAGGAGATGGAGATGGAGCTGCAGCTGCAATCGTGGTCGACGACGTCACCGCGAGAGGGTTCAGAAACGCCAGGTTGCCTCCCGAAGTCGTAACCGTTGCAAATGATGTATTGGCCGGAGTCCAGGTAGTCGCACCGGTAATGTCCCGTGAGCTGCCATTGCTGAAAGTTCCGGTGGCGGTTATGCGACCGACGGTATCTTTGACCAGCGTAATGGCGGCCGGAGAGATGGAAATCGCGGTCAAATTGCCCCCTGTCGCTTTGAGGCTGGTTGTTGCACTGACACCGCCAAGAGTGGCGCCGATTGTGGTCGTCCCCTGCGTAAGCGCAGTTGCCGTTCCGCTGTTGCTGACGATAGTGGCGCAAGTAGGATTCGATGAACTCCAGGCAACACGTGATGTGATATCGGCAGTAGTATTGTTGGAATAGGTGCCGGTGGCGGTAAAACCCTGGGAAGACAGGGTCAGGAGCGTTGGATTGACAGGAGAGAGCGCAATTGTTTGCAGTACCGGAGCCGTAACAGTCATCAGCGTAGTAGCACTGATAGTAGGAGAAAAGGTTGCCGTAATTGTCGCCGTCCCGACCGAGACGGCTGCCGCCAGCCCCTTGCTGGCGGCAGCATTGCTGACACTCCCCATTCCGGGTGCACTCGAAGCCCAGGTGACGTCGAATGTCAGATCCTGGGTTGTTGAGTCGGACAATGTGCCGTTTGCCGCAAATTGGGTATTCAAACCTACGGCAACGGATGGAGCGGCAGGGGTGATCGTCAGTCCTGTGACAGAGGCCGAACTTACCGTCAGTTTAAAAGTTGACGACACGTTCCCGACGGTCGCGGTCAGAGTAGCAGTTCCCGGAGCTGAGCCGAAAACACGGCTGGGGATTGCCGTAGTAAATCCGGCCACGGCCGGCGTGTCGCTGGACCAGACCACCTGATCGGTGATGTCGTCGGTAAACAGACCGGAATAGTTGCCATTTGCCGTTAGCTTGGTGGACGTATTTGCAGCAATGGTCGAGGAAACCGCACTGATCTCGATTGAGGTCAGCGGAGTGAAAACATTCTTCCGGGTCGGCGTTCCATTCCAGCCGCAGCCGGATAACAGCATCATAAAAATAAAACCCGACCATAACAGGTTAGCCATGCACACCCCCAGAAAAAGCTAGTGGACCGTTTGAGAAGAATATTTCCTGCCGTCCGCTTGAGAATTAGTAGCACCCGGCATGGAGTGCCGTCAATATACATATTAATTGTGTATCGCGCAATCATACCACGGCACTCCCCCCTTAACGTAAAGGCATAGTAAATTTGATACATATATGGCTTTTATTTTACCTAAAAAGAATTTATGTAAACATTTTGCCATTGACAGTATGATACCATTGAATTATACGTTAAAAAGAGACAGTTAAATACGATATGGCCGTAACAGCGCGGCTATTTTAATAATTTAATAAAAATAAAACTACTTCTTCTTTCTGCTGTTTTTTTCATGAAACTGTTAATTACCGCTGAAACTCTATGGTGGATACGATAAAGAGGAAGTAAGCATGAAACATTCAGGCGAGATGTAAATTAATTACAAATGGGGGAAGGGTTTTACTTCTCTCTTTTTTGTTTGGAGACCTCATGAGAATCAGGAACAAACTATCAGTCAACTCCTTCATTATTCTTGTATTAATGGCTGTGATCAGCATTACCGCGGTCATCGGCATCAAGTTTATTCAGAAAAACATTTTTGCTCTTACCCAGAAATCCACCCCTTACCAGATAAAGACCCTCAACCACCAACGGGCGCTTCAGGCCCACGCCTCCAATCTGCTGAAAGTTGCCGGATCGGACTCTATCAACGACTTCAAGCAGAATTCTGCCAATGGCAACGCATCCCTTGCCGAAGAGATCAATTCAGCCGAGGAGCTGCTCAAGCTCGGCTCAACATCCGATTATGCTACCGATACAATCAGCGACAATACCAGGTCCATCATCGCAATAACGGAAAAAAGGCTGAATTTGCAGAATGAAACCCAGTCTGCAATTAAAACGATGCGGGAGCGATTGGAAGACGCTTCGAAAAGACTTAACGCGCTTGATGGCTCCATAAGAAAGCTGCAACAAGGTTCAGCCGGAAACATGGTGACCAATATCGATGCGACTTCGTCGGTAAACCAGCAGGCCAATCATCTTTCCACCATCAGGGACGGTCTGAAGGATTTGAACCTCATTGCGAACCGTATTCCGGTAATTCCGGACAAGCGTACGATAGCCGGCGTAAAGAGCAGCGTCGAAGCGACAGCTGTTACCATTGTCCAGGCGGCTAAAGCCGTCAACTGGTCCGACAGGAAGTCCGGCGATGAATTGGCTGGTAAATTCAAGTCACTGGGGACGAACCTTGCCGAAGCGGCAACTCTGCGCTTGAAGTTTATCAACGACGAAGACGAGGCGCTTAATGCCAAGTCTCAGAAGATCACCAAGGATATGGAATATGAAATCTCCTATATCCTTCCCGGTATAATCAAGGAGCTGGAAAAATCCAGTTCGGCCCTTAAGGTCAGTACCGGAGAGATGTCGAAAAGCATCTCCGCATTCTCCGAAACTAATACCATTTTGATCCAGTCGTCCGCGATCTTGCTGCTCAGCGCCTTTATCGACTCACAGATAAATTACAGCCTGTCGATCAAGAACGTGCCCGATTTCAACAAGGCTGTTTCCGCCATTGAGCAGGCTTTCAGACAGATAGACGGAACTGCCCAGAAGCTCAAAGTGGTACTTGCCAAGCCTAAATTCAAAAGCGAATCCAGGCTGTTGAACGATTCTCTCGCCGCTTTATCAACGGTGCGGCAAGGATTCCTGGCCAAGGACGGCGCGACCGACAAGATCCGGGCGTCCCTCGGGAACATCGATGAAGTATCGAAGCTCAACCAGAAGATGAAAGATTTGGTTACAAGCCAGATGGAACAGAGCGGCAAAGATGTGGCCGTAGCCCAGAAAAGCCAGGAAGGGGCGGTAACTTCGGTCAAGGCGGCGGTAAACACGACCGTCATGCTCATTTTCATCATCTCAGGCATCGCCGTGCTCGCCTCCATACTCCTCAGCAAATGGATAACGACCTCCATCACAGCGCCGATAAATGAGCTTACCACGGTTGCCGAAGGATTCGGCAACGGCGATTTCAGCATCAGGATGGATGAAAGCAGAAAGGATGAATTCGGCACTCTTGCGTCGCATTTTAACCTGGCTACCACAAAACTGGGGGAGATTACGACTCAGCTGAAAGGTTCAATAGACAGACTTGCTTCAAATTCTCAAATTCTCTCTACAACAGCCGAAAATTTGTACAAAGGAGCCAGGGAACAGGCGACACAGACAGAGCAATCCGTCACCGCGATGACCGAGATAAGCCAGACCATCATGGATGTCGCCAGAAATGCGCGTGACGCGGCGGCCGCTTCCAAGGATGCCCTGGACATGGCTACCAGCGGCAATTCAGTGATCACCAAGACAGTTCGCGGCATGTACGAAATCGCGGATTCGGTAAAAGGGGCCGCCACAACGGTCGGCAAGCTCAGCGAAAACTCCGACAAGATCGGCGATATCGTCAACACGATAAACGACATAGCAGACCAGACCAACCTGTTGGCGCTTAATGCCGCGATCGAAGCGGCCAGGGCCGGCGATCAGGGACGCGGGTTCTCGGTTGTCGCCGACGAGGTCAGAAAACTTGCCCAGCGCACGGGAGAGGCAACCCACGAAATAGCCGGCATCATCAACGAGATCCAGACGGACACCGGAAAATCGGTTTCGGCAATGAATGCCGGACAGACACGGGTTTCTGAAGGTGTACAGCTTACCAATGAAGCAAGCCAGTCGCTTGAGGCAATTGTGAAGGCATCTCAACTTGGCGTGGACATGGCCCAGATGATAGCGACCGCCACCGATGACCAGTCAACCGCTTCAGCTGAGGTTTCGCACGGAATGGAGAGGATCGCAAACATTACGCATGAACTGAACAAATCTACTGAAGAGATCAAACAGGCTTCGCAGGAACTTTCGACCCTTGCAATCGACCTGAACCGCATGGCCTCATGGTTTAAAATATAAATCCTAAGGAGGGTGAATTAACAGAGCTAATATTCAAAACAGATGGGTGCCTTTGTCTGGAAATCCAACCATAACCGGCGAAACTCGCCAAGGAGGGCTCGAACATGAAAAAGATCAGGGGATGTCTCGTTTTTCTCATAACGTTATTATGTGCCAACGCCACAGTTTTTACTGTTTCCGGTGGTTCCGCCGCCGCTGAGGAGACGGTCAAGATCGGCCTGAACTATCCTGAAACCGGCCCGTATGCCAAGGAAGGGCTTAATCAGCGGAGATCGGCTGACCTTGCCGCGGAAGAGATCAATGCCGCCGGCGGGATTCTTGGAAAAAAGGTGCAGCTGGTATACAGGGACACCAAGGCCAACGCCAAGGTTGGCAAAGAGACCGCCATAGAGCTTTTCGACAAGGAAGGGGTGCAGATGATTTTTGGCGGGGTATCCAGCGGCGTAGCCATCGCCGTAGGAAAAGTTGCCAAACAGAAAAACAAACTCTTTTTCGGCACGGTCACCGGCTCGACCGAGCTCACCGCGGAGGAAGGGGTCAAGACTACCTTCAGGGAGTGGTATGATTCATATATGGCAGCCAACGCTTTGGCGAGCTACCTGAACAGCCACTTTGCCGGCAAGAAAACCTTTTATATTACATCCGATTATTCGTGGGGCTGGACCACGGAAGACGCATTCCGGAATTTCACCAAAACTACGGACAAAAATGAACATAAAGCGTTATTGACCAAGCTGGGGTCCCCCGACTTCAAACAGGTCCTGGCTGTTGCCAAAGACAGCCAACCGACCGTTCTGGTTCTGATCCTGTTCGGACGGGATCTTGAGATCGCCTTGAAACAGGCATCCGAGATGGGAATTAAAGCAAATACCCAGATAGTTATCCCGCACATCACTCTTGATGTTGCGATGGAAGTCGGCCCCGAGGTAATGGAGGGGATTGTCGGCACAACGTATTGGGATTGGAGTGTACCATTCAAATACGATTATCCGAAAGGGAAGGCTTATGTCGAGAACTTTGCAAAGAAATACAGCAGATATCCGACCATGACCGGTGCCCCCGCTTATGTAATTCTTCATCAATACAAGGATGCTGTTGAAAGGGCAAAGTCCTTTGATACCGCTGCAGTCATAAAGGCGCTGGAAGGGCACAAATACACGGGTGTCAAGGATGAAGAGCAGTGGCGGGATTTCGACCACCAATCACTGGGAACCGTGTACGCGGTAAAAGGGAAACCTGCTGCCGAAGTCAACAAAGACAAATTCAAGCAGGATTTCTTTGAAATCATCAGCACCATGAAGGGTGATGTCGCTGCCGTCGGCAAAGATGACTGGGTTAAAAACAGGGCGAAGGTCGGTATGCCGGCAGCACTGGAATAGCGGAATAAATTTTTCTTGAAAATATATGTCATACGGAGGAGGATGGGGCAACCCATCCTCTTTTGTCGTTTTAAATATAATTTTTCCTCTAACCAACGCTATTCGAGGAGCCCGCCATGAACAAGATCAAGGATCGTCTTATTTGTCTGGCAATGTCGCTAATAACAAGCGGAATCATGTTATCACCCTTCCCCGCCCTTGCCGCCGATGAATCTGTAAAAATCGGTTTCAACTACCCGGAAACAGGGCCCTATGCCAAACAGGGACTTGACCAGCGAAGGGCGGCGGAGCTTGCTGCCGGCGAGATAAACGCCTCGGGCGGCATCCTCGGCAAGAAGGTGCAACTGCTGTTCAAGGATTCCCAGTCGAACACAAAAACAGCGAAACAGAATGCCATTGACCTCTTCGACAAGGATGGCGTGGCAATGCTGTTCGGAGGCGTTTCCAGCGGCGAAGCGATTGCCAACGGCAAGGTTGCCAAACAAAAGAACAAACTCTTTTTCGGCACACTCGGATCCTCAACCGAGATTACCGGT
This sequence comes from uncultured Geobacteraceae bacterium, assembly GCA_903925005.1. Taxonomy (GTDB): domain Bacteria; phylum Desulfobacterota; class Desulfuromonadia; order Geobacterales; family Pseudopelobacteraceae; genus JACRCG01. The sequence continues at coordinate 36,658 of CAIYDX010000402.1, forward strand.
GAAGAAGGGCATAAGTTCATCTTCAGGGATTACTTCGATTCGTACATGTCGGCCAAGGTATTATCGAACTATTTGAATAAAAATTTTGCCGGCAAGAAATTTTTCTATATAGCCTCCGACTATTCATGGGGGTGGACCACCGAAGATGTATTCCGAAAATTCACCAATACTACGGACAAGAACGAGCATAAGGGGCTCCTGACGAAGCTTGGCTCCACCGATTATAAGGAAGCTCTGCAAGTTGCCAAAGAGAGTAATGCGGCGGTGCTGGTCATGGTCCTGTTCGGGCGTGACATGGAGATCGCCTTGAAACAGGCCGATGAGATGGGACTCAAGAAAACAATGCAGCTGGTTTTTCCCTCAATAACCCTGGATGCGGTTGAAGGCGTGGGGGCCGAGGTTGCCGAAGGGATCGTTGGAGCAAAATACTGGACATGGCAAGTGCCGTACCAGTTCAATTATCCAAAGGGAAAAGCTTTTGTAGAAAATTTCGGCGAAAAATACCATAAACGGCCATCAATGGCGGCAGCCCCGGCTTATGTGATACTGCATCAGTACAAAGAGGCCGTGGAGTTGGCAAAGTCGTTTGACACCAATGCTGTTATAAAGGCGCTCGAAGGGCACAAATACACGGGCCTCAAGGATGAGCAGCAGTGGCGGGCGTGGGATCATCAGTCGATCGGAACGGTGTATGCGGTAAAGTGCAAGCCAGCCGCTGAAGTCAGGAAAGATAAATTTAAACAGGATTTCTTTGAGATCATAACTTCCATGAAAGGGGAAGATGCGGCCATCAACTTCAAGGAGTGGAGCGAAAACAGAGCGAAAGTCGGCATGCCGGCGACACTGGAATAACTTCTAACACAGCAGCAATTACAAAAGTGCAAGGCGGCCGATTGGCCGCCTTTATCTAAACCTAACAGTCTAATAATATTACATACCGTCATATATAGCAGTTATATGTTAAACTTGACGGGTTACGCAGAAATCTTCTTCATCCCCCTCAATGCTTCATTCCATTTAATCCCACACAATTAACCGTTACCCATCCCCGTTTTCTGGAACCATCTTCGGCACGTTAGTTGCGAGTATAGCGTCAGAATGAGAAGTGATTTCAGATAATGGGAGAACAAACATGAGCCACGACAAAGGTCATCACGTAGAACACGCCCCAAGCAAAGAGTACTCCAAAGATCACGTCCATGACAAATCTGTTCAATAGGAATTGATGATGAAAAATAAACCTGTGATTTTAGTTGTCGATGACCAACCCCAAAACATTGAACTTCTTGAAGCATTTCTAATAAAGCAGGACTATACAATTATCCAGGCGGGAAGCGGCGAAGAAGCGCTGGGAAAACTTTCCAGTAATCAAGTCGATCTGGTGCTATTGGACGCAATCATGCCAGGGATGTCTGGCTTCGATGTGCTGACTGAAATACGTGTAAATATAAAGACACTGCGTATCCCGGTAGTTATTATCACGGCATATAATGAGAATGAAGCCAGGTTGAAAGCTTTCGAGTCAGGATGCGATGATTTTATCTCCAAGCCTTTTGATCGATATGAACTTTTAGCTCGGGTAAAGTCGCTTCTTAGAATAAAGTTTCTGAATGACGAAATAGATGAAGCCCGCGAATTCGCCGAGAACGTCATCAACACAGTGCGTGAACCCTTAATTTCACTGGACCACGACCTCCGGGTGGTCACCGCCAGCCGTTCCTTCTATGAATTCTTCATGGTAAAACCTGAAGAGACTGTAGGTCAGCTTATTTATGACCTGGGCAATAAACAGTGGGATATCCCCAAGCTTCGGGAGCTGCTGGAAACCATTCTTCCCCAAAAAACCACCTTTGACAACTATGAGGTTGAACACAAATTTGCCACTATCGGCAGGCGCATCATGCTACTGAATGCGCGGCAGATTCAAAGAGCATTTGGAAGTGAGCGGATCATCCTACTGGCCATTGAGGACATTACCGAACGCAAGCAATTGGAAGATTTATTGAAAGATTCTGAAATGCGTTACAGGCGTATTTATGAGACAGCAAGCGACGGGATTGTACTTCTCGAAAAAAGCGAAGGGCATATAATCCATGCTAATCCGGCTGCAGAGAAAATGCTGGGGTATTCCAAAGAGGAATACGTCGGGAAAATGCTGCAAGATATTGGTGTACCGCTTGACATGAGTGATTTCCCTTCGATAATGCAAGCTTTGGACAAGAGCGGTATTATTAATTACGATAATATTGAGGTAATACCCAAAGCCGGTAACTCTATAAACGCGGATATATACATGGTCGACAAATCATTGCTGGCACAATGTAATATTCGCGATGTCACTGAACGGAAGCAAGCCGAGTCCTACCGGGATATGGAGCGGGAAGTCTTGCAGACACTAAACGAACCAGAGATTTTTCAGGATTCCATCCAAAACGTCCTCGAAACATTGAAAACACATATGTTATTCGATGCCGTGGCCATTAGTCTGCAGGACGGAGATGATGTTCCCTATTTTGCTCAGATAGGCTTCTCCAGGGATTTTGTACTGGGTGAAAACCCAATCATTGACTATACAGATAATGGCAATGCATTTCAGGACAAAGACGTCTGCACCACCATGCAATGTGCTTGTGGTCTGGATATATCCGGCAAGACCGATCCGAAACATCCGCTTTACACACCTGGAGGAACTTTCTGGACAAACGACTCACCCGTGGCTTTGGACATCCTGACGGAAGCGGATCCCCAACAGCATCCGCGAAATGCATGCATACATCAATGTTATGCCTCCTTTGCCTTGGTGCCCATACAGAACAAAGACCGAATCGTTGGCCAGATTCAATTCTACGACCGGGACAAAGGACGCTTTTCTCGAGATTTAGTTGAAATCCTCGAAGGAATAGCTACGGACATCGGTGCGGCTCTGCTGCGCAAAAAAGCTGAAGCCGAGAAATTCAAGCTTGAAACCCAGCTTCTACAAGCTCAGAAAATGGAATCAATTGGCCTATTAGCTGGCGGCGTGGCACATGATTTCAATAATATGTTAAGTATTATCGTGCGATATGCGCAATTGGGCCTCATGGGATTGGATCCTTCCAATAAACTTCACGCCTATCTTACGGAAATAAGCAATGCCGCTGACCGGTCCGCCGACCTCACACGACAACTGTTGGCATTTGCCCGCAAACAAACCATCGCACCCAAAGTGCTTAACCTTAACGAAACCGTGACCAGCATGTTCAAAATGCTGCAGAGGCTTATCGGCGAGAACATCCAGCTCAATTGGGAACCTGGGGCCAATCTCTTGGCCGTTAATATGGATCCTTCACAGATCGATCAAATTTTAGCCAACATGTGCGTGAATGCCCAGAATGCAATTTCCGGAGTTGGCACTATAACCATTAAAACGAGAAATGAATGCTTGGACGAAGACTATTGCTCTCAACATGTGGGTTTTGTTCCTGGGGAGTATGTACTGCTTACGATTAGCGATGATGGTTGTGGTATGGACAAGGAAACACTTGCTCATATCTTTGAACCGTTTTTTACAACCAAGGGCGTCGGTGAAGGCACCGGGCTCGGATTAGCCACGGTTTATGGCATTGTCAAACAGAACAACGGATTCATCAATGCTTACAGCGAGCCAGGGTCCGGAACAATTTTCACGATCTATCTACCAAGGCATGTGGGTACGTCCGATCAAGTGAAGGCAGAAACGTCAGCGGTGTTAGCCCCACACGGAACCGAGACCATCCTATTGGTGGAAGACGAGCCGCATATTCTGACAGTTACAACGATAATTCTCGAAAAATTGGGTTATACGGTTTTACCGGCCAACTCACCAACTGAAGCCTTTAATCAGATAAAGGACCATGCCAGCGAGATACAGCTTCTCATGACCGATGTAGTTATGCCTGAAATGAACGGCCGGGACCTGGCTAAACACCTGATGTCACTCTATCCACAACTGAAATGTCTTTTCACGTCTGGATATACGGCAAATGTGATTGCCCATAACGGTGTACTCGATGAGGGGCTGCACTTTATCCATAAGCCTTTTTCGCTGTTTGGCATAGCAACAAAGTTACGGGAGGTGCTGGATAGTTGAACCATTCACAAAAAGCCGCTAAAAATCAAAAATATAAATCCAAGACATATATTCTCTTTATACTTCTATGCCAGCATTCCGGATACCAGCATTGAGGGCATCTAGCGCTTTGACAAAGTCATAGTTGTCTATCCTGGACTTGATATCCTGATACTGCTCACCAAATGTGGCATTAAGCAGATCTGTATGAGTCTCGAACACGTCGACTGCCTCAGAGTCGCTATCTGCCAGCAATAATTTCAGACGACGGCAGACCTCTCCGAGTAACTTTGTATCTACCGTGCACTGGACATTTTCGCTGGTTTCAAGAACCGGTAGCTGTGTTTCCAATGATCCTATTAGTTCAGCCAGAACTTCTTCAAAAAGGGTGAGAGACGCCTTAAGTTCATCAGGAGCTCTCTTCAATTTTATTGCTGACTCCAAATCCACTGATTTTTCATGCAACCGCATCGCACCCAATCCAGCCGAAACACCTTTGAGCGTATGAGCCAATCTTTCCGCCGTGGCAAGATCATCAGCTTCCAGTGCCATACGGATATTATCGGCGCTGTCCTTTTGCCCACTCATGAATTTACGTAGAAGTGATAGATAAAGGTTCTTGTTGCCCAGTACTCGCCGCATTCCGACTTCCGCGTCAAAACCGTTAATCCCATAAGGAATGGACTCCGCTGAAGTCGGCTTAATATCAAGTGAGGGGACAGGCTCCTGTACCGAAGTCCGTGGAGATATCCACGTTACCAGGGCCTTCCAAAGGTTTTTAGGTTCAATCGGCTTGGCCAGATAGTCATTCATGCCACAGTCAAAACACATTTTGCGGTCACTTTCCATGGCATTGGCGGTCATCGCTACGATCCGGATATCAGCCCCCGATTCCAACATACGAATTGCTTTGGTTGCCGTATATCCATCCATAATCGGCATCTGAACGTCCATCAGAACCAGGTCGTAGCGCTTTTCTTGGACTTTTCTGACAGCAATTTCACCATTCTCTGCAATATCGACAGTGCATCCCGCCAATGCGAGTAACTCAGTCGCTACATCCTGATTGTAGTCATTATCTTCGACCAGCAAGATATGGGAACCTCTAATTTGATCGAGCTGCTCAGTGCTTATCTCAGACGAATCCCTCTTCGAAATATGACAGCGTTTTTCCTGGCTAAAATTCTGCATGATAGTGTCAAAGAGCAGCGACGGACTGACTGGCTTAATCAACATGGCATTGATACCGACGTTCTCGGCCTGACATATCACTTCCTCCCGGCCGAAGGCGGACACCATGATGGTTACCGGAAACTTCTCGAGTTTTAGATCATTGCGCATTTTACGTACCGTCTCAATGCCGTCCATCTTAGGCATCTGCCAATCTATCAGTACCAGTTCGTATGGTTTTACTCTCGATGCTTCTTCGAGGGCAATGATAGCTAATTGGCCGGATTCAACAGCATCAACTTCGAATCTGAAACTGGCAAGTAGTTCAACCAAAACGTCGCGAGCCATCTGGTTATCGTCAACCACCAACACTTTCAAACCGGTCAGATTGGTTGGTACTTTGTGCTGGTGAGTTTCTATTAAATGATCATTTAAACCGAAACAGGCAAAAAAACTGAAACTGCTGCCAATTCCTGGATAACTTTCCACCTCGATACTCCCGCCCATCATTTCTATCAAACTTTTGGAGATTGTCAGGCCAAGACCGGTGCCGCCAAACTTGCGAGTTACAGACGAATCAGCCTGATTAAAGGCCACGAAGAGTCGGGATAACTGTTCCTCACTCATACCTAGACCAGTGTCGCTAACCGTGAATCGCAATTTACACTGATTATCCACTTTTTCCATCAGTTCCGTTTTGATAAGTATGTTGCCAATTTGTGTGAACTTGACGGCATTGCTGGCAAGATTCAGTAGTACCTGACCCAAGCGCAGTGGATCTCCTATCAGATTTAATGGGATTTCAGGATCAATGGAGCTGACAAGTTCCAGTCCTTTTTCGGAAGCCTTTGCCGCTACCATGCTTGTTATATTGTTGATTATGTCTTCAAATCTAAAATCAATATGCTCTATCGCAAGTTTGCCGGCTTCGATTTTGGAAGAATCAAGAATATCGTTGATTACCCCGAGGAGAGAGAGAGCTGAAGTTTCTATCTTGGAAAGGTATTCACGTTGCCTGTTATTCAGGTCAGTTTTCTGGCACAGTCCGCTGAATCCAATTATAGCGTTCATGGGAGTCCGTATTTCGTGGCTCATATTTGCCAAAAACTCGCTTTTGACTCGTGTTGCTGTCTCGGCCAGTTTTTGAGCTTTATGCAGATCAATATTTTGCTCAACAAGATTATTAATTGCGACGCGGCGGGCCCGGTCGAAAACTGTAGCAATGAAATACTGGATCAGTATCAGGCCAAAGATGCAAATAATGCTAAAAAAGGTAGTGAACTCTGGATGAAATTCCTTTGGGAACTGGACACCCTGCAAACTGGCCCGACCTAACGCAAGAGTTACCACACAACAGAGAATCATCCAGATTAACGTATCTATACAAGATCCAATCAGCAACACTCCGGCAATTGGAATCAGTGAAAACCATGGGAATACACTCGAATGAAGGCCACCGGTAAAAAGGCTACAGCCAAGGACAGCAACAAAAAAACAACACGCGAGGTATAGGTTGACACACAATCGAAACAATCCAGTGGCCTGAAAGAGGAACAAGATTGCATAAAACATGAAAAAATTAGTCATCATCAGAATTACGCCGGTGTTAAACCCGATTACATATGATACGCCAACATAGAGCAGAGAGAATATCGAAGTAATCAGGCAGAAGTTCACCAACAGACTATTAGCTGCTTGTTGACTCTCGTCAAGCGCGGAACATACCGGAGTAAACCAGGTTGTAATTTTGTTCAGTTGGGATAATGACGTATTTGGGGAGCTACTCATAACGGGGTACTCCAAATTGTTGAATGAGAATCTGCCAACATGTCCAATAAACAGCCGGTTATCTGGTTTTGTCAATTCAATCTTACTGGCTGGAAAATCATTGACCATCGGTCCATAGCGCAGCAATACGCTTGAGATCTGTTTGTATCGCCATAAACGCCTCGACCACTTGCGGGTCAAAATGTGTGCCTCCCCCTTCCGTTATAATGGCAACCGCCTGTTCGAATGTCATGGCGGCTTTGTAAGGTCGACTGGTCGTCAGAGCATCAAAAACATCTGCCACAGCCATGATGCGAGCAGACAGTGGTATTCGTTCGCCTTTCAAACCATTAGGGTAGCCAGTGCCATCCCATTTTTCATGGTGACAATGGGAAATATCCATGGCCATTGTAAGGAAATCGCCTTTTTCGCCCATATAGCCGCCCGCTGTTCGCAACATATCATGACCGCGTGACGCATGAGTTTTTATGACATCGAATTCATCCTGCGTAAGTTTACCAGCTTTGAGGAGAATTTGATCGGGAATGGCAATTTTACCGATGTCGTGTAGCGGTGCCGATTTGGAAATAAGTTCAATTTGTGGCACAGACAGATACCCCGCGTGTTTGGGAGACAGCGCCAGTTGCTCAGCTAGCACACGTGTATATCCCTGGGTACGTCGGATATGATTACCGGTACACGCGTCACGAAATTCTGCTAATGAAACCATGACCAGAATGGACGATTCCTGCAAACGGCTAACCTCGGAAAGGCGACGCTCCACTTCCTCTTTTAGCCATGCATTCTGATCCTGTAGAAAATCCTGCCAGGCTTTGATCTGCAGTTGGGTTTTGATACGGGCAAGCACAATTGACGGGCTAAAGGGCTTATGAATAAAGTCCACAGCCCCCATCAACAACCCCTCTTCTTCATCTTCCATGGAAGTCTTAGCGGTAAGAAAAATGACCGGTATGCGCATCGTCAACGGGTCAGATTTCAAAATACGACAGACTTCAAAACCGTCCATTTCCGGCATCATGATATCCAGCAAGATCTGATCGGGTGGCGCTCCATTCGCCAGTTCCAGAGCACGGGCGCCATTATTGGAAACTTTGACTTGGTATTGATCCTTCAGCAAGTTTGACATCGTACTCAAGTTGTGTGGTGTGTCGTCAACTACCAAGATCGATGGTCTGTCTTTAGCTATCATGCTTCCACGCTCCGAATTACGGGGTTTACTTTTAATCTCTGCGGGACAAATTCCTCGCAGCTTGCTGCGGGGTTGTTCATTTCTGTTAATGCTCCGGTGATTATCCCTTCGCTTTCCCCGATAGCCTCGAAGGCTATGCCATCAATGCCGGCACTCCCTTTGTTGGCTCGAACAAGACGAAGTTCACACAGATCTGATTGTAGCTTTAAAAAGAAGAGGTCTGTGATTGTATAATCATATTGCTAGTTCAACACACTAAGCCGTAACATTAATAAAATTAAAATATATAGTAAAACTCCAGGATTATCTATTGTAGGAAACACCTACTAAACGATGATTATAACGGATGATTACGTCGGTTTGGAAAGCTGAGATTGTTTTTTTTGGCGGCAGTAATAGTGAATGGAGCTTTTGCAGGATGGATCGTGCTTCGCTGCTACATCTTTTCGGATGTCGCGATTAACCACTTACGTACTCCGGCAAAGGCAAGAGTAGCCTGACAGGAGTATATTTGTGCTACAATGAAGTTGTAGCCGCCATGAGGTTTTACCATGTGCCTGATCGTCTTTGCCTATGACTGCCATCCCGTCTACCACCTGATCCTGGGCGCAAACCGAGATGAGTTCCGCGATCGCCCTACCGTCTCGTCCCGGTTCTGGAGTGATGCTCCGCACCTCCTGGCCGGGCGTGACAAGGTTGCCGCAGGTACTTGGCTAACGTTCGTCGAGCGTACCTTTAACCGTTCCAGGATGACATCGTCCACGGTGCGCCACAGCTTCCTGATCCGCCCACCAATCCTATGAACTTTCTCTTCCACATGCTGCTCTCAGGCGCAGACGAACAGATTCTGGTCGGCAACTTCATGGGCGATTTTGTCAAGGGTCCGCTGGCCGACCGGTTCCCCGAGCGAATCGAGCTGGGGATCAACCTGCACCGCAGGATAGACTCTTTCGCCAGCCGCGACGACCTGTTCCAGCAGAGCAGACGGCGTCTTGACCACCGCTACGGACTGTATCGCGGAGTGCTGGTTGATCTGTTCTACGATCATTTTCTGGTGATGGAGTGGCACAAATGGTCGGATGAACCGCTTGACCGGTATCTTGCCAGAACCAGATCAATCATCGAACAGCAGTACGGCGAATTGCCCGAACGTCTCCAAAAGGTAATGCCGGTAATTTTCGAAGAGCTTCTCCCCTCCTATGGCGAGGTGAGCGGCATCGGCAGCGCATTGGAGAGGATGTCGCGAAGAGTTGTCCGGAAGAACCCGCTGGCTGGCGGCGAGGCAGAGCTGGAGCGGAACTACGATGGTTTGCGCTATGATTTTGGCAGATTCATGCCGGGCATACGGCGCTATGCGCTGGAATTTATTGCGGCGAGTTCCTGAATGAATCGGGTTTGCTCAATTTTAAGGGCGCTACCGGCGAGGCGCATGCAACAGCGGCAGAAGAAATTTATCAAAGACAACCCTCTGCTTAGCGGACAGCAGATCGATGTCACCTTCGTTATCGAGCAAAAAGGTGCCGACACCGATGACTGTTCTTGCCAGATAGCCGGTCCCGGCAACACTCTTTTCAATTTCATCGTTTCGTTTGTGAATCAGGTTTTTCAGCAAGGGTAAGTCTACGTTCATATATAGTCTCCATCGGTTAATGTACGCTCCTCGCGTTAAAGATACTTTCCGCGCAGGGCCAGAGACTATTTATATACACTATCATGCCCGGAACATCCACCTACAATCGGCCGATATTTGATCGTTTTGCCAGTATTTAACTTGAATTCTTCACAAAGCATTTTTTCGATGACGGTGTATAATAAATGCAGTGCACCAAATTACGGAAGAAAAGGAGATCGTATCATGGCAAATCCATTTGTACATGTTGAGCTGATGACCACCGACATTGCCAAAGCAAAGGAGTTTTATACAGGGCTGTTCGATTGGAAACTTGAAGATATTCCAGGGATGGACTACACCTTGATTAATGTGGGCGAAGGAACCGGCGGCGGCATGATGAAAACCGTTCAACCCGATTCACCATCCTACTGGATGGCCTATGTTTATGTGGAAAATGCGGCTGTCGCCACCGAGAAGGCCCGGACTCTCGGCGCGACGATCTGCAAGGAGGTCACCGAGATTCCGGGCGTCGGCTGGTTCAGTGTCATCACAGACCCGACCGGAGCTACATTGGCACTATGGCAGGTGAATCCGGCCTGTCAAAAACCCGCAGAATAAGCTGTTACTGCTGAAAAAACCGCCGGATCTCCTCCATGCGCCTGCGGTTTTTTCCCATATCCCAATAGCCGATACGGGCAGCGGAGCGAATGTGAATGACGCCGGCGGAGGTATCCAGAGCCAGTAGACCGTCATCTACAAAGCCGAGAAAGGTCCTGAATTCGACCTGAATGGCCGAGGCGGTGGCAGCAACGATCCGGGTGTCGGGGCGACCGGCCAGGATAGTGCGCAGGCGGGCAAAGGCAGCCTCGGCGGCACCGGTAAAACGCAGCGGTTCGATAAAATGACTGTCTGCGGCAAGACTTGAGACGCAATTGGGCGACAAGGGACAGGAAGGAAGTAACGGTTGCGAAGCTGCCGTAACGTTTGATACCATAGCTACCACCAGAGTTAATAATATAAATTTCGTAAAAGGGGGCTTTTGCAGCTTCATACCGGCCCCCTTGTTATACCAATTTCAAATCAAAGATGAAATCAAGGCGGCGAGGATTGAGGCGCCGAGGCGTACTAATCAGTACGTTGAGGTGCCGAAGACGAGCCAACGATGATAGCGCTTTGATTTGGAATTGGAATTAGTCACTGATTTATACTTCAGGCAAGCATCCCCCCACACAAGATTATACACCTTTGCCCCGCATCTCTCAACAATCTTGCACGTTGTGCGTAACTGCGGCTGATTCCTCCCTGAAACAAGGTCCATCAATGGGTTGAGACATTCCGGTCGACATTGTTAAAGGTAATTGAGTTGACATGGTCGACAGTTGACTGGTAAAAACAGGCTGTTTTTATGCAATGATAAAGGGGGAATACTGAAAACGGAGTATTCTGCTTGTTTACAAAAAAAATCAACCGACGGACATTTCTTCAATTGGCAGTGGCAGGTGCAGCGACCTTTAGCGGGAGCAGGACATCATTCGCAAAATCACTTTTTTACGACACCGGGGCACTTACACTTTTCAACTTCCACACAAACGACAGGCTCTCCGTTAAATTCCGGAGACCGGGTGGATCGTATGATCTTGATGCCCTGCATGCAATAAACTGGATCATGCGGTGCCATTACACCAACCAGATAACCATCATGGATATCAATGCAATCGAATATCTCAACCTTGTCGACAAGAAGCTTGGGGGAGGAAACGAGATTCATATAATCTCCGGTTACCGTTCTCCTTCCTACAACTCGTTTCTGGTGCAAAACGGCCGGCATGTAGCCAGACACAGCCTCCACCGCCTCGGTCAGGCTATTGACATCGCCATCCCCGGCGTCCCTCTCGACAAGGTCAGGCATACAGCCATCGCCCTGCAGTTGGGGGGAGTCGGTTACTATCCGGGTGCCGGCTTTGTCCACATCGACTCTGGAAAGATTAGAACCTGGTGAAATAGAATGCCGACCCTCCGAATCATCTCACTTTTCTTGATCCTCACTGCCATGTCCCCGATAACAGCTCGGGGAGAATCGCGAAAGATATCTAATGTTTGCAGCATCGTCCATCCGAGCGATGCGGGCATTGCCTGGGATTGCCGCAAGATCAAAAAGGGGGAAACGGCGGAGATGCTCTTTGGCGACCGCTGGCTGGACGTGCTCCGCTTCAACCGGATCGACCGGCGCCATCTGACCGCCGGGGTTTCCATCAAGGTCCCCAGAAACTTGGATGACATCGAAGAGTATTCCCCACTTCCCGACACCTACCCCAAAGCCGCCCAGGAAGAGAAATTCATCCTGGTGGATATGTTCGAACAGTTCCTCGGTGCCTACGAAAATGGCGAGATGGTCTTCTCTTTTCCTATTGCCTCCGGCGACCATGTGCACCGGACCCCCATCGGCGATTTTCGGATCGACGGTTTCAGCAGCCGACACCGGTCATCGCTTTACAAGATCGAAAAGACCGACACCTTTTACCCAATGCACTATGCGCTGCGCTTTTTCATCAACGACCACGGAGTAGATTTCTGGCTTCATGGCCGAGACCTGCCCGGTTTCCCTGCATCGCACGGCTGCGTCGGCCTCTACGATGAGGAGATGCAGCAGAAATACTACCAGTTCTCCCGGCAGCCCCAGCTCCAGGATGCCCGCACTCTTTACGAATGGGTTGTTGGAACAAAGAAGGACAGCGGTAAATTCACCTGGCTGAAGAACGGCCCCCGGGTGCGGATCATCGGCGAGTCGCCACTCTGATAGAGAAAGTCAACGGGACCGTTTACTTTCTTGATACTCGATTTCTTCAGTTCCCTATTCCTCGTTGCCAATTCTCCGTAATTCAGCAGAGCTACTGTTCGCGAAAGGGACCTTTCCTTTCCGGACAAATGCCAGATCCAGCATGGCTGCGGCATCATGCCAGCGGTTGCTGGTATGCAGCATGACCAGAAGTACGCGCGTCCCCTCCCGTTCCGCCAGGGCAACGAGACATCCTCCCGCACCAGGGGTGTAACCGGTCTTGACCCCGGCTGTTCCGGGGTAGCGGCCAAGCAGATGATTCCTGTTCCGGATATTGAAGCGCCGTTTTCCGTCCACGGTCCTGATCTGCTGTTGCTGCCGGGAGACCAGCTCTCTGAAGGTCCGGTTTGCGAGCGCGGTCTCGGCAAGGATGGCCAGGTCATGAGCGGTGGAATAGTGGCGTGGCTCGTCATGTCCGCAGGGATTGCTGAAGTGGCTGTCGTTAAGCCCCAGTTTTTTAGCCCGTGCATTCATTAGGGTGGCGAATCGCTCCTTGTCGCCCCCCACATGATCGGCCAGGGCGCGGCAGGCATCGTTGGCCGAGAAGATCAGCGTGGCGGCGAGCAGATTACCAACCGTCATTTTGTCACCCTTGTGCAGTCCGATGCGCGATCTGCTCTCCGTAGCAGCTCCGCTGCTCACTGTCACCACCCTGTCCAGAGGCACCCGCTCCAGGACCAGCAGCGCGGTCATGATCTTGGTAAGGCTTGCGGGGGCGAGCCGCCGCTCCGGGCGATGAGTCCAAACGGTTTCTCCGTCGATTTTGAGGAGATAGGATGAAGCAGCCGCCGGGAAGGGATCGTCAGTCGCGGCGCCTGCTGCAGTGATTGCAGTCAGCAGGATGGATAGAATGAATAGGATGCGCCACATGATGCCCGCTCCTTTGACACAGAAAACCTCCATATCACTTTCTGCTATTATATCAAGTTCTGCACGTACTGCGGAGAGTATTGTTATTCCTGTTGACAAAGCGATGTCGACATGAAAAACCTAGCGAAACAAAAGCAACCTATTCCCTATCATCTCTCAATAACTGCCGCAAAATCAATCACCCGCAACGTCAACATGCATATTTTGCAGGCTCCGAAAACGACATCCAGTCGTGGCACCGGCGCTCAAATCCCGTAGTTACTGCATTCAGAGCAAGTTATTAATTTTGGTATTGTTTATGCGATAACACCAATCAAAGACTTTTTGTCCTATATATCGTCTTCAGATTGGAGGTCACCATGGACGCATCGAATCCGTTGTGGAAAGGTTTTATGGATCTGGTACGGAGCATCTTCGTAATAGAGGTCGGAGTCTACCTCTATTACAGCCTGATCATGACCGGAGAAATGCTCCCCTAAGCATCAGTTGCCATATCCCCCCAAGTAAGCCAAGATCCTCACCAGATGAGGAAACGGGTAGGGTCGCATCATTCGGGTTACAACAGTATAAAGGGCGGCCAATCGGCCGCCCTTTATACCAAGTATGGTGCCCCCGGAATTCCGCCCGGAGAACCAATATTCTCATTCATCTTTCCTGGTTCATACTACTCTACGGTTATCTTTTTCTTAGCCCTTTTCTTCACCTTTTTCTTAATCTTTACCTTGATTTTCTGCTTTAGCATTTCATTCTCTTTTTTTAGGAGTTCGATTTCGTTCTTCAATAGTTCAGCGGTCTTATCTGTATTATTGGTAACTCCCACCTTTTTTTCTCCCTTCGATAACACATACTGAGTACCGATGCATGTGCAACCAAAGTTAATGCCGCCACCGCTCCACCACTCCTCTTTTATAATTTCTTTAGGAGTTTTTAAGACAACTATCCACCCTTCTGACAGCAGATTTTGAAGTCCGCAGTCCCCACATTTCGCAGCACAATCAGGTTCATATTGGGCATATTTATAAGTTTGAGCACAGAATACCGTCTTTTGCTCGGTTGCATTTGCTTCCAAAGAAATATCCATGGCAAATAGCAACACAACTGCTATCAGATATTTCATTTTTAAATCCTCTCTTGATGCACGGCTCTCACTTTATTGTCTTATATTCATTTGGCCTTGTAATGCTGACTTAACACCCATTTATATTACTTAAATACTTGATAGTGTCAATGTTTAAGAAGCACAGTCAAAAGGCCACAGAGACCCTGCGGCCTTTTTATTTGGTATTTTCAACTTGGATGTGCAAAATACCTTCAGCCGGAAAAACAAAACCGTTATATGACAAATGTTGCCGAACAGCTTACAAATGAACAGCATGCAACAAACTTCCAGAGAGATGTTGCACCGAACCGTCCGAAAATGTTACATAGAAGAATAACCCTCTTCACGTTGCCCTGATGGGGTCGGAGAATGCGGGGTCATATCAAATTTGTGAGGTTGATAGAATGACAATGAAACACTTTGGTCCGACCAAACTGGACGCAACACTCATCCCGAAAATAGCAGATCAGTGGGGAACACCCGTATATCTGCATGATCAGGAATACATAGAAAACAGCTGTGAACAGCTGCTGAACATGCCGAATGCGTTCGGCCTGCATGTTCGATACGCCATGAAGGCGAACTCGGATCGTACGGTATTGCGTGTCGTCACCAATAAAGGACTGGATCTGGATTGCTCGTCACTTAATGAAGCGGCCCGTGCTTTTGCCGCCGGGGTGCCGTATGCCCGGATGATGCTGACGACCCAGGAGGTTCCATCCGGAGAGGAACGCACGGAAGTGGAGGAGATGATCAAAGCGGGCCTCAAGTACAACGTCTGCTCCATGACGCAGTTTCAACTGATTGCCGACTTTGCCAAAAGCATCAAACTGGACCTGTCCATCAGGGTCCATCCGGGAGCCACCGGCGGCGGTGAAAGCGCCACCCGCGATACCGGCAGCGAATATTCCTGCTTCGGCGTACACTTAAACGACGTCCCCACGGTAAAGGACCTGGCTGACAAACTGGGGCTACGCTTCACCCAGGTTCATGTCCATATCGGCTCGGGCGGCGACCCTGAAAAATGGCGCCAGAACATCGACCGTGAACTGGGCTTTGTGCGTACCTATTTCCCGGATGCCACCACAGTAAGCTTCGGCGGGGGGCTCAAGGTCGCCAGGATGCCGGGAGAAAAACAGGCCGACATCACGTCTCTGGGAGCCTATGCTGCGCAGCGGATAACGGAGTTCAAGGAGGCAACCGGCCGCGAACTGCAGATGGAAGTCGAGCCGGGAACCTATGTGGTGGCCAACTCAGGCCATATCATCACCAAAATTATCGACAAAAAGCTGACCAACGAGCTGAACTTCCTGATCGTTGACGGCGGCATGGAACTGCTGACGCGCCCGCTGCTGTACGGTTCCGAACATCCCATCGCCATTGTGCGTCAGGACGGTACGCTGCTTTCCAGCGAGTATGACAGCAAGCCAACGGCCGCGTTAAAGTCGTTCGGAATCGTGGGGCGCTGCTGCGAAAGCGGTGATTCGGTGCGCCTGGACGGCGACGGCAACATCGTGCCGGTGCTGATTGCCGAACCGGAAATCGGTGACTATGTCGTGATCGGCGGCACGGGAGCCTACTCCGAGAGTATGTCGCCGGAAAACTACAACTCACACCGCAAGCCGCCAGCCGTAATGAGAACGCGCAGTTCCGAGCTGGTTCTGATCAGAAAGAAGCAGCTTCGTGAGCAGATTGTCGAGAATGAGCTGGATGTGAAACTGTAATTGATCAATAATCTCACGTAGACAGAAGAGGCCAAGGGGTATGCGTCCCTTGGCCTCTTTTTACTTGAGACAGGCTGCCTCGCTTAGCAGAGCCAGTGCAGAGCGGCTTCGAACGCTCGCACAGTTTTGGCCCGCCGCAGCTCCTTGAGCAGTTTTGCCAGCTCCGGATCATCCAGGTACGCGATAATCTCCTTGATCTTATTCAGCACCTGCGTATCGCCGCAGAACAGCTGGCCGTAACGGATCAGCATCTCCCTCAGATAGTGGTCAAGCTCTCCTCTTCGCTCTTCCCGGCCTGGCTCGGGGTTCACCAATCCGCGCAGGCGTAGGAACAGCCGCGGATCGGCAATCGCCCCCCGCCCCAGCATCAGCCCGGCAGCGCCGGTTTCGCTCAGCACCCGTCCGCCATCGGCAGCGCTCCGGATATCCCCGTTGGCAATCACCGGCAGCCGGGTCTCCCGCACCACCCGGGCGGTCGCCCCATGGTCGGCTACTCCGTTGTACTTCTGAACCACGGTTCTAGGGTGCAGCACCAGGAAATCCACCCCGCTCGATTCAAAGAGCGGCAGCAGCGACAGGATCTGGTCCGGATCATCGTACCCGGTCCGGATCTTGACGGAGAAAGAACCGGAGATAACCTCCCGCAGGGCGGGGATGACCTCCGCAAGATTGTCCGGACAGCGGAGCATCCCCCCACCGGTCAGGCCGCCCCCCATCCGGCCATAGGGGCATCCCATATTGAGGTTGATATGTGCAGCACCGGCCTCCTGCGCGACCCGGACCGCCAAGACCAGCGCCTCCCGCTCATGCCCCACCAACTGCACCACCAGCGGCACCCCGTCCTGCTCAGAGGCGACATCCCGCAGGTCAACAGCGGTAAGCCCCGCTCCCGCCGGTGCAGTATTGACGCGCATGAACTCGGTAAAGATGACGTCGGGCCGGACATGTTCGATAAAATAAGCGCGCAAGGCCCGGTTGGTCAGCCCCTGCATCGGCGCCAGCATCAGAGGTGTGGTTCCAGTTTGCCACGGGAGTACCGTCATGCCGCGTTTGCCGTTTCCGGCGGTTTCTGAACGGAGCAGCGGACGGTCGTGTCGTTATGGGAGGAAAGAATGTTCATGTTCGTATTGTTGCTCAACTGGTAGGGAAATTACAAGCATGGAAAGAGCAAAGGCGGCCTTGTCGGCCGCCTTTCATCAATCCTACTTGAGATTTTTCTTGATGCGTTCCACCGCCTCAATCACATTCTCGCGATGGCCGAAGGCCGACAACCGGAAGTACCCTTCCCCGCTCGGACCGAAACCGGAACCGGGCGTTCCGACCACGTTGCATTCGGTCAGCAGCTTGTCAAAGAACTCCCAACTGGTCAGGTTGCCCGGCGTCTTGAGCCAGATGTATGGGGCGTTAACGCCGCCGAAACAGGTAACACCGGCTTCCTTCAAACCTTCACGGATGATGCGGGCGTTCTCCATGTAATAATCGATGACCTCTTTGGTCTCTGCCCACCCTTCGTCGCTGTAGACCGCGGCAGCGGCACGCTGGACCGGGTAGGAAGCGCCGTTGAACTTGGTGGTGGTGCGGCGCAGCCAGAGCTTGTTAAAGCTGTATTTCTCGCCGCTGGTCGTGGTGCCCATTACCTCTTCAGGCACGACCACCAGGCCGCAGCGGACGCCGGTGAAGCCGGCGGTCTTGGAGAACGAACGGAACTCGATGGCACACTTCTTGGCACCTTCGATCTCGTAAATTGAATGCGGGATTGCGGGATCGGTGATGAACGCCTCGTAGGCGGCGTCGAAGAAGATCACCGCGTCGTTGGCGTTAGCGTAATCAACCCATTTCTTCAGCTCGGCCTTGGAGGCCACCACGCCGGTCGGGTTGTTGGGGAAGCAGAGATAGATGATATCCACCTTCCCGGTCGGCAGCGCCGGGATGAAGCCGCTGGCTTCGTTGCACGGCATGTAGACGATCCCTTTGTAATACCCCTTGTCGTCGGCATCGCCGGTACGGCCGATCATCACGTTAGTGTCGTTGTAGACCGGATAGACCGGGTCGCCGATCGCGACGACGTTGTCCATCGCAAAGATGTCGAGGATGTTGGCGCAGTCGCACTTGGAACCGTCGGAGATGAACATCTCTTCTGTTTTCAGTGACACGCCCAGCGGTTTGTAGGATTTCTCGATAATGGCGTTGATCAGCCAGTCATACCCCTGCTCCGGGCCGTAGCCGGCGAACTTGTCGGTAGTAGCCAGATCGTCCACGGCGTCGTGGAAGGCTTTCAGTACAGCCGGAGCCAGCGGGCGGGTAACATCGCCGATGCCGAGACGGATGACCTTTGCGGTCGGATTGGCTTCGGCAAAGGCGCGCACGCGGCGGCCGATCTCGGGGAACAGGTAACCGGCTTTGAGTTTCAGATAGTTGTCGTTGATTTTTGCCATTACTTACTTTTCTCCTTATTGCGTAATAAATTGCTATTTGATCAGAATAAATCCCATTGTCGAAAAATGACCATCAAAGGTAAAGGCTTGCTTCAGCTTTAAAGACTTCATCAAAGCAAATGAGGTGCAATCAGTAAAACTGAATGCTTGGTCTTCGAACTTTTTAAACAGTTCAAATGCTTTGGCAAAATGGGCATCATCAATGTCTTTAATTGTAACGACACCGCTTGCCAATATTCTGTTACCAAAATCCATAGCAACAGTATGTCCCAGGTTATAGCGTAGCCAAGTTATTGTTTCGCTGATGACATAGGTAGATGTAACAAGGCGGGTATTGACAGACTGAAATTGTTTCTGAATAGCAACTGCTTCTTGATGGTAGGTATCACGTCTGTCGGTGAGCGCTATCCAGGCACTTGTATCGACAAAGGTTGTCACCGCCGGTGAACACCGTAAAGACACTGATCATGCTTTAATGAACCATCCCCGGAATTACTTTCACACATTCCGATAATCCCTAAAATAGAGTCATTATCCCATTTTGCCCGTTTTTTTGTTTTTGAAGATGGAAGTATCTGCTCTTTAGCAATAACAATGACCTCATTTTTAAGTTTATGAACCCATTTATATAGTTCAGGCATAATTGAGTCGGGGCAAGAGTTTATCTCAGCAATTATTTTTTCACGATACGTAGTCGCCATGCACACTTCCTCCTCTCAAACCTACTTCAACCCCAACACATCCTGCATGTCATACAGCCCCGGCGTCTTGCCGACTACCCATTTCGCCGCACGCACGGAACCGCGCGAAAACATGTCGCGGGTCATGGCGCGGTGCGAAATTTCGATCCGCTCCCCCATGCCGATGAAGTAGACGGTGTGCTCGCCGACGATGTCGCCGCCCCGAACCGTCTGCATGCCGATTTCTTCCTTGGTCCGCTCGCCGCAGATCCCTTCGCGGTGGTAGTTGGCCACCTTGTTGTAGTCCCGCCCCAGCGCTTCAGCAACGACCTCGCCCATGCGCACGGCAGTTCCTGACGGTGAGTCTTTTTTCTTGTTGTGGTGCAGTTCGACGATCTCGACGTCAAAATCATCGCCGAGAGTTTTTGCGACATCTTTCAAAACCTTGAAGCAGACGTTGACCCCCACCGACATGTTGGGCGCCAGTACCGCCGGGATATCCTTGGCCAGTTCGGCTGCCAGCGCGCGCTCCTCGGGGGTGAAGCCGGTGGAACCGATCACGATCGCCTTCTTCTGCAGGGCGCACACTTCCAGATTTTTAAGCGAAACTTTGGGTGATGTGAAATCGATCAGCACGTCACAGGCGGCGACAACCGCATTCAAGCTGTCGGTGATCAGGACACCACTCTTGCCGCACCCGGCCAGAAGCCCGGCGTCCTCCCCGATCTGGGGATGCCCCGGACGTTCCAGAGCGGCACAGAATTCGACCCCTTCAGCTTCAATAATGGAAGTGATGATGCGCTGTCCCATCCGCCCCGCAGCGCCGCACACGGCTACTTTAATCATAGAGATTCTCCGTTTTTTTATATCACTACAGATGGAAGTGCGATTTTTTTGTCATATCAAGGCGCCGAGGAAGAGCGCGGAGGCGTAGCAGCGCTACGCCGCACAAGCGATGACGAAGGCAACGCCGAGATGGCGAAAAAAGCGCGCTTCCTAGATCAGCTTGTACTCTTTCATAATGGCTGCCAGCTTCTCCTTGTTCCCCGCGCTCATTTCGCAGAGCGGCAAGCGCACCTCGTCGGAACACTTGCCCATCAGCCCGA
This sequence comes from uncultured Geobacteraceae bacterium, assembly GCA_903925005.1. Lineage (GTDB taxonomy): Bacteria > Desulfobacterota > Desulfuromonadia > Geobacterales > Pseudopelobacteraceae > JACRCG01. Next base: position 57,254 of record CAIYDX010000402.1, read on the forward strand.
GAGCGGTCTTGACCGGAATCGGGTTGGACTCCATGAACATGGCATTGCCGATCTTCAGGGTGCCCAGATGCAGCTCGCGGGCTTTTTCCAGATCACCGGCAAAGAAAGCGTCGGTCAAATCCCCGACCGCTTTGGGCATAATGTTGGCCAACACCGAGATGATCCCCTTGGCGCCGCAGGCCATCATCGGGAAAGTGATGAAGTCGTCACCGGAGAAAACGTCAATCTGGCTGCCGCAGAGCGCCAGGATTTCGGATGCCTGCTGCAGGGAGCCGGTCGCCTCCTTGATCGCGACGATATTTTTGTGCGGAGCCAGACGGGCCACGGTCTCGGGAAGCAGATTGACGCCGGTGCGTCCCGGTACGTTGTAGAGGATCTGGGGGATATCAACGGCATCGGCAATGGCGGTGTAGTGACGATACAACCCTTCCTGGGTCGGCTTGTTGTAGTAGGGGGTCACCAGCAGCACACCGGCCACGCCCATCTCTTTCGCTTCGCGGGTAAGGTTGATGGCTTCGGCGGTGGAGTTGGAACCGGTGCCGGCGATAACCGGGACGCGTCCCTTAGCCTGCTCGAAAACAATCCGGATCACATCCATATGCTCTTCGTTATCCAGCGTGGAAGACTCGCCGGTGGTGCCGCAGGCAACGATCGCGTCGGTGCCGTTCTCGATCTGGAAATCCACCAGTTCACGCAGCTTCTGCTCGTCAACCGCGCCGTTTTTAAATGGCGTCACTATTGCTACAATACTTCCCTTGAACATGACTGAATACCTCCTGGATTGATTCCCGATCTATTTTATTTTACAAGCCCTGACGAACAGGACAGCTAACAATAAAGTGTATATTTGTAGCATAGGAGAGGGCTGGAAGTCAAAAAATAAGGTATATTATGAAGGATATTATTGCCCGCAGACATGATCGTCCGGTTGCGGAGATCAGGATTACTCTATTTATATTGCTCCAATATCAGAACGTATCAGTTGCAGACACCGTTTCGTCCAGCTGCTTTTGCACGATACAGGGCAATATCGGCGCGTTTCAGCAGCGTTTCATCGCTGTCTTTCCCCGTTACTTCGGCAACTCCGATCGATAGAGTCATTGTGAGCTTGGCGCCATCGAGATGAAAACGGCTTCCCCGCACCTCCTCGCACAGCTTCCAGGCGACTTCCGTTGCCGCAACGGCGTCGCTTTTAACAAGAATGAGGGCATATTCATCGCCACCGAAACGGGCAAAAAAATCACTTCCCCGGAGTGAAGCCTTGATTTTCAACGCAACCCCCTTCAAAATCCGGTCGCCGGCCAGATGGCCGTGCGTATCATTAACAACCTTGAAGTTATCAAGGTCGATCATCAATAAAGAAAACGGCTCGCCGTACCGTTTGTGTAATGCGATCATCTCATTCAGCTTTTCATCGAAATAGCTTCGATTTGCCAAATGTGTCAAACCGTCAATCCTTACCGCCGTGCGCAGAGTCTCGATCTGGCGCTGCTGTTCCAGCAGTGCCTCACGAGATTTGGTCAGCTCTCCCTTCAAGGTATTGTTTCTTGAAATCACATGGTCAATCTCCTTCAACAAAAGAGAATGCGCCTCGCTCAAGTCAGCCGTTGGGTCTATACTGTTCACGGAACTTTTCACATCCCCAAGCACCAGCGAAGAATCGCTGGCCGCCTTGTCCGCCCGTTGAATGTGCATCGCCATAATCAAAAGGATACTTCTGATCGTTTGCGCGGAATCGTACAGATCCTGTTCGCGCTGATCAACCGCATGAAGCTGATCAGCCGTCTCATCCCCCTCCTCCTCCGGGCGCCCCTCGACACCTGACCGCTTGCTGCAAATCCGGGCCGCCAGTGAAAACAGTTGTCGTATTGACCCGATAATATCAAAACTTTCTCCGGAACTGATCTTTTGGGCGACATACAGAATCATCATACCGGCTATCAGTCCGGATCCAAAGACAAGAAGATACGTTGATATGCTCACTAAGAAATCCTCCTAAACATCAAATCAAGAAAGAGATATTGTAATCGATCCAGTCAGAGTATCAAGTACTTTGTTTAACACACGGTATCATCAATATACTTGTCTGCATGAGAACAGAGAGAAATCTGATGCATCCGGCACGGCATATGCCTGTGAAAAATCACTCCCGCAGGCACGCAAGATATGTTACAGTTGCATAATTTTACACAAGGACCATTTCATGCTGATCCCTAACACATCCCCCACCTTTCTCCCGTGGGAGGATAATGATCCATCTCCGATTTGGAGCGGGATATTTGGCAACAACAACCCCCTGGCGCTGGAAATCGGCTGCGGCGTCGGTGATTTTGTCGTACAGATGGCGGTTCTGCACCCCGACCTTAATTTTATCGCCCTTGATTTCTACAACAAAGGGTGCATAAAAACCTGCAAACGGATCGACAAGGCCGGGCTGACTAATGTGCGTGTACTGAGGGCCGAAGCGCGCAGTTTCATCGAAGCCTGCATTCCGGCGGGAACACTGCGAATGGTAGTCATCAACTGCCCCGATCCCTGGCCCAAACTGCGCCACAGAAAGAGACGCCTGGTCAATTCCGATTTCGTCAGCTATCTGTCGAACTTTATGCGACCGGACGCCGATTTGTACTTCGCCACCGATTTTGTCGATTACGGCCTGGATGTCGCCGAGTTCATGGCGGTTCAAACCGGATTCGTCAATCAGCTTGCTCCGGATACATTCCGTCATAATCTGGAAGGGTATCCGGTTTCAAAATACATGCGCCGTTTTCTGGATATGGGACAGCCGATTTACTACGTTCACTACCGGAAGATATAAGGATTATTGGTTGGGAGACATCATGAATGAGACTTCTTCACATACCGATCCCAGCTTTTTCAGGCCGCGCGGCGCTTCAATGCGGGGCGAGGTTCGCGTCATCAAACTTGTCCTGTCGGGGTGGCTGATAGCCATTGTCGGCTTTCAACTTTTTGCATATCTTCTGGAAGTCAACTATTCCGCACTGTTGCTCGAAGAGCTTACCTTTTTCAATCTGCCGATTCAGTTCTGGCTGAGTGGCCAGCTTCTGCCGCTCTGGTTCATCATTCTCTGCGGGCTATTCAACATCTGGATGGACCGCCACACGGAACCATCGCAGGAAGGCTCGCTCCGTTTTCGCATAAGACCGGCCGACGGGGAGGACGAATAAATGGCCTCCGGAATTGTACAGCTCGTGCCGTTAGCCATTGTAGCCGGCATGTTTGCACTTTTCATCCTTTCCGGGCTGCGCAGTCGCTCCAGACAGGCCTCAGAATACGATTTGAGCGGCAGCTATACCGGACGAATCGGCATCGGAGCGGGCATCGCCAGCAACTGGATGAGCTCCGCCAGCTTTCTCGGCGTGGCCGGCATGTTTTACCTGAAGGGCTATTTTGCCATGACTTACATAGTGGGATGGACCGGCGGATATGTTCTGCTGCTGGTGCTGATCGCCACGCAAATCAGACGTTTTGGTAAATTTACGGCACCGGATTTTGTCGGTTTCCGCTATGAGTCCGACGCAGCCCGCACCCTGGCGGCGCTGATTTCGATAATCATCATGATTATTTTCTGCGCCGCCCAATTTCGCGGCATCGCGCTGCTGGTCTCGTGGCTTTTCGGTATCGGCTATATCCCGGCGGTTGTAGTTGGAACCTCACTGTTTGTATCATTTGTCGTAGTTTCCGGGATAATGGGAACGGCCCGCAATCAGAAGCTGCAGTATTTCGTGCTGATCACCACATTCATCCTGCCGTTGATGCTGTTGACCCGCAAGCTGGGCTATTTCTGGATTTTGCCACAGTTCGGCTACGGAGCGGCCATCGGCGAACTGCAGCAGCAGTTCGGCCTTAACTGGTCGGAACCATTTGCCGGAACGTCTCTCTTCGAATGGCTTGCACTCTGCTTTACTCTGATGTTCGGCACCGCCGGAATGCCGCACGTACTCTCCCGGTTCTACATGGCTCCCGGCATACGGGATGCACGCTGGGGGGTAGTCTGGGGACTGTTCTTTATCGCCCTGATCTACTGGTCGGCTCCGGCGTACGGCGTACTGGCAAGGCTATTTGAAGCTCGCAACGGCCTGACCGTCAACATGGGCAACATCGATGCCGCCGACATGATCGTACTCTCGGCAGCCGGCCTGGGTGGGCTGCCGCTCTGGGCGGTCGGTCTCCTGGCCGCCGGAGGCATGAGCGCCGCTTTTTCTACATCAGCCGGAGTGTTGATGACCGGTTCCGCTTCATTCTCGTTTGATATTTACCCGCGCCTGATTCGTCCCGGCGCTTCAGAACAGGATAAAGTCCGTGCCGCCAAAGTTTTTTTTCTGGTTATGGCTGTTATTGTAATGGCCCTGACCTTTCAGCCATGGGGAATGATCGCCGAGATTGCCGCTTTTGCCTTTGCAGTGGCCGGCAACACCTTGTTCCCGACTTTCCTGCTCGGAATATGGTGGCCCAGGGCCAATGCCGCCGGCATCATCTGCGGCATGCTGACCGGACTGGTCATCAGCTTTGTTCCCCTGTTTGCCGGCAATTCAGTGCCATTCATATCGCACCTGCTGCCATTCACATCATCAGCTTTTATCGGTGCACCTTTGGTCATAATCGTGATGATCGTCTCCTCATTGCTGACCGCACCGCCATCACCGGCCATCAGGCTCTTTATAAGCCGTGATGTGCATGATTGCCCTGAAGAATAATGGCTCTCCTGCTCTCTTCAAATGGCGGTAGCGTAACCGCCTGGCGAACGGCTGAAGATTTTACCGCCGCGTATCGGCAGACGCTGCTGGAGATGGCGGCTTCCGATCATGACAACAGCTCTGAAGCGGTTTTTTCGGAGACCTGCGCAGCGCTTGAAACCGCCATCACCACCCATCAGGACCTCCTGATGCGTCTGAACGGCCTGATCGAGGAGGTGGTCGCCGCGACGGCGTCAACCCGACTGAACGAGTTGACCGGCGCCTACTACGGTGATCTGTACCGCCATTTTGGCCGTTTTCGCTCAGCATCCGCATTTTACCAGATGAGCATGACGTTTTTGCGACAGATAAGCGCCGTTATCATTGCGCAGACCACCGATAAACTCGGCATCAGCGCCGATGATCTTCCTGAGATGGCGCTGATCGCAATCGGCCCGGCGGGGCGCTGCGAGTATTCACCCTACTGCCCGTTGCAGATCCTGCTCGTTCATGGCGAAGCCACAGCTTCACAAATCCGGAACATCACCCGGTTCTGCCAAACCCTTCATGCCGGCTTTGAAGATGCCGGGCTGGCAATTGATCCGGTTGTCACCCCATGCAATGCGAACTGGCGTGGAACCTTGTCGGAATGGCAACAGCGCGGTGAAGAGGGGCTGCATTCGCTGACGGATAATAAACTGATCGATTTTTGCCGCCTTATTGACCAATATCCGCTTTACCCGGTTGAAGGTCTTGCCGGAGAGTTAAAACAGATAAGCAGCACGATACTGAGCGGCAACCGCCCGGCACTGGCTAATATGATTGTGCGGATGACTTCGCTTTCCAATGGTATTGGTTTCATGGGAAGATTGAAACTCGAACGAACCGGCAGTGAACGCGGAAAGTTTAGTCTTCTGAACCATGGGCTGCTGCCGCTCTCAGCCGCTTTGTCAACGCTGGCTCTGATCAAGAAAAGTGCCGCGACCAGCAATTGCGAACGGATTCATGAGTTGTTGAAACGTCGGGAGCTTGATGCCGGGCAGGCGGAAATAATGCTGGAAACCTGGCGGGAGCTGCACACCCTCCGCCTGAGCCTGGAGGATGCCTCCCGGACCGATGCATCGCCCAACCGACCGATAGTTATAAATCCGAACGAATTGACGGCTGAGCAGTTGCAGTCACTGAAAAAAAACCTGGAATCGGTTGCCGTAATCCAGCGCCATGTCCTGATCACCTTCTCCGGAATGGGAGAGTAGTGCAGCATGATATTATCGCTTTCAACCGGATGTCTCTTTACGCTGCCGCTGCAAAAAATATTCGAGCTGGCAGTGGAATCCGGATTCGACGGGGTTGAGCTTATCATCAACCGGAATTTTCAAGGAATCAACCCGGTCAAGCTCATAACATCGCTTCAGCAGATAACCACGATCCATTCCATCCATGCCCCGTTTATGGATCTGGATGGTTGGGGCGGGCCCATCGGTTCAATCAAGCGTTCCGTGGCTCTTGCAGCTGAATGCAACATTCCGCTGGTCAATTTCCACCCCCCATCCTGGATGGAGCTGGAAATCGGATTCTGGAGATGGCTCTACAGTGTGCATGATTTCCAGAAAGAGTTCGGACTGAATGGGGAAGTGACCATTACCATGGAAAACATGCCATGGGTCGGAAAGTGGAAGATCAACCCGAATATTTTATCCAATACTGAGCGGATGGTTAATTTTATCCGGGATCACAATCTGTACATGACATTCGACTGTACTCATATGGGATCGGGAAAAACAAACTTCATCAATGATTTTTTTCTCTGTTACGATTCGGGGCGCATTCGTAATATCCATTTTTCCGATTATGGCCATGGTCGCGAACACCTGCTTCCAGGGCATGGAATTCTGCCGCTCACCCGGTTTCTTAACCACCTGCGCGCCTCGGAGTATCAAAGCACGGTTACGCTTGAACTTGACCCGAGGGAACTCCCCAAGGGGGAACAAAATATTCTGGAAAGGCTGAAAGAGATACTCTCCTTCCTGCGCGAGGAAACCGGTCCCCAGGCCGACGGTCATCGCGAATACACGCTGGAGACGATACAGGTTCCTTCAGCTATATGATGTTGTCTTATTCTGTAATCCCGGCAGTATTGCCGCAGATCGAAACGACCTAACCACATGCCTGATCGATATATCGAAAAAGCGTTCCTCTATCTGCTGTTCATCTCTATCGCCCTACACCTTGGGGTGATTGCCGGGTTCTATTATTTCCCCACGTCATCGCCAGAGCCCCCAAAAGAGCCGGTTTTTATAGACTTACAACCGATGCCTGAATTGAAACCTACTTTTGAACAGCGGCAGCAGGAGACAAAGCGGCATTCCGAACAACGCACCAGAGTTCCGGAGGAGAGTGCCCCTCGCGACAATGCGCAACGGGATTCCCAGACAGTTGATAAACAGGCGGTGCCATCCACGGAACGTCCGTTGTTTCCAACTGCCAGGTCATCCAGGCAGCAATCTCAGCCGGAAGCGGGACAGGTTCCGATCACTCCCGGCTCTTCAGTAGCCAGCCTTCTGAAACCAAAGGAACAGCGTACACAGCAAACGCCATCCGCACAGCACCTGTTCCCCGGAGCCAACCGTCTGGCAAAATTGGAAGATAGCTATCGGCGCAAGTTTGAAAGCGACGTTGCCGAGGGGGACACCCGTTTTCTGAACAGCGATGATATCGTGTTCGGCTCATTCCTGCGTCGCTTCGAGGGGGCGGTGTACGGTGTTTGGCGCTATCCGCAGGAAGCCGCCATGAAGGGGACCGAAGGGATCACGCCGGTCCGTATCACTTTTAACCGCCGGGGTGAGATCACCAACATCCAGCAGCTTGAGAGTTCCGGCGCACGGATACTGGACGAAGAAGTTGTGCGCACCTTGCGGGCCATAGGGCCGATAGGAGGATTCCCCAAGGGGTATGACAAAGAAGAATTTCATTTGATTGCATTTTTCCAGTATGGCGGAGCCAGAAGGTCGTTGAGGTAAAGTATAATGAATGGATTTTTGATATCCGCCCCACAGAGCAGCAGCGGTAAAACTACGGTCAGCCTCGCGATCATGGCGGCACTGGCCCGGCGCGGAGCAACGGTAGCACCCTTCAAGTGCGGACCGGATTTTATTGACCCGGGCTATCATCGCGCCGTGACCGGTCGCCCTTCGATTAATCTCGATGACTGGATGTGCGGCGAGGAGTTTGTGCGTCAGACTTTTCTGTCATATCAGAATGATCGGACAATCGCTGTCATTGAAGGTGTCATGGGACTTTTCGACGGTTTCGGCGCATCCAGCCGTATCGGGAGCAGCGCCCAGATTGCCGCGATAACCGGAGCGCCGGTCGTTCTGGTTGTTAATGCCCGCGGCATGGCGGCCAGCGCCGCGGCACTGGTTACCGGCTTTGCCGGTTTTGATCCGGAGGTCAGGCTGGCAGGCGTAATCTTCAACAACGTCGGGAGCGACCGTCATGCCGCACTGCTCATGGAAGCGCTCACTACCCATTGCCCCGAAATCATCTGTTTTGGCTGCATCCCCCGCGATGAATCAATGGTCATCCCTTCGCGCCACCTGGGGCTGGTAACAGCCGAGGACAACCCGCTCTCCGATGACTTCATCGACAAGCTGGCGGATATGGCGGAACGCTGCCTGGATCTGGATCGGCTGAGTGGGCTTTCTGTTAAAGTGAAAGAACCCCATCCCCACCCTAGCCCTCCCCTTGAAGGGGAGGGAACTTTTTTGAACCTATCTAATTCAGCGCGTACAAACGAAAACTTTGAACTTTTTGTCCCTCCCCGGAGGTTAGGAGGGGGATGGGGTGAAAGAATTTGCATTGCCGTGGCCCGCGACCCGGCGTTTTGCTTCATGTATGAGGACAATCTGCGCCTGCTGCGGGAGGCCGGAGCTGAACTGGCCTTTTTCTCGCCACTCAGCGATGCCTCCCTCCCTGCTGGCATCCACGGCATCTACCTGCCGGGAGGTTATCCGGAGCTGTACGCGGCTCGGCTTGATGAAAACAGAAACATGAAAAAAGCAATTCGGGCTGCTGTAGCCGGAGATATGCCGGTGTATGCGGAGTGCGGCGGATTTGTCTATCTCACGGAGGGTCTTGACGCATCCGAGAACCAGGCGGCGGCTGATTTTGTCGGGGTTTTTCCGGTTCGCTGCCGAATGCTGCCGCGCCGCAAGGCACTTGGCTACAGGCAAATAGACCTGACAGAATGCGTCATAATCGGAACCGAAGGTGCCATGGCACGGGGGCATGAATTCCACTACTCCGAGATCGGCACGATGCCGGAAGAGGTCGAGCGTTGTTACCGGGTATCGCGACAGGGCGAAACGTTGGGAACGGAAGGATTCCGGGTTCGCAACTGCCTGGCTTCTTACATCCATCTCCACTTCGGCAGCAACCGGGAGATCGCCGGAACGTTCGTCGCCGCGTGTCGGGAGTACCCACGATCCAAATAACGGCTTTTGGTCCACGAAAAACACGAAAATTTATTGAATTACCGCAGAATGGTAACTCACCGAACAGGTTGCGCGACAATGTTGCAAATTTACTGTTTCGTTCGTGTCTTTCGTGTTTTTCGTGGACAACTTTATTCGTTGCCTGTAAGCACCATCTGCTTTTGCAGCCGCTTGTAGTAGAAATTCTGTCCGTACAGCACCGCAATCGGGTTGTGGCCGGTGACGCGATCCTTGACTACCAGGGTTGTGACCGGAGCTTTGGAATGTTTGTTGAACAGCATGTCGTGACCGACGCAGAGACCGACGATGATGTTCATATCGGTTTCCATCCGGTTGCAGATTTCGGCTTGCGCTATAGGATTACAAGCCGGCTCGAACGTGCCCGGTCTTACTTTGTCCGATTCCGCCAGTCCCAGTTCCAGCTTGTCGATACTCCCAGCCTTGCAGCAGACGCTGACCGGTTCGAAACCTTGTGCCGTCAGAATCTTTGACAGGCGATCCGTCTCATCCAGCAGGCCGATACAGGTCGCCATGCCGATTTTCTTGTACCCCATCAGCTTGGCAAAGGCGATGGTATCTTCTACCCGCGTCCAGCGGGCGTTAACGGCATCGCTCCCCGGCACCGGCTGATAGCAGAGCCCTTCGACCCGCGCCGCCACAAAAGCTATCTTCGCGTCCACGCTGTCACCGCGATATTCGTCAAACGATTGCTTCACGACATCATCATAGGCATCGGACGGGCAGTTGCCCGGTTTGGGAGGCGCCTGGGCCGGATCGTTACTCCAGCAGTTTGTGGTGCCCTGCTTCTGCCATACCGAGCTACATTTGGAACAGGTGACTGATTTCTGATCTGACATGGGAATGCCTCCTTGATTTTTTTCTGTATTCATTCTTCCTGCCCCAGTAACTGCAGGAACTCTTCCTCGGTCAACACTGTCACACCAAGCTCCCTGGCCTTGGCCAGCTTGCTTCCGGCCTCTTCACCAGCTACGACGTAATCTGTCTTTTTGGAGACCGACCCTACCGCATTGCCACCTTCGTTTTCCACCAGAATGCGGGCCTCGTCACGGGTGAAGCGTGAAAGCGCGCCGGTAAAAACGAAACTCTTTCCGGTGAATCTGCCGCCAACTTTTTTCTGTTCAATGGCCGGTGTTACGCCAGCCTCCAGCATGCGCCGGATAACGGCGATGTTTCCCTGATTGTCAAAAAATGTCCGGATGCTTTGCGCCACCGTCGCACCGATGTCACGGATACTGACAAGTTCATCGAAAGTAGCCCGCTCCAGGTTTTCCAAGCTGCCGTAGGCCTGAGCCAGAGACTTGGCGGTGCGCTCCCCCACGTGACGAATGCCGAGGGCAAAGATAAAGCGCCACAGAGCCCTTTGCTTGCTGTTTTCGATGGCAGCCAGAAGGTTTGACGCCAGCCTGTCTCCCATCCGCTCGAATTTCATCAGGTCGTCCCGCGACAGGCTATAGAGATCGGCAACACTCGACACCAGCCCCAGCGACAGGAGCTGTTCGATGAACTTTTCACCCAACCCTTCGATGTCCATCGCGTTTCGCGAAGCAAAGTGCATGATCGACTCACGGAACTGGGGTGGACAGGCCAGTCCCATGCAGCGCACCGCCACCTCATCCGCAATCCGTACCACCGCCGAGCCGCATTGCGGGCAATGTTCCGGGGGAATAGAAGGTTTCTCCGAGCCATTCCGCTTGTCCGTCAGCACCTTGACCACGGCCGGAATGACGTCACCGGCTCGTTCCACCACCACGGTGTCGCCGATGCGGATGTCTTTGAGGGCGATCTCGTCCCAATTATGCAGCGTGGCGCGGGAAACCGTGACGCCGGAAATCTCCACCGGCCTGAGCAGAGCCACCGGAGTGATTACGCCGGTTCTACCGACAGAGTGAAGGATATCTTCAACGACGGTTATCGCCTGACGCGGCGGAAACTTGCAGGCCACCGCCCAACGGGGTGAGCGACTCTTTTCGCCCAGCTCGCGCTGAATGGCAAATGAATCGACCTTTATAACAGTGCCGTCGATTTCATAAGGGAGTGACTCACGTTGCTGCTGCATCTCCTCGTAGAATGCCACAGCAGCCTCGATACCGGCAGCCGGTCGTACCAGAGGATTAACCGGCAGTCCCCAGCCGGCTATTGATTCGAAGAATTCCTGCTGTGACTGGAATGCTGTTCCTTCGGCAGCACCAGGGGCATAACAGTAAACCGAAAGCGGACGCCGGGCGGTAATGCGCGGGTCAAGTTGGCGGAGTGAACCGGCTGCGGCGTTGCGGGGATTGACAAACGGCGCATCGCCATTTTCCTCTTTTTCGCTGTTGATCTGCCGGAAAGCCTCCAATGAAAGAAAAACCTCGCCTCGAACTTCAAGCAGATGTGGAATCCGGTCGCCTGAAAGCCGCAACGGCAGGGAACGGATGGTACGTATGTTTTCCGTGACATCCTCGCCGGTAACGCCATCGCCACGGGTTGAGGCTACCGTCAACAGACCGTCGATATAGACAAGTTCAACAGCCAGACCATCCATTTTCGGCTCGCAGACATAGGAAATCGAATCTTTCGTGGGCAGCCCCAGGTTCTTTTTGACACGCAGATCAAACTCCCTGATTTCACCGACGTTGGTCGCATTTTCCAGGGAGAGCATGGGGAGGCGATGAGTAACGGAGGAAAATTTATCGAGTGCGGCGCCGCCAACCCTCTGGGTTGGCGAATCGGAGCTGACCAGCCCCGGATACTGCATCTCCAACTGCTGCAGTTCACGATAAAGCGCATCATACTCGGCATCAGAGATCGTCGGCGCATCAAGAACATAGTACAGACGATTATGCTGTTCAAGCTGGCGACGAAGTTCTCCGACTCGTATTCTTGCGGTATCTTCAGGGGTGGCGGTTTCAAGAAGTGACAACTGCATCGGGTTCCTCGCGGGATTGATTGACTTCACGGCAGGGTACAGTATTATACAGACAATATCAATATGGACG